>CAMWMK010000047.1 GCA_947175295.1 uncultured Porphyromonadaceae bacterium
TTTATTCTATGTATCCGAACTGGCGGAGCTTGTTCTCGCGGTTGCGCCAGTCTTTCTCCACCTTCACGAAGAGCTCGAGATATACCTTCTTGTCGAAAAACTTCTCGATGTCCTGGCGGGCGGCGATGCCTACTTTCTTGATCTTCTCGCCTCCCTTGCCGATGATGATGCCCTTCTGGGTGTCGCGCTCCACGTAGATGACGGCCATGATGTGGATGGAGTTTTCCTTCTCCTCGAATTTCTCTACGAGCACTTCCGCCGAGTAAGGTATCTCCTTGTCATAGTTGAGGAGGAGTTTCTCACGGATGATCTCTGTGACGAAGAAACGCATCGGTTTGTCGGTCAGCGCGTCTTTGCCGAAGAAGGGTGGCGACGGGGGAAGGAGCTCGATGATACGGGCCTTCAGGTTGTCCACATTGAAGTTCTGGATGGCGCTGACAGGGAAGATCTCAGCGTTGGGAAGACGCTTCTTCCAGGCGTCTACGAGGGCTTCGAGCTCCTCATTGTTCTTGAGGAGGTCTACCTTGTTGATGACGAGGAGCACCGGCACTGTCTCCTTGGCCACGCGGTCGAGGAAGTCCTTGTTTTTCTCGGGGTCTTCTACTACGTCTGAGACGTAGAGGAGTATGTCGGCGTCGGTCAGCGCCCCTTCCGAGAATTCAAGCATTGACTCCTGAAGCTTGTATTTAGGCTTAAGCACACCCGGAGTGTCGGAGAATACGATCTGGTATTCCGGGGTGTTGACGATGCCCGTGATGCGGTGGCGTGTGGTCTGGGCCTTGGAGGTGATTATCGAGATACGCTCCCCTACGAGGTCGTTCATCAGCGTAGACTTGCCTACGTTAGGGTTGCCTACGATGTTGACGAAGCCAGCGCGGTGAGGACCGTTGTATTCAGGTGCTGAAGCGGCGGCGTTTTCCGCTTCGGTGTTGATTTTGATTTCTTCCATAATGATTATATTCTTGTGTTTTTCAATTGATTTCTATATTAACATCCCCAAAAGTCCCAAACCCCCCAACAACCCAATAACCCAACAACCCAACAACCCAACAACCCAATAACCCAACAACCCAACAACCCAACAACCTCAAAACTCAGTAAACGAGAACGGCAGCAGGCTTGCGACTGAGGGGAATACGTAGGAGTCGTCGGCTCCGTAGAGTATCACTTCGATAGGGCCATGGAGGTGCTCGTATTCAAGCAGGCTCTGGCGGCAGGCTCCGCAGGGAGAGATGGGCTGAGCCTGGAAGGGAGCCTTATCTTCCTCGCCTTCCGGCATAGAGCCTACATTGCGCGCCGCGATGGCTATCTTACGCATAGCCATTCCGGGATGGAGGGCCGAGGCATGCCAGCAGGCGTTGCGCTCCGCGCATATCGACGACGGAAACGCGGCGTTCTCCTGATTCGAACCCTCTGCTATGGAGCCGTCGGCCATACGGATTGCCGCTCCCACATGGAAGCGGGAGTAGGGAGCATAGCTGCGGAAAGTCATCTCCTTCGCGCGCTCGATCAGTTCCCGGTCTTCCGCCGGAAGTTCATCCGGACTGACCGCCTTATATGTTATCTCTATCTTCTTTTCCTTCATGCTTAGAATGTTTATGATCACCCGGCCCGTCTCAGGAATAAAGACTCAAAAACAGGCCGCGTCTATAATATTAACAATTTTTTTGCAAATAGGTAAGGTTAACAATTGCAAAAATGAAAAAAAACTATTATCTTTGCAGTCCGAAACCGATTTGCGCCATGCGCGCCGCTCGTTTCGCGCAGTCCGTAAGCCGCAAGACTTAAGACATATGACTGCCGGCCGCCTCTGTAGTTCAACGGATAGAATAGAAGTTTCCTAAACTTTAGATAGGGGTTCGATTCCCCTCGGAGGTACTTTTAGGGTAAAATAAAGGAAATATAAAGCCACTTAATTTATTAAAAATCAAGGCTTTTATATTTCCTTTTTTTTCTTATTCATTCCTTAATTTCCCTTTTCAATTTATTTTCCACACCTTTTTTACACCCTTACATTAAATGCGGTACCCATACCCCCGCAATCTCAGCGCTTTTCAGCTTCAAGCGCCTGGATAAAATCCTGCATGTTTGACGATGGATTTCCAGGCCAGGTCAGTCTCTTCGCCCTCCCCATAGCCTCTTTGCACGCTGATAGAAGAAGTTGCTGTTGCTCTTGAGTAAGTTTTCCTTTAATATAGTTTTTCCATACCGGATCGCTGAGCGAAAGTTCCTTCATCATTGACTCGGACGATATGTAGCGGCGATGGTCTTTCGAATGTAGGATATACCACAATTCTATAGAGGGATTTGACAGAATAGCTGTGCCCGGCATCTCCATGAGTTTCGCCACGATGCAGTCCACATCGGCATCGTAGATGAAAAATACCTTGTATTCATCATCTTTTGATAGCCCGATTTCTTTCAGGTACTGATTGACCAGCCGGGTGCATATGGTATTGCCGCTGACTTTTGTCTTTATCGTTATCGGCAAGCGGAAATGACGCTTAAGGATATTTACATACTCTTCCTCCGTCTCTCCTTCACATACCACCAGAAACATCCTATGCGGTTTCCTCGTTTTTTTAAACCTTCGTTCCCTCATATCCGTGTAATAGTGCTTGAAATCAAGGCCTGAATGTTGCCGATATAGGGTACGCCGTCAAAGCGGCCCTGCAGATAAGCCTTCCTGATGTCGGATATTCGTTCGATTCCCTCATAATCCGACAATGGCACGAATTCGGAATTCCCATCGGGATGCTTAGTGACCAGAACCATTTGTTCTGGCCTGAGCTTTGAGGAGTCAAGAAGCATGGGATTGTGGCTTGTAAAGACGAGCTGCATCCTTTTAGAGGCCCTGACTACATCAAGTATGAACTCAGCAAGATAAAGATGAAGCTTCAAGTCGAATTCATCCAGAAACACAGCTACCCCGAAGCGAAGTCTCTGAAAAAGAATCAGCAGGATTGAGAGAAGCCGCTTCGTACCTTCCGATTCTTCCTTGTCAAAATCAAACGCTATCTCCGGATTCTCTTTATGGAAACTAAGAAGCCGCAGCCTACCCGCGACCGATTCATCGCATCTTATATCCACTATATCACTGTCGCTCACCTCCAATGCCTGCAGAAGTATCGGACGACACAATTCAAAATCCTCACGCGAGACCGCAGTGTAGTCCATTCCCTTGATTTCAGTGAGCATTTCATTCAGGAAGAAACCATAGGCAGTCTGAGGGATTTCCCTGTTCATCGAGCTCGCTCTGCTTAGAAAAAGTGTCTTAGGACCGGTATTGGCCTCTATTTCAGCCGGACGCGGAATCATACCCTTTCCATAGGAATAGACATTTCCATTCTCACGCGCAAACACCTTTGCCTTTCTTCTGTTGGGATAATGATAAAGGCTCTCCGACTCTATCCTGCCGTTGATGATGGAAAATGAATATTCGTATTCCACGCCTTTGGTCTCAAAATCTATATAGAATTCAGAAGGGATGGCCTGACCGAACTTGAATGGCTCGAATTCAAATTCATATCCTTCGTTGGAAAGATGTGAATTCAAGACTAAATCCCTGCAAAACGCTATGGCCTTGATGATATTCGACTTTCCGGCGGCATTCCCTCCGAAGAGACCTAATATGTTTACAAGACCATCTCCATTAAACTCGATGATATTATCGGAAAGAGGATCCTGATTCCTGCGCGAAGAGGAATCTACGGTAAAGTCAAGCACGGCCTCATCGCGGATGGAAAAGAAATTTTTTACTTTCAGGGCAATTACCATAAGAATCGGGGTATTGGTTGTAGGTTGCAAAATTAGAAAATTTTGTCAATCCTTACAAATTTGAACAGACCTATTTTTCCGGCTGATGGAATTTTTTAGGTCGTCAGAAGTGTTAAAACAGGGCAAAAATAGCCGTTTTAACACTTCTGATGGAATTTTTTGGGAATTTCAGCGCAAATGACGCCCTTGAATCAAATTTGGAGATTTGGATTTTATTGGTTAACTTTGCGGGGTCTACCATTAGACCAAAACCATGAAACAATACAGCCTATGAAACCAATTCGCGTCAATCTGCTGGTGAAGATCCTCATTGCAATGGGGCTCGGAGTGGCGGCCGGCAGCTTCTTCCCGGAATGGGCGGGAAGGATTTTCATGACCTTCAACGCAATCTTCAGCCAGTTCCTTGGATTCCTAATTCCGCTCATCATCCTCGGCTTCGTAGCCCCGGCCATAGCCGACATAGGAAAGAACGCCGGGAAGATGCTCGTCTGGACAGCCCTTATAGCCTATGCCGCCACTCTGATGTCGGGATTCCTGAGCTATGCCGTAGGCGAGTCGGTCTTCCCCCACCTCATATCCCCGGGATCGCTCGGCGATGTGGCGGAGGGGCACGACCTACTACCCTACTTCACCATAGAGATGCCGCCGCTCTTAGGAGTGATGACGGCGCTCGTGACGGCCTTTACCGTCGGCATATGCCTCTCGCGCATGGAGAAAGCGGAGACACTGAAACGTGGCTTCGATGAATTCCGCACCATAGTGGAGATGACCATTTCCGGAGCTATAATCCCTCTGCTCCCGCTCTACATCTTCGGCATATTCCTCAATATGACGGTCTCCGGCCAGGTAGTTGGAATACTGACGGCTTTCGCCAAGATAATAGGCGTGATCTTCGCGCTCCACATCGGACTGCTGATACTCCAATACTGCATCTCCGCGCTCTTCGTGAAGCGCAATCCCTTCAAGCTGCTCTGGACGATGATGCCGGCCTATTTCACGGCACTCGGCACCCAGTCGTCGGCCGCCACGATTCCGGTTACGCTCAAGCAGGCCATCAAGATGGGAGTGAGCGAAGACGTCGCGGGATTCGTCATCCCCCTCTGCGCTACGATCCATATGTCGGGCAGCGTCATGAAGATAGTATGCTGCGCTCTGGCCCTGATGATAATGCAGGGCCATGCCTACGACTTCAGCATGATGGCCGGCTTCATCTGCATGCTGGGAGTGAGCATAGTGGCTGCACCGGGAGTACCAGGAGGCGCCATCATGGCCTCACTCGGCATCCTCGGAAGCATCCTCGGTTTTTCGGAAAGTGACCAGGCCCTCATGATCGCCCTCTACATAGCCATGGACAGCTTCGGCACCGCATGCAACGTGACCGGCGACGGCTTCATCGCCCTCATCATCGACAAATTTTTCGGAAAGAAATGAAGCAAAGGATGCGCTATGTAATAGAGGGCGGTCCCCGCCCGGGATGAACGGCGAATCGCCTATGGACTTAGACGCCGCCCCGACATATCGGTGGCCCTACCGGAAAAACAGGGGGAGGGATCGCCTTGAGCGTCCCTCCCCCTCGGAGCATATTTAGTATAGTTATTTCTTCAATAACGTGCGGCCCTTCTCGATGGCCTGCTGGTTGAGGGGTATGAGCTTGTGGTGGCGCTCCGGAAGCGACTTCTTGAGCCCTTTCACCACATTCTCCATCGGAAGCTTATACTCCATCGCCTCAAGCAGCGCACCCATGACGATCATGTTGTAGGCCTTGGTATTGCCCAGCTCGAGGGCCGCGTCCATGGCGTCGATCGGATAGACGGTGATGTCATCGCGCGTCGGGTGCTTGTGTATGCCGTTGGTGTCGTAGATGAGCACGCCGCCCGCCTTCACGCGGGGAGCGAACTTATCCAGGCTCTGCTGGTTGAGGGCTATGACGATGTCGTAGGTGTCGAGCACCGGCGAGGATATGCGTTCGTCGCTGAGTATCACGGTGACGTTGGCTGTGCCGCCACGCTGTTCGGGACCATAGGAAGGCATCCAGGTCACTTCCTTATCGTCCATAAGGCCGGAATAGGCCAGAATCTTGCCCATTGAGAGCACACCCTGTCCGCCGAAACCGGCTGCTATGATTTCTGTCTTCATTGTTGTGGAGTTGTGAGGTTGAGGATCTGTCAGGAAAGCTTGAGGTCGCCGAGGGGATATTTCTCAAACATATGCTGAGCCATCCATTCATTTGCCTTCTCGGGACTCATCTTCCAGCCTGAATTGCAGGTGCTGACCACCTCCACCACGCTGGTCCCCTTCTTCTCCATGGCGTTCTGGAAGGCCTTCTTGAGGGCGGCCTTCGTCTTGCGCACATTGGCGGGGGTGTGTACGCTCTGGCGGGTGACGTAGCAGGTGCCGTCGAGCTCCTTCAGGAGGTTGGTGATCTCGAGGGGATATCCGTTGAGGTCTACGCGGCGACCATAGGGCGATGTGGCCGTCTTCTGGCCGAGTAGGGTGGTCGGGGCCATCTGGCCGCCGGTCATGCCGTAGATCGCGTTGTTGACGAAGATCATCACGATGTTCTCGCCGCGGTTGGCAGCGTGGATGGTCTCGGCGGTGCCGATGGCCGACATGTCGCCGTCGCCCTGATACGTGAACACCACGTTTTCGGGCCAGAGGCGGCTGGCGGCGGTAGCTACGGCCGGTGCGCGCCCATGCGCGGCCTCGATCCAGTCGCAGTCGATATAGTTGTAGGCAAACACCGCGCAGCCTACGGGCGACACGCCGACCGCACGCTCGGTGATGCCGAGCTCAGCGATCACCTCGGCCACGAGCTTATGGATCACACCATGGCTGCAGCCAGGGCAGTAGTGCATGTGGACCTGGTCAAGAAGCTCGGGAGCCGCATAGACCTTGTTTTCGGGGCGTATGATATCTTGTAGTTCCATTGTAGTTGTCTGTTTAATCATGATTGATTATCAATTGATCATTGATAATTGATCATTAATCATTAACCATTCCCTTGAGGGCGTTGACGATCTCGGAGGGTGAGGGTATGATGCCGCCCATACGCCCGAAATGCTTGACGGGAAGGGCGTCGTGGACGGCGAGGCGCACGTCTTCGACCATCTGCCCCGCGTTGAGCTCCACCACGAGGATTCCCTTCTTTCCATCAGCCGCCTTGCGGATGGCTTCCGAGGGGAACGGCCAGAGTGTGATGGGGCGGAGCACGCCTACCTTAAGGCCCTCTTCCTCGGCCAGTTCCTTGGCTTTCGTAGAGATTCGGGCTACGGAGCCGAAAGAGACGATGAGCCAGTCGGCGTCTTCGGTGCCGATCTCCTCCCAGCGGGTCTCGTTGGCTTCTATCTCGCGGTATTTCTCCTGAAGCTTATGGTTGATCACCTCCATCTTGTCCGACTCGAGCTCGAGCGAAGTGACCACATTGCGCTTGCGGCGCCCTTCACGGCCCGTGACCGCCCAGGGACACTGCTCGCGGATCTCCGCGTCGGTGCGACGAGGACGCTGCTCGGGAAGCACCACCTTCTCCATCATCTGCCCTACAATGCCGTCGGCGAGGATCATGGCGGGGTTGCAGTATTTGAAAGCGAGGTCGAAACCGAGCCCTACGAAGTCTGCCATCTCCTGCACCGTAGAGGGAGCGAGCACGATGAGATGGTAGTCGCCATGGCCTCCACCCTTAACAGCCTGGAAATAATCGGCCTGCGAGGGCTGGATGGTGCCGAGGCCCGGGCCGCCGCGCATCACGTTGAGGATCAGCGCCGGGAGCGACGAGGCCGCTATATATGATATGCCTTCCTGCTTCAGGCTGACACCGGGCGACGACGACGATGTCATCACGGCCTTTCCTGTGGCGGCTCCGCCATAGACCATGTTGATGGCCGCTACTTCGGATTCGGCCTGAAGCACCACCATCCCGGTAGTGTCCCAAGGCATCAGGGCCTCGAGCGTCTCGAGGACTTCGGACTGAGGGGTGATGGGATAGCCGAAATATCCGTCGCATCCATAGCGGATGGCGGCGTGGGCGATCGCCTCATTGCCCTTCATGAGTCTTACTTCTTCCATATGTTTTGCGTTTTGCGTTTTTTATTGTCAGTCAAGCTTCACGCGGTATACCTCGATGCATGCGTCAGGGCAGACGAGCGCACAGCTGCAGCAGCCGATGCAGGCGTCCGGATTGGACATATAGGCGAAGTGATAACCACGGTCGTTCACTTCAAGCGGTTGAAGCGAAAGCGTGTCGGTCGGACATGCGACCACACATAGATTGCATCCTTTGCACCGCTCTTTGTTGACGGTGACGGCTCCTTTTATTTTTGCCATTTTGTAGTGCGATGTTTTATGTGATGAAATAGCAATTTAACATTTGCCCTTCTTTACACCCACAAAGATAAGCAAAAAAATGTTAACTTTTGCCACTTAAGGGAAAAGTTAACATTTTTTAAGGAGTGGCTCAGAAAGGCCGGAATGTGCAGTTTTTTCGTTGCCCCCAAGTGGCTTCCGCAGCCGTGATGCCCTAAAAGTAGCGCAGCAGCGAGAGGGAGAAGCGGTTTTCCCTGCATGACGGGGTATGCGGCAGAATGTCGGAGATGCCGACAGCGGCTTCGAAATCAACTCGCCAATCGGAAAAGGGGAAGCCAATGCCACCTTTCCACGCACAACTGATGCGGCGCTCGGCACCGTCCTTACCGAAGAGATGCATATCGCCCGCTATGTCCTGCATGGATTTATCTTTCCAGCGGTAATCGCCGGCAAAGGCGTAATTGAATTCCGGTCCGGTGAAGACCGACACGGCGAAGTCATCGGTGATATCGAAGGTATAGCCTAATACGAGCGGCACACGCAGCCCGACCTTGTATATGCCGGGACTGTAATTTTGATCCGCTCCTTCGCCGATGATGAAGTCACACCCATAAGTATCATAAAATATGGATAGGGAGGGCTCGAGGAAGAGGTTGTCGTTGAAATAATGGGAATAGACCCCTCCTACGGAAAAGCCCAGGCCCGACGTATATAGTTTGGTGGAGTAGTCGCCGGCCTTCCACTTGCCGGGCTTGTTGATGTCGAAAGAGGCTTTTACGCCCCAGAGGCCCTCGGCCATAGCCGGAAGCGTGGCGAGGAAGACGAGGATAAGGGAGAGTTTGACACGTCGTAAGTTGAAAGCTATGCGCATATTTATGGGAGTTTAGAGGGTTTTCAATATAACGTGTTTCCATGTTGCGAAATTGCGTCGGCGCATTCCCCGATAGCCGCCGTGGCTGACGGAGAAAACAGGCGGGCGGCAACTGCGTTTGAAAAAATTTGTAAATATTTAAGGTTTACATTCGCAAATTTGGAAGATTTTTTGTAATTTTACACCCCAAATTCGATTTATCGAATCTGGAGAGTTTCTTTAAAGGGAAAACACCGAACCAACGACAATGTCTGAACCTGCATACCACATACCCGCACTTCTGCCGCAGACGCTTGACTGCCTCGACATCAAGCCCGACGGCATATACGTCGACGCCACATTCGGCGGCGGCGGACACTCCCGCGCAATACTCCAGCGCCTCGGCCACGACGGACGACTTATCGCTTTCGACCAGGACCTGGATGCGGCCGCCAACGCGCCCGACGACAGTCGATTCACGTTTGTCAGAAGCAATTTCCGCTTCATGCGCAATTTCCTACGCTACCACGGAGTGGAGAAGGTAGACGGCATTCTGGCCGACCTTGGAGTTTCGTTCCATCACTTCGACGACGCCGACAGGGGATTCTCATTCCGCGCCGACGCGCCGCTCGACATGAGGATGAACCGGAAGGCTCCCTTGACTGCGGCCGAACTTCTGACACGCTACGACGCGCGCGACCTCACGAGCCTCTTCCGCACCTACGCCGACCTGAAAGACCCGGCGAAGGCTGCACGGGCCATAATCGCAGCCCGCGACAAAGCCCCCGTCGTGACCACATTCCAGCTCGCCGAGGCTGTAAGGCCCGCGCTCAATCCGAAAGCGGAGAAGAAGGAGATGGCACAGGTGTTTCAAGCCCTGCGCATTGAAGTCAACTCCGAGATGGAAGCCCTCACCACGCTGCTCGCATCCGCCCCTGACATGCTCAGGGAGGGAGGACGGGCCGTGATACTGACCTACCACTCGGTGGAAGACCGGATTGTGAAGAATTTCTTCCGTTCCGGCAATGCGGAAGGCAACCTGGAGAAAGACTTCTACGGCAAGGTGATCTGCGACTGGAAGCAGATCACACGACAGCCCATCACGGCCGACGCCGAAGAGACGGAACGCAATCCGCGAAGCCGCAGCGCGAAGCTTCGGGCCGCAGAGCTGATACGGAAGGTTTAATTCAAAACGCACTACGTAAAACGTACAACGTAAAACGTAAAACGTAAAACGATAACAATAGGATGGCTAAGAAAACAAAAAAGAAGGGAACTGAAGAAAAGAAAAAAAAGAAAAGGGGATTCGGAGCGACTGTCACCAACACGGTGAAGCGTAACACCGAAGACCTGAGGGACGGACGGGCGGTTTCGATTGAATTCTTCAAGCGAAACGCCTGGATACTTATCGCCATACTCACGGCGCTGATAGCCGTGATGGGTCTGCGCTACCGCACAAAGACCCGAATGACGGAAATAAAGCAGCTCAACCGCCAGCTCGAACGCGCAGAAAGCGAGAAGCTGCATGAGAAGGCCTGGTATATGACGCTCATCAGGGAGACCGAACTGACGCGCCTGACCACCGAAAGGCGCCTGGGACTCCGATATCAGGAAGAGCCCCCGGTAGTGATAGAATGCGACGGACTGAAACCCGCTAAACAGTAACGACACGCCATGGCAAAGAAAGACAGCAACAAACGACGCATCTTCATGCGCTATGGAATGATCACCGCCGGATTCGTGGCGATGGCGCTCGGTATTGTATGGTATATGTTCCGCACCACTGTAGTGGAGGCCGCCGCCTGGAACGAACGTGCCGAAAAGCAGCTCTCGCGCATCGACACCATAGCGCCGGAAAGGGGAAGCATCCTCGCTTCCAACGGAAATATCCTGGCTTGCAACGTCAGGGTATGCGACATAAAGATCGACATGCGCCACAACAAGATTAAGGCCATGCCCAAATCGAAGCTGAAGGAGAAGCTCGACTCGCTGGCCGACACTCTCGACATGCGGTATCCGCGCTTCGACCCCCTGAAGGCCGACGCCAAGACCCGCGCTGAGAAATCATGGCGCGTAAGGCTATATGAGGAACTCGAGAAAGACCCCGACCGACGCACACGCTCGCTGACCATAGCGCGCAACCGTCCGCTCGAGGAGTACGACTCGGCACGCAAGTTCGTATTGATACGCGACTTCAAGGGAGCCGGATTCAGATGCCCCCTGTATAAGGAGGAGCACTCACGACGCATCTACCCCTACGGAAAGATGGCAAACCGAAGCATCGGAAGGGTCCACGAGGTGGTGACCGAGAAGACCCGCCACAAAGGCGAGATCCACGGCTACTCAGGCCTTGAGAAAGACCTCGACTCGCTCCTCTACGGAAAGCCCGGATATGCGAAGCAGGTGCCCCTGACGAAAGGCTACGGCAACTGGGTGACCACTCCCCCGACACCCGGCTACGACCTCCTGACCACAATCGACATCGACCTCCAGGACATCGTGGAGGAAAGCCTCCAGGACATCTGCTCGGAGACCAACTGCGAGTGGGGCACCGCCATACTCATGGAGGTGGAGACGGGCGAGATCGTAGCCCTGTCGAGTATCGAACGCATGGACGACGGCTCCTACGGCGAGGCCCTCAACCGGGCCGTGCTCCCCTACGAGCCGGGGTCGGTCATAAAGCCGATATCGATGATGATCGCTTTCGAAGACGGACTCGTCTCGAGCGTAAACCAGACTGTGGACTGCTCTCCTTTCCAGCGCACGAAAGACCCCCACGCGCCGACGGTAAAGAACATGAAGCAGGTGATCGAGATGTCGAGCAATACCGGCATCGCGCGAGTCATATTCAAGGGCTATGCCGCCGACCCGGCGAAATACTACGACCGCCTCGCTTCGATCGGATTCTTCGACAGGATAAATTCCGGCATCGCCGGAGAGCAGGTGCCCCAGGTAAGGCGCCTGGAGGCTCAGAACAGCAAGGGACTGCCGATCACCATGACTTCACGCCACCTCGACCTGGCGCGCCAGGCCTACGGCTACAACACAATGGTGCCACCATTGTATACGCTGGCGTTCTACAACGCCATAGCCAACCGCGGACGCCTCGTCAGGCCACACCTCGTGCGTGCGCTGCGCTCCGAGAAGGGCGACTCCATAATCCCCATCAGCTATATCCGCGACCAGATATGCTCCCCCCAGACGGCCGAAAAGGTGAAGCAGTGCATCCACGAAGTGGTATGGGGCGAACACGGCACGGCACGACTCGTGCGCGACGACAGGGTGAAGATCGTCGGCAAGACCGGAACGGTGTTTCCCGTAGAGAAGGGACAGTACAACCCCGCCAAGCGACGCCTCGCTTTCGCAGGTTTCTTCCCTTACGAGGAGCCTAAATACAGCTGCATGGTGCTCGTGCAGGGGGCCGCAGGCCTCAGCGCAAACCGCACATCCGGCCAGGTGATGAAGCAGATCGCCCTCAAGATGCATGCCCGCGGGATGCTCGCAGAGACTCCCAGGCTCAGGAAAGCAGTCTCGTCTGACCGCCCTACCATAGCCGCCACCACAAGCAAAGACACCGAAAGGATCGCCTCGACTCTCGGACATCCGGTAAGGAAGATGGCCCCTTCGAAGGAGTTTCCGGCAAGCAAGGTGCCCGACGTCACGGGATTCGACATCCGGTCGGCGATCAGGCTGCTCGAGAGCCGCGGACTCAACGTTGAGGTGCAGGGAGCCGGAAGGGTGACACGCCAGTCCATACAGCCCGGAGCCCAGGCGATACGCGGACAGAAGATATTGCTTACCCTCTCCATCTAAACACATAACGCATAACGCAAAACCACAATATGACAGCTAAACTATCAACTCTGCTAAAAGACATCAAGCCTCTCGAAATAGTGGGAGACACAGATAAAAACATAGTGGCCCTCGAAAGCGATTCGCGCAAGGCGCAGAAGGAAGGAATGTTTGTAGCCGTAAGGGGAGTGACCACCGACGGACACAAATACATACCCGTAGTGGCTTCGGCCCACGTAGGCGCCATCGTCTGCGAGACGATGCCCGCGCAGTTCGAGCCCGGAATCACCTACATCCGCGTCGAAGACTCCTCCGACGCTCTCGGACGTCTCGCTTCGGCTTGGTTCGGACACCCCTCGCAGAGCCTTAAGCTCGTAGGCGTCACCGGCACCAACGGCAAGACCACCACCGCCACGCTGCTCTACGAGATGGCGCGACTCGAAGGATTCGAGGCCGGACTCATCTCTACGGTCTGCAACTATGTGGGAGCCCGCGCCATCCCGACCACCCACACCACTCCCGACCCCATCACCCTCAACAGCCTGCTGGCCGAGATGGTGGAGGCAGGATGCGAATACGCATTCATGGAGGTGTCGAGCCATGCCGCGCAGCAGAAGCGCATAGCCGGACTCCACTTCACGGGCGCCATATTCTCCAACCTCACCCGCGACCATCTCGACTACCACGGATCGGTGGAAAACTACATGAACGCCAAGAAGGCATTCTTCGACATGCTCCCCCCGACGGCCTTCGCCCTCGTCAACATCGACGACAAGGCCGGACGCTACATGATACAGAACACCAAGGCCAAGACCTACACCTACTCGCTGCGCAGCGACGCCGATTTCCGCGGCCGGGTGATCGAAAGCCGTCTCGACGGGACGCTCCTCTCGCTCAACGGCAATGAGGTGGAGGTGCAGTTTACCGGACGCTTCAACGCCTACAACCTTACGGCGGTCTACGGAGCGGCATATCTCTCCGGACTCCCGAAAGATGAGCTCCTCGTCAATATGAGCAGGCTCGTGCCCGTAGCCGGACGATTCCAGACATTCCGCGGACCGCAGGGGGTGACAGCAATCGTAGACTACGCCCACACGCCCGACGCGCTCGTCAACGTGCTCGATACGATTCGCGACGTGCTCGGAGCCGACGGCTACATCTGCACTGTAGTGGGCGCCGGAGGCAACCGCGACCACGGCAAGCGCCCCATGATGGCGCAGGAGGCAGCATGCCGCAGCGACAGGCTCATCCTTACTTCCGACAATCCCCGCGACGAGGAGCCCGAATCCATCATCGCGATGATGAAGACCGGACTCAGCGCCGAGGAGCTCCGACGCACTCTCTGCATCACCGACCGCCGCGAGGCCATTCGGACTGCCCTCTCCACATGCCCTCCGGGAGGAGTCGTGCTCATCGCCGGAAAAGGACATGAGCCTTACCAGGAGATAAAGGGTGTGCGCCATCACTTCGACGACCGAGAGGAAGTCGTAGCCTTCTTCAATTCATAATCCCCACCAACCCGAAGAAATGCTTTACTCCATTTTCGAATACCTACAGGATTCAGTCGCGCTCGACTTCCCCGGGCGGCACCTGATGACCTACATATCATTCCGCGCGGGAGTGACGTTCACGCTCGCACTGCTGATAGCGCTTATCTTCGGACGCCGCATCATCGACCGCCTGCAGAGGATGCAGGTGGGGGAAGTGGTGCGCAACCTCGGACTCGAGGGTCAGATGAAGAAGACCGGGACCCCTACCATGGGCGGCATCATCATCATAGCGTCGATCATGATTCCATGCCTGCTGATGGGCAACCTCACAAACATCTACATGCTCCTGATGCTCATAGCCACGCTCTGGACAGGAGCGATCGGTTTTCTCGACGACTACCGGAAGATAAAATACCACAACAAAGACGGCCTGCAGGGAAAATACAAGATTATCGGCCAGGTAGGACTCGGACTGCTCGTAGGGCTCACGATGTGGCTGTCGCCGGCGATCAAGATGAGCAATGTGCCCCTGACCACAGAGCGGGAAGCTGCCTCGGAGCTCAGCCAGGCCTCCCTAATCACGTCGGCCACCCACGACGGACCCACCGTAGTGATGGCGTCAAGCTCCTACGACACCACCGACATGGAGCGCACGGTGCATCCCGTGAAAGTCTATAAATCGCCCGAGACCACAATCCCATTCGTGAAGAACAACAACTTCAACTACGAATGGCTGACATCCTGGATTCCCGACGAAAACGCGGCCCACACCGCAGGCTGGATCATCTTCGTGATAGTGGTGATTGTGGCCGTGACGGCCGTCAGCAACGGAGCCAACCTCACCGACGGTCTCGACGGACTCTGCGCCGGAACATCGGCCATAATCGGAACGTCGCTCGCCGTGATGGCATACTTAGGCGGCAACGTGATCTATTCGGGCTATCTCAACATAATGTATATCCCGGGATCGGAGGAACTCGTGGTCTACGCGGCGGCATTCATCGGAGCCCTTGTAGGCTTCCTGTGGTACAACGCGTTCCCGGCACAGGTATTCATGGGCGATACCGGCTCGCTGATGCTCGGCGGAATCCTGGCCGTATTCGCGATCCTCATCAGGAAGGAACTGCTCATACCCCTGCTCTGCCTCATCTTCTTCATCGAAGACCTTTCGGTAGTGATGCAGGTGGCATACTTCAAGCTGACCAAAAGGAAATACGGCCAGGGCAGGAGGATATTCAAGATGACTCCGCTCCACCATCACTTCCAGAAGGCGGGCGACCCGGCGATACAGTGCCTCATCAATTTCCCGAAGCAGCCCATACCGGAATCGAAGATCGTGGTGCGCTTCTGGATCATCGGAATCCTGCTGGCGGCGCTGACTTTCGTCACCCTAAAGATACGATAGCAGTCGCCCGTTATGCATTACTACTTACTACTTATAGTATAAACGATATATTATATATGAAAAACTGGAAAGACTTCGAAGGAAAGACCCTCATAGTGCTCGGCGCCGGCGAAAGCGGCGTGGGAGCCGCAGTGCTCGGCGAAGCGCTTGGTATGCGCGTTTTCGTAAGCGACAACGGGCCTATTCCTGATAAATACAGGGCCGCGATGCTGAGAAGGGGAATCCTCTTCGAGGAAAACGGCCATTCCCGCAAACGTGTGCTGAAGGCCGACTATATCGTGAAGAGTCCGGGCATTCCCCCTACGGCCCCCATGGTGGTGGAAGCCGCAGAGGCCGGAATCCCCATCCTATCCGAGATTGAGTTCGCCGGATGGTTCACCAACGCGAAGATGGTCTGCATCACCGGATCAAACGGCAAGACCACTACGACGATGCTCACCTACCACATACTGAAGAAAGCGGGCCTCAACGTGGGGCTTGCCGGCAACGTAGGAAAGAGCCTGGCGCTCCAGGTGGCCGAGGAGCCTCACGATGTCTACGTCATCGAGCTCTCAAGCTTCCAGCTCGAGAACATGTATGAGTTCAAGGCAAACATAGCCGTGATGCTCAACATCACTCCCGACCATATGGACCGCTACGACCACAAGATGGAAAACTATACGCGGGCGAAGTTCCGCATAGCGCGCAATCAGGAGGCCGACGACTTCTTCGTCTACTGGCTGGGCGACCCTATCGTCACAGCCCAGGTGAAGGCCATGCAGAGCGAGGCGCGCCTGATGCCCTTTTCCGACACCTATACCCCCGACTCCGTAGCCTGGGAAGACGAAGACGGCATAGTACACTTCGAGATTCCCGGCGAGACGTGGGACATCCCCCGCGACCGCATATCTCTGAAGGGACGCCACAACCTGTACAACTCCATGGCGGCCGGAATCTCGGCAAGCCTCCTCTCCATAAAGAGCGACACGATACGCACTGCCCTCGGAGACTTCGAGGCCGTGGAGCATAGGCTTGAATTCGTGCGGGAGCTCGACGGAGTGCGGTGGATCAACGACTCCAAGGCCACCAACGTCAACTCCACATGGTATGCCCTCGACAGCATGCGCACCCCGACCGTGCTCATCCTCGGAGGAAAAGACAAGGGCAACGACTACTCGGAGATCCTGCCCCTCGTCAGGGAGAAGGTGAAAGCCATCGTATGCATGGGTAAGGACAACTCCAAGCTCCTCGACTTCTTCGGAAAGGAAGTGAAGGAGATACGCGATTGCCACTCGCTCCCCGAAGCCGTGAAGGCTTGCCGCGAACTCGCCGCCGACGGCGACACAGTGCTCCTATCTCCCTGCTGCGCAAGCTTCGACCTCTTCAAGAGCTACGAAGACCGCGGACGCCGATTCAAGGATGCCGTCAACAATCTCTGACTCCAATCCCCATAACTTCACAACCCCACAACGCAAATGGCACAAAACAACCAAAACGGACTCTACATCCGCGAATCGATCGACGGAGTGCCCGTAGAGCCGCCAGCGCCGAAGAAAGCACGCAAGGCCTCCCGCAAGACTAACGAGACCGTAGCGACAGCTCTCAAGAGCGACCCTTATATCTGGGGCATCTACCTCATGCTCCTGCTCTTCTCCATAATAGAGCTCTACAGCGCCTCGGCTGCCGAGGTGGTGGGTTCAAACGTATACGCGCCCCTCATACGCCACGGCATGTTTCTCGGCATCGGATTCGTACTGCTATGGCTCGTACAGCGCACACATTACGGCTACATCACGCGCTTCGCCGGACTCATAGGCATTCTGTCTTGGCTCGCGCTCGCCTACTCCACTTTCATGGGTGTCGAGATCAACGGCGCGCAGCGTGCATTCATGCTCGGCCCCTTCACCGTGCAGCCTCCCGAGATAGTGAAGCTGACGGTGATCATCTGGCTCGCGGCCATCCTGGCGAAAAGCCAGAAGCGCCACGACGTAAAGACGAGCGGCATCGTAATCTCTGCGGTGATAGTAGCCGCATTCGGCGGACTGCTCGCCCTCAACGGCCTCACCAACACGCTGCTCGTGATGGTGGTCAGCATATCCATGTTTCTGATATGCGGCATCCCAGTGAAGAAGATCGTAGCCATATTCCTGATCTACGGCGCCCTCTTCGGAGTCTTCTACCTCTTCACGAGGGTCATCAACAAGTCGTCGGAATTCGACAAGGTAGGCCAGACGGAGGAAGTGGTCAATACCGGCGGCGGCGACCACACCATCGGATCGCAGACTCATAAGAACCGTATCGTGCGGCACTTCATAGGCGTGCATCCCGAAGACGAACTGACGGATGAAAACCGCCAGGTGGTGATGGCGAAGCTCGCGCAGGCACGCGGCGGAGTGTTCGGAAAAGGTCTGGGCAACTCGCGTGAAAGCGTACGCCTCCCCCTCGCCTTCTCCGACTATATCTACAGCATCGTCATCGAAGAGCTCGGACTCGTCGGAGGCATATTGCTGATGATCCTCTATCTCCTGCTGCTGGCGAGGGCCGGATATGTGGCATATCACCTGACGCGCGCCCTCCCGGCATTCCTGATCCTGGGATGCGCGATCCTCATAGTGTTCCAGGCGCTCGTACACATGGCCATCGTCACGGGTCTCTTCCCAGTCTCCGGACAGCCGCTCCCCCTTATCTCCAAGGGCGGAACTTCGGTGCTCGTCATGAGCGTGGCCATCGGCATCATGCTCTCAGTCTCCAGATATGCCACACGCCAGGCGGAAGGCAAGTCCGACCGCGACAACGTGGAGGCCCGCCACCTCGGCGAAGACCTCAACGCCATCAACGCCTCCGCCGACAACTGATCCCACAATGCATAAGAAATGAAAAAAGACAGATACAGAATCCTGATAAGCGGAGGTGGCACCGGCGGCCATATCTTCCCGGCTCTCAGCATCGCCAATGCGCTCAAGGAGCGACTCAACGCCGAAATCCTGTTCGTAGGGGCAGAAGACAGAATGGAGATGGAGCGCGTCCCCGCCGCCGGCTACGAGATCAAAGGGCTGCCGGTAGCCGGATTCGACCGCCGGAACATATTCAAGAACTTCGGAGTGCTCCTGAAGCTCCGCCGCTCCATAGCCATGGCGCGAAGGATCGTGGCCGACTTCAAGCCCGACATCGCCATCGGAGTGGGAGGATACTGCTCCGGGCCTACCCTGAAGGCCGCCCAAAGGGCAGGAGTGCCGACTCTCCTCCAGGAGCAGAACTCCTATGCCGGAGTGACCAACAAACTCCTGGCCAGGAAAGCCGACAGGATATGCGTGGCCTATCCGGAAATGGAGCGCTTTTTCCCGGCCGACAAAATCGTGCTTACCGGCAATCCCGTGCGCAAGGACCTCCTGTCGAAGAGTATCTCCAAGGAGCAGGCAAGGCAGAGGCTGGGGCTCAATCCGAAGCTACCGACCGTGCTCGTAGTGGGCGGAAGCCTCGGTGCCCTGACCCTCAACGAAAGCATGGAGGAAGGAATACGCAGCCTCTATGACGAGGGTATACAGGTGATATGGCAGACGGGAAAGTACTTCGGCGACCGCGGGACGGCGGCCGTCAAGCACCTCAACGGCATTGTGGTGACGAAGTTCATCTCCGACATGGCCGCAGCATACGCCGCGGCCGACCTCGTGGTCTCAAGGGCCGGAGCCGGATCCATCAGCGAGCTCGAGCTGCTCGGAAAGCCCTGCATACTGGTGCCGAGTCCAAATGTGGCGGAAGACCATCAGACGAAAAACGCACGCGCCCTATCCGACAAGGGAGCGGCACTGCTCGTCACCGACGCCGAGGCCCGCCAACGACTCATCCCCGAGATCATATCGCTGATAGCCGACAAAGACCGCCTGCAGCGCATGAGCACCGCCATCAAGAAGCTCGCTCTCCCCGATTCCGACGAATTGATCGTAGACGAAATAGTGAAGATACTGCAATGAACATACCCTCCAACCTTTACTTCGTAGGCGCCGGCGGCATAGGCATGGCCAACCTCGTGAGGTATTTCCTTTCGAAAGGATGCCGCATAGCCGGCTACGACCGCACTTCCACCCGCCTCACCGACGCCTTGCGCGCCGAAGGAGCCGAACTGGTGTTTGACGACGACCCCTCCCTCATTCCGGCCGGAATGACCGATCCGGAAGACACGCTCGTGGTCTATACCCCGGCCGTAGGAGCCGACAACAGAATCCTCAACCGATTCCGCGAGCTCGGTTTCTCCCCCGTGAAGAGGGCCGCTGTGCTGGGCCTCATCACGGCGGATACCGACGGCATATGCATCGCCGGATCTCACGGCAAGACCACTACTTCCTCCATGACCGCATGGATCCTGGAGCAGACTCCGGGAGGCTGCAACGCGTTTCTCGGTGGCATACTACGCAACACCGGAAGCAACCTCATGCTCTCGCGCGGCAGCCGCTACTCGGTGATCGAGGCCGACGAATACGACCGCTCTTTCCATCAGCTGCATCCTTGGCTCGCAGTAATCACTTCCACCGATCCCGACCATCTCGACATCTACGGCGACGAAGCCGGATATCTGGAGGGGTTCGCCCGCTTCACGGAGCTGATACGCCCCGGTGGATTCCTCATCATGCATACAGGCCTTAAGCTCATACCCCGCATCGGCCCCGACGTAAGGCTCGAGACCTACAGCGGCCACCGCTGGAAGGAGGGTGAGCGCGGACAGTGGTATGCCGACAATGTCAGGTGGGGCCAGGGCTCCCTGACCATCGACATACATGGCCCGCAGACCGAAATCTCCGACGTAAGCCTCGGAGTGCCGGTAGAGATCAACATAGACAACTCCGTGGCCGCCGCAGCCGCCGCATGGCATGCCGGAGCTTCCCCGGAGGAGATCCGCAAGGGCCTCGCTTCCTTCAAGGGAGCCGAACGACGCTTCCAGATATGGCTCGATGGAATCACCGACAGCCATACCGCCGTCATCGACGACTACGCCCACTCCCCCGCCGAGGTGAAGGCATCGATCGAATCGGTCAGGAAGCTATATCCGGGCAAGGAGATCGCAGTCATCTTCCAGCCCCACCTCTATACCCGCACCCGCGACTTCGCTCCGCAATTCGCCGAATCGCTCTCCGAGGCCGACCGCGTGATCATGACCGAGATATATCCGGCCCGCGAACTCCCGATCGAAGGCGTCGACTCGGAAATGGTCCTGAAAGACGTGAAATGCAAAAATAAAATATTTTGTGAGCGAAAAAATTTGCTTAATTTGATAAAAAATAGTAATTTTGAAGTGCTTATGACTCTCGGAGCGGCCGACCTCAACGTCTTGCTGCCCGAAATCTGCCGTATCATCACCACAAGTGATTGATATGTAGTTTGTTATATATAACCACCTATAAAGGGGGATGGAGATGGAAGGAAAAGATATGTGGAAGACGATCTTAAAAACGGTCTTATGTGCGGTGCTGCTGGGATATGTGGCACTCGCTTTCGCGTTCGTACATGAGGAGAACGCGAAGCGTGTATGCCCCGGCATAGACCTCCGCATCATAGGGAATACCCTGCCCGACAGCGTACTGACACAGGGAGTCAACTCCCAGCTGGCGAAATACGGCCGTAAGCTGAAGGGAGAACGCCTCGACAGCATCGACCTCAAGGGGCTCGAAGACTATCTGGGACGATTCTCCAATTTCGAATCGGTGGAATGCTCCTTCAATCCCGACAGCCGGCTGCGCATCACCATCACGCCCATAAAGGCCGAGGTGAGGGTATTCTCCGACTCCGCCCGGAGCTTCTACATCAACCGGGCTGGCAAAAGGATCTTCGCGGACGCAGAGTTCTACATCGACGTCCCGGTGCTCATCGCACCCCATAAATACGAAAGCGTCATCCCGGCTGCTCTCTCAGTGATCAGATTCGCCGGAGCCGACCCCGATCTCAGTCCGCTCATCGCGGCCTACAAGATCGACGGGCCCAACGACATACTGATCATTCCGCGCCTTCAGGGACACGTCATCAACTTCGGCGACTCCACAAGGATGGCCGAGAAGAAAGCCGCCATCCTGGCGGCATACCGAGATGTTCTCCCCGCTAAGGGATGGAACACTTACGACACGATCTCCGTCAAATTCAAAAGCCAGATCGTGGCCACACGCCGCAACAAGGCGATCCCTACCCACGGCGCGGCGGACGACGACGGTGTCGACCTCGAAGAAGCCACTCTCCCGGAGGTGGCGAATATTAACACTCAGAATTCCGCACAGGAAAACGGATAAAGAAGATACATGGCTACAGACAGATATATAGCAGCACTTGAAATAAGCAGTTCGAAAGTAATTGGCGCCATCGGCGTCATGGGCAGGAGCGGACAGCTGGAAATCCTCGCGGTCGAGCGGGAAAGAAGCCTCGACTCCGTGAGGTACGGCCTTATCCAGAATGCCGAAGAGACATCCGTCCTGATCAACCGCGTCATCGAACGCCTCGAGAGGCGCCCCAACATCGCGCCCCGTGAGATCACGGCAGTCTATGCCGGGCTCTCAGGTCGCTCGCTGAGGAGCATCGAGAAGGAAGTAAGCCTTTCCCTCCCCGACGACTCGGAAATCACTCCCGACATCATCAGCCGACTCAGGAAGAAGGCGCTCGAAGCGGAAATCGACAACTCCCTCGAAGTAGTCGATGCCGTGCCCCGCATATTCACGGTGGGACGCACCGAGACCCATCGCCCCATGGGCATGATGGGCAACAACATCACAGCCATCTACGACATAATCGTTGCACGCCCGGCCATGCAGAACAATCTCAGGCGAGTGGTGCGCGACAAACTCGACTTCGACATAAACCTGAAGAAAATAGTCATCACTCCCCTCGCCACAGCCGAAATCGTGCTCAACGAGCACGAGAAGAAACTCGGATGCATGCTCGTAGACATCGGCGCCGAGACCACGAGCGTCACGATCTACACGCGCGGCAACCTCGTATACTACGCCACACTCCCCCTCGGAGGACGCAACATAACCCTCGACCTTAAGGCCCTCAACGTGATCGAAGACAAGGCGGAAGACCTCAAGGTCACATTCGGCAACGCCCTGGCTCCTGCCACTCCATCGCAGGAAATGGTGGGGCCCCATAAGCTGTCGCAGATATCCAACTATGTCGTGGCCCGCGCCGAGGAGATCGTTGCCAACATTGTGGAGCAGATCAGATACGCCCACCTGACGGAGAAAGACATACCGGAAGGCATCGTCATCTGCGGTGGCGGAGCAAGGCTCAACGGCATCGCCGAACTAATCGAGAAATTCTCCGGCCTGAAGGTGAGGATGGCCACACTGCCCCCCACCATAAGGCTCAGCGACCCGAGCGCACAGGGGATGGAATGCCTGCAGGTGGCCGCAATCATGTATGAAGGAGCAAAAGTCGCCGACGAAGACTGCCTCCGGCTTCCGGCCGCTCCCGAGCCCGAGCCCGAACAGCCGGTCGAGGAGCCGAAACAGCCGGAAGAGCCCAAGAGAGAGCCTAAGAAGAAGAAGCGTCCTTTCTGGGAAACGATAAGCAAGTTCTTCACCCCTCTCGGCGACGATGATGATGGCGAAGAGCTCATCTGACCCACCTACCTCACTACCTCAAATCGACTCTATATTATATGGAAGATTATCTAAACGACATATCAAATCAATCTGAATTCATAGACGACGCAACGTCGGCCATCATAAAGGTGATCGGAGTGGGCGGCGGCGGCGACAATGCCGTCAACTACATGTATCGCCAGAATATCCCGAACGTCAACTTCGTGGTCTGCAACACCGACGACCAGGCGCTCAGGATGTCGCCTGTGCCCGACCAGCTCATACTCGGCTATGAAGTCACTCACGGTCGCGGAGCAGGCAACGACCCCGACACGGGGCGAATGTGTGCCGAAGCATCCACCGAGGAAATACGCGCCCTTTTCGACAAGAACACCGAAATGGTGTTCATAACCGCCGGAATGGGCGGCGGCACCGGCACCGGGGCCGCTCCCGTAGTGGCGAAGATCGCGAAGGAGGAGCAGAAACTGACCATCGGAATCGTGACAATCCCATTCCTCTTCGAAGGCCCCAAAAAGATCATGAAGGCCATCGAGGGAGCGAAAAGGATGCAGCAGCACGTCGACGCCCTCCTGGTCATCAACAACGAGAACCTCATCGAGATCTATCCCGACCTTAACTTCTTCAACGCCTTCGAGAAGGCCGACGACACCCTCGCCAACGCTGCCCGATCCATCTCAGAGATCATCAGCGAGGAGTGCTACATCAATGTCGATTTCGAAGACGTAAAGGCTACTCTCCGCAACTCCAAGACCGCCATCATAGCCACTGCCTACGGAGAGGGCGACCACCGCATCACAAACGCCATACGCAACGCCCTCCACTCCCCCCTGATGAAGAAGCACGATGTCAACACATCGCAGAGGCTGCTGCTCAAGTTCTCCTGCAACCGCAACAGCGAGCGCCCCATCACGGCCCAGGAGATGACCGAGATTTACGCCTTCACTTCAAAACTCCCAAGCACGATCGACGTCAAATGGGGTATCGCCGACAATCCTGAACTCGGCGACAAGCTGAAGGTCACCATACTCGCATCCGGATTCGACCTGACGCTCATCGAAGGCGATGTCAGCGGTAAGGAAGACAAGAAGAAACCCGACGAAAACGTGGTGCTCTTCGGCGAGACCCACCAGGATGCCGTGGAGAATGCCAAGAAGGAGGAGGAGATGCAGCGACGCATCGCCGAGATCTACGGCCCGGAGAAGCTGAAGCAGCAGCTCCGAGACGCCAACAAGGCGAAATACGCGGTGCTCGATCCGTCGCAGTATGACAACTACGAGGTGGTGGCCCTCCTCGAGAGGATACCGACGTTCGGTCGCGACCCGCTACTGCTCGACGAGCTGCGCCAGATATCCGACGGAAAGGAGCAGCGGAGCGCAGCCCCGCAGCGCCCGCAGCCTCCTACAGGCAAAAGCGATTACGCACCAAAGCCCAAACCCGACTCAGACAACCAAAACAATAATATCATAAATTTTTAAATAGACCAGATGAATTCTCAATCCACACCACAGACATTCCAGATGGTGGCCAAGACCTTCCAGGGTCTTGAGGAAGTGCTGCGCGACGAGCTTATCGGGCTCGGGGCGGAGAACGTAGAAGTCGGCAAACGCATGGTGCAGTTTGACGGCGACCTCGCCTTGATGTATAAGGCTAACATCTGCTGCCGCACCGCACTGAGAATACTGAAACCGATAGTGAAGTTTACGGCTTCCAATCCCGACGAACTATACGACGCCGTGCGCGAGGTGGAATGGGAGAAATACATGACTCCCGACTCTACCTTCTCGATCGATTCCACGGTGTCGAGCGCCGACTTCACCCACTCCAAGTTTGTCACTTACCGCGTCAAGGACGGCATCGTCGACCACTTCAACGACATCTGCGGACGCCGGCCCTCAATTCGCCTCCAGGGCGCCGACATACAGCTCAACGTGCATATCTCGGAAAACAGGGTGACGATCTCACTCGACTCCAGCGGCGAGCCCCTCTCGAAGCGAGGCTACAAAGTGGAGAATACCGAAGCTCCGATCAATGAGGTGCTCGCAGCCGGCATCATAATGCTGACCGGATGGAAGGGAGACTGCGACTTCGCCGACCCTATGTGCGGATCCGGAACTTTCCTCATCGAGGCCGCCCTCATCGCCGCCAACATCAATCCCGGCATCTACCGCGAGAAGTTCGCATTCGAGACCTGGGAAGACTTCGACGCCGAGCTTTTCGAGGAGATATACAACGACGACAGCGCGGAGCGTGACTTCGCATATAAGATCTACGGCGGCGATATCGACGCCGAGGTGGTCAAGATAGCGCGCCGCAACGTGAAGAGCGCAAAGGTGGAGAATATGGTGGAAGTGACATGCAGGAGCATCGAGGAATGGACCGACAACGCTCCCGAAGGTGTCCTCGTCATGAATCCGCCATACGGACAGCGCATCAATCCCACCAACATGACAGCCCAGGCCCTCTACCGCACGATAGGCTCCTGCCTGAAAAACAACTTCGAGGGCTGGAACGCCTGGATCATCGGACTCGAGGAAGGCTTCATGAAAGACATCGGCCTGAAGCCGTCGGTGAAATATCCCCTCCTCAACGGCGGACTCGAATGCACGCTCAACGAATACGTGATGTTCTCTGGCGCCTACAATGATTTCCGCGCCGAGGGAGGCTCGGTGAAGCACTCTTCGGCAAAGCAGGAAGGCCACAAGGTGCGCCGCATGACCGACAAGGAGTGGGAAGACGACGCCAGACGCTACGACGGAAAAAGCCGCAAAAAAGACTCCCCGAAAGGCGACCGCCAGAAGCGCATGATCGACGACAGACCCCGCCGATACAACGACCGCGATGCGTCTGACAGGTTTGACGGCGATGAGCGCCCGTTCCGCTTCGACGACAGTGAGAAGCCGCGCAGATACAGCGACGACAAACCGCGACGCTTCGACAATGGCGGCAGCGACAAGCCTCGCCGCTAC
>CAMWMK010000048.1 GCA_947175295.1 uncultured Porphyromonadaceae bacterium
GGGGTGTAGTCCGCAGGGTCTTTCAGCTCGCAGAGGTGGCCGAAAGTCCATGTTACGCAATAGTCGATGCCCTCGAAGTAGCCGTCTCTTCTGACGCCTGCTCCGAGGATTTTAGCTATGTCGGCTCCTACGCTCGGTTTCTCAGTGATGCACAGTATCATTATTGCTGTCTCTTTTCAAAATTCATCTACACTGTATTTGAATGCCTCAAGGCGTCATTCCATCCGCTTTGCCTCGTTCCAGATTTCGTCCATCTCGCCGAGTGTCATGTCCTTGAGGCTGCGTCCTGCTTCCTTGGCTTTCGCCTCGAGATAGTTGAAGCGGCGTATGAATTTGCGGTTGGTCAGTTCGAGCGCGTTTTCTGGTACTACGCCGTAAAGCCTTGCCGCGTTGACCACAGAGAAGAAGAGGTCTCCGAATTCCTTTTCAGTGCCGTCGATGTTGCCGGCCTTGATTTCAGCCTCCACTTCCGAGATCTCTTCCTTTACTTTATCCCATACTTGATCCGGCGAGTCCCAGTCGAAACCTACATGAGCTGCTTTCTCCTGAATGCGGTAAGCCTTCACGAGGGCGGGAAGGGCTGAAGGCACTCCCGAGAGCACCGTCTTATTTCCGTCTTTCTCCTTCAGCTTGATCTGCTCCCAGTTATCGGCGACAGCGTCGGCCGTGTCGGCCTTCACCTCGCCGTAGATATGAGGATGACGGAAGATGAGCTTGTCGGCAAGGCTGTCGCACACATCGGCTATGTCAAACTGGCCCTTCTCGTCGGCTATCTTGCTGTAGAATGCCACGTGCAGTAGAACGTCGCCGAGTTCTTTCTTTATGTTGCGGACATCATCCGCCATAAGTGCGTCGTATAGTTCGTAGACCTCTTCTATGGTGTTGGGACGAAGCGATTCGTTGGTCTGTTTCCTGTCCCACGGACATTTCTCACGAAGCGTGTCGAGCACGTCGAGAAGCCTTCCGAAAGCGTCTAATTTTTCCTGTCGAGAATGCATGGTGTATATGTTGGATTATAAAAATACCCTGTCGGGATGAAGAATTATACTGCAAAATTACTAAAAATTCGGTAAAAATTGCTATCTTTGCCTTTTGAAATACTTAAAAGGATGTGATTTTTGGGTGAATCGCACTTACTCATGACTTCTTAATTGAGGTTGTGATGATGGTAAATACTTGAATATTAATGAATAGAATATTGGATACCCGAACAGTCGATAAATTCGCCAGGCTTCTTGAAGGAGTGGGGCAGATAGTGCTTACGTGCCATGTCCGTCCGGATGGAGACGCAATAGGCAGCACTCTTGGTTGGATGCATTTGCTTGAGAGCTTGGGCAAGTCTGTGGCGGTCGTGATTCCCGACAACGCGCCTCGCTCGCTTTCGTTTCTTCCCGGGTTTGACCGTATGGCCGTCTTCACGCGCCATGAGGAGTATTGCGGTAAGCTTTTCCGTGATGCCGACCTCGTGATAGGATGTGACTTCAATCAGCCTTCACGCCTCGACAGGATGCAGCGTCTGCTTGATGAGTGCGTATGTCCGAAGGTGCTGATCGATCATCATGTGGAGCCTGGTTCTTTCGCCGATCTTGTGTTTTCTTTTCCTGAGATGTCGAGCACTTGCGAGCTTTCATTTCGTATCATGGCTGAATTGGGACTCTATTCAGAGATGTCTCTTGAATCGGCCACTTGTCTGCTGACGGGAATGATCACCGATACCAAGAACTTTACAGTAAACTGCCAGAGTCCGGATATATATGAGATTCTGCAGCGCCTGCTTGAGAAGGGATGCGACAAAAACAGGATTGTAAGGTTGGCCCTGATGGAGAAAAGCTACGGTGCTCTGTTGCTTGAAGCCTACGCGCTTTCCGAGAAGCTTGAGGTGTTTCCTGAATTCCATGGATCCGTGATATGTCTTGATAAGGCGGAATGCGAAAGGTTCCACTATGAGAAAGGAGATACGGAAGGTATCGTAAACCGTCCGACTGAGATACGTGGCGTCACTTTCAGTTTCTTCCTTCGTGAAGACAGTGATTGCGTGAAGGTGTCGGCAAGAAGCGTAATGGATTTCCCCGTCAATCTTATGTGTAAGGAGCTCTTCGGAGGCGGCGGACACGTGATGGCTGCAGGCGCCGAGTTTCATGGCTCGCTCGAAGAGTGCCGCCGAATACTTGTGGATTCATTCCCGAAATACTCTCATTTCCTCAAAGGCCGCACCGAGAAGCTTGATTACTTTGAAATATGACTTTCAGTCACGATTAACCCCAGCGTAAAAAACAAAGACAGAACAACGACGATATGAACATAAAATTAAAATTCTCACTTGTAGCCGCGATGGTGACGGTACTGTTCGTCTCTTCTTGCAGCAAGACCGAGAGCTACTCAGACCTGCTCAAGAAAGAGCAGAAGGCCAGCAACTGGTTTCTCGCCCAGCAGACCGTGTGCAACGATATTCCGGCCGATAGTGTGTTTATCACCGGTCCGGATGCTCCCTACTATAAGATGGACGACGATGGCTACATCTACATGCAGGTGGTGAAGGCAAACGCTCCCAAAGACCGCGATATTCCCGAGACCGGCGACCAGGTATATTTCACATTTACCCGCTGGAATGTGGATGCAATGTATAGCAGCAATACTTTGGATATTGCCGGCGAAGGCAACCAGGAAAATTTCATCACGCCTATAGTCGACACTTATTTCATCTTCAATAACTATAGTGTCAGTTCATCGACAACCTATGGGTCGGGAATGCAGCTTCCGGTAAGCTATCTGGGCTACAACTCAGAGGTCAATATTCTGTTGAAATCTTACTATGGTTTCTCTTCGGAAAACACCACCTGCATACCTTACAAGGTAAACGTGCGTTATTTCAAGGCCGAGTATTGATGCGTCCTTAAGGTGAGCACTGCTTGACACTAACATAGGAAAACTAATAAAATACAAATATATGAGTCTGATTAAATCAATATCCGGTATCCGCGGCACTATCGGCGGCCGGAGCGGCGAAGGCCTTGGCGGTGTAGATATCGTCAGGTTTACGGCAGCTTACGCACAGTATATAAAAAATGTCAATGGTGGAAAGACCGGCCGTATAGTTGTGGGTCGCGACGCCAGAATCTCTGGTAAGATGGTGTCTCATCTCGTAGTGGGCACACTGATGGCGATGGGATTCGATGTAATCAACATAGGCCTCGCCACTACTCCAACTACGGAACTCGCCGTGACCGGCGAAGGAGCCGACGGAGGCCTTATCTTGACGGCAAGCCACAATCCCGTACAGTGGAACGCGCTTAAGCTTCTTGACCGCAACGGAGAGTTCCTTACTGATGCGGCAGGCAAAGAGGTGATCCGCATTGCTGATGAAGAAGACTTCACTTTCGCCGATGTGATGGATCTCGGATCGGAGTATGTAAACGATACTTGGGGTCAGCGCCATATCGAGATGGTAAAGGCCCTGCCCATCGTAGATGTGGAAGCTATCCGAAAGGCTGGATTCACTGTGGCGGTGGATGCCGTCAACTCGGTAGGTGGCGTTGTGATTCCGCGACTGCTTCGTGAGCTTGGCGTGAAGGAAGTGGTTGAATTGAACTGTGAGCCACACGGCCACTTCGCCCATACTCCGGAGCCAATCCCGGAAAACCTCACCCAAATCGCCGATCTGATGATGAGCGGCAGGGCCGACGTTGGTTTCGTAGTAGATCCTGACGTAGACCGTCTGGCTATCGTGATGGAAAACGGCGAGATGTTTGTAGAGGAATATACTCTTGTGGCTGTGGCCGACTATATTCTCTCGCATACTCCCGGCTCCACAGTGTCAAACCTCAGCAGCTCCCGGGCGCTTCGCGACGTGACCCGTCGCCACGGATGCGAATACAATGCGGCTGCAGTAGGTGAGGTCAACGTTGTGGCTAAGATGAAGGAGACTGGCGCTGTAATCGGCGGCGAGGGCAACGGCGGTGTGATTTATCCTGAACTGCATTATGGCCGTGACGCGCTTGTAGGGGTTGCCATATTCCTTACTTTGCTGGCTAAGTCGGGCAAAAAGGTAAGCGAACTCAAGCAGACATATCCTCCCTATCAGATAGCTAAAAACAAGATAGAACTTACGCCCGACATAGATGTCGACGCTATTCTCGAAGCTGTAAAAGTGAAGTTCGAGGGTTGCGACATCACGGATATCGACGGTGTCAAGATCGACTTTCCTGAGTCGTGGGTGCATCTGCGCAAGTCAAATACCGAGCCGATCATTCGCATCTACAGCGAGGCTGAGACTATGGAGAAGGCTCAGCAGCTTGCCGAAGAGATCAAGGGCGTTATCGCATCCCTGTGATGCGGTCGGTCTATTGTGAATCTGAATTCTCAAATCTCAAATATAAATTCTAACAGATGTTAAAGAAATTCTTTCTCAATCTTCTGTCTTCTTTCATAGGAGCCTGGATTGCTCTGGTGCTCTTCTGTGTCGTGGCTGTGGTCGTGGCGATAGGAGTGGCGGTGCGCCTTGGTGCATCTGACGAAGGGGGCAGATCTACTAAAGTGGATTCGGATTCAGTCCTTCTTCTCGACCTTTCCGGCACTATCATTGAGACTCCTGAGACGGGACAGATTGATTTCGCATCCCTTGTCATGGGTTCAGGTGTAGAGTCCCCTACAGCGCTCAATGTGCTGATCGACGGCATCCGCGAAGGAAAGGAGTCTGATAAGATCAAGGCCATGTATATCAAATGCGGCCATCCCTCGGCATCTCCGGCTACCCTCAACGCCATCAGGCAGGCTGTAGCCGACTTCAAGAAGAGCGGAAAGAAAGTCTATGCATATGCCGACGCTATGACGATGGGCGACTATTTCGTGGCGGCCCAGGCCGACAGCCTTTTCCTGAATCCGGGAGGAGCCCTGGAGATATCGGGTCTTGGAGGCACTTCTCTGTTCTTCAAGGATTTTCTTGACAAGGTGGGGATAAAGATGACTCTTGTCAAGGTCGGTACGTTCAAGTCTGCGGCCGAACCATACATCTCCAACGAGATGAGTGCTCCCGCACGCGCCCAGCTCGATACGCTCTACGGCAACATGTGGAGATATATCGGCGAAGCCGTGGCGGAAGGAAGGAGTTCGCTCAACGATAGCTCGCTCAATAAAGCGGCGGATGAATTCATAGTTTTCAAGCCTACATCCGAAGTGTTGAAGCAGGGATTCGTTGACCGTCTTGCTTATGAGCGTCAGATCGACGATATCGTAGGACGCATCGTAGGTAAGGACGGAGAAGACGTAGTGTATTATACGCCTGAAGAACTTTCCGACAATTCCGACTGGGGCAAGGCCTATGGAAGCAAGGCGAAAGTGGCAGTGCTCTATGCTACGGGCGAGATCGCGGAGCATTCGAAGAGCGGTATAGACTGCTACAGACTTGTCCCGCAGATCACAGACCTTGCTGACGACGACGAAGTGAAGGCTTTGGTGCTTCGCGTCAATTCTCCTGGCGGTTCGGTATTCGGAAGCGAACAGATAGGAGAGGCGCTTGACTATTTTAAGTCGAAAGGCAAGCCATTCGTAGTTTCCATGGGCGACTATGCGGCTTCCGGAGGTTATTGGATTTCCTGCACTGCCGACTGTATCTATGCCGATGCTCTTACCATCACCGGCTCCATCGGTATCTTCGGCCTTTTCCCGAGCGCTGAAGGTCTTGTAAAGAAGCTCGGCATCACTCCTCAGACTGTAAGCACCAATCCCGGCAGAAATATTTCTCTTTTCTATAATCCTACCCAGGAGCAGCTTGATGTATTGCAGACTTATATCGACGACGGATATTCCAGGTTTGTGAAGAGGGTTGCCAAAGGTAGGAAAATTGATGAAGCGCGTGTGCGCCAGATAGCTGAGGGTCGCGTCTACGATGCTGCTCAGGCCATAAAGCTGAAGCTTGTCGATAAGCTCGGCTCTCTCGACGACGCCGTGGCCTATGCCGCTTCTGCTGCCGGACTTAAGGATGATAAATACGGTGTGGCCGTCTACCCCAAATACAAGCCTGATTTCCTCGACATCCTTAAGGCTCAGGGGCTCGACCAGCTCAATATGGAGATAGCCCGGATTGCGGGCGAAAATCCTGAGGGCATACTCATAAGGGAGACATCCAGAATGCTCCGCCAGTCGCCGTGGCAGGCTCGTATGGCTCCTCTCTACATAAGGTTTAACTGATCAGCATAGTCTTTTCCATGGCTAAGATAGATGGTTTTCTGAAATACGTCCTGACTCCGTTTTCGTGGCTTTACGGATTTGGTGTCTACGTACGAAATAAAATGTTTGACTGGGGGATATTGAAGGAGGTTTCCTTCGATATCCCCGTCGTTGGTGTTGGAAACATCACTGTCGGAGGCACGGGAAAGACGCCTCATGTGGAATATATCCTCGAGTGTCTGCGCTATAGGAGAAACATCGCTGTGCTCAGCCGTGGCTATAAGCGTAAGACACGTGGATTCATCGTGGCCTCATCCAAAAGCACCCCCGACAGCATCGGCGACGAGCCCCTGCAGATATATGAGAAATTCGGCGGCACTGTTAAGGTGGCGGTATGCGAAAGCAGAGTGAAGGGAGTGAGGGAGCTGATTAAGAAATATCCGAAGCTTGACCTCATTGTGCTTGACGATTCTTTCCAACACCGCTATATAAAGCCGAAGCTTAACATAATGCTGATGGACTATTCTCATCCGGTCTATAACGACGCCATACTCCCCCTTGGCAGGCTTCGCGAGAGCAGTGACGCCAAGTATAGGGCCGATATGGTGATCACTACCAAATGTCCCTCAGACATCTCGGCACTCGACATGAGGCTCGTGCATAAGACTCTGGAACTTCTTCCTTATCAGAAACTATACTTCTCTACTTTCGACTATGGCGGACTTATCCCGGTGTTCCCCGACGATTGCGCCGACCGTATGCTTCTTGCCGACATTACAGCCGAGGATTCCGTGATACTCCTGACAGGAGTGGCCAATCCTCGTCCGTTTGTCAATCATTTCAGGTCGTTCCCATTCAAGAAGAAGGTGCTCCATTTTCCTGACCATCACGATTTCAAGAAGTCTGACCTGCACGAGATAGAGTCGAAGTTTGAGGCCCTTCAGGGCAAACGGAAATTCATCATTACTACGGAGAAGGATGCCGTTAGAATCAGCCACAATCCCTATTTCCCTGTTGAATTGCGTCCTTACATCTTCTACATTCCGATAGGAGTTAGGATGCTGGAGACAAATTTCGGCTACGACTTTGTCCCCGATCTTCTGCATGCGATAGAAAGATAAACAATAAACGCGTCTTTTGCGTTTAATTCATATAAACTTAAACACAATACGATGGAAAAAACTATGCTCGATATGATAAAGGAGACTGCATCCTTTATCCGCACAAATGTAGAGGAAATGCCGGAAGTGGCTGTCATCCTCGGTTCAGGTCTCGGCAATCTGGCCGATAAGATGGATGTGAAGGCTGAAATAGATTACCATGACATTCCGAATTTCCCCGTTTCCACTGTAGCCGGACACGCAGGTAAACTCATCTTCGGCACTCTTGGCGGTAAATACATCATGGCGATGAAGGGTCGTTTCCACTACTACGAGGGTTACGATATGAAGCAGGTGACGTTCCCGGTGCGGGTGATGAAGGAGCTCGGAGTGAAGACACTATTCGTCAGCAATGCGGCAGGCGGTATGAACAAGGAGTTCCGCGTAGGTGATGTTATGGTAATTACCGATCATATCAACCTCTTTCCGGAGAATCCTTTACGTGGTAAGAACTACGAAGAACTCGGCACCCGCTTCCCGGCCATGACTGAAGCTTACAGGAAATATCTTATCAAGACAGCCGATGAGATCGCTGATGCCGAGGGGCTGAGGTTGATGCACGGCGTGTATGTAGGCACTCCGGGTCCTACTTTCGAGACTCCTGCCGAATACGAGTATTTCCGTATCATTGGAGGCGATGCCGTAGGTATGTCTACCGTGCCTGAGGTAATTGTGGCCAATCATGCGGGTATGGATGTGTTCGGACTTTCTGTCATCACCGATCTCGGAGGCAAGGATATCGACTATGTGCCTACCCATGAGGAAGTGCAGCAGGCGGCCGAGACCGCTTCTCCTGTGATGGTGAGACTCATTACGGAGATGCTCCGAAGAATCTGAGGGGGAAGACTCTTACATGCATAAGACGTAAAACACGCAACCAATTTAATGCTATGGCAGAAATATCTGATTTAGGTGAGTTCGGTCTGATCGACCGGCTCACCGCTGATTTTCCATTGAAAAACGAGTCGTCGGTCTACGGGGTAGGCGACGACGCGGCTATATTGAATTTCGGCGAGAAGGACGTGTTGGTCACAACCGACCTTCTGCTTGAGGGAATACATTTCGACCTTCGATATGTGCCGCTTAAACATCTTGGCTACAAGTCGGCTATCGTGAATTTCAGCGATATATACGCGATGGGAGGAACACCCCGGCAGATTACGGTCTCTCTCGGCATCTCGAGCCGCTTCACTCTTGAACATATCGAAACCCTCTATGAAGGAATTCGCACGGCATGCGATATGTATGGCGTGGATCTCGTAGGAGGCGACACATCGGCGTCGGTCACTGGTCTCGTTATTAGTATAACGTGTATAGGCGACTGCGGGAAAGGAGAGGCCATACGTCGGGATGGAGCCAAACCGACCGACCTAATCTGCGTATCCGGCGACCTCGGAGCCGCATTCATGGGTCTTCAGCTGCTGGAGCGTGAAAACAAGGTCAGTGCTGATGCGGGATCGGATTTCACTCCTGACTTCGCCGGAAAGGAATATATCCTTGAGCGTCAGCTTAAGCCGGAAGCCAGAAAAGACATTATTGAGGCTCTGCGGGCCGAAGGCATACATCCTACCTCTATGATGGATGTCAGCGACGGCCTCTCTTCTGAGCTTCTTCATATCTGTAAGAGGTCTGACACCGGCTGCCGTGTATATGAGGATCGCATACCCATCGACTATCAGACCGCTCTGATGGCAGAGGAGCTCAATATGAACCTGATCACTGCGGCCATGAATGGAGGAGAAGACTATGAACTGCTCTTTACAGTGCCTCTTACCGATCACGACCGCATCGAAAACATCAAGGGAGTGAAGATGATTGGCTATGTCACGGAGCCCCAGCTCGGTTGCGCCATGATCACACGCGACGGCCAGGAATTCCCTCTGAAAGCCCAGGGTTGGAACGCCTTTAATAAGGCGGATTAACGCATCGCAACGTGTGTTTGTATTATTTAACAGTAATTTTGCATAGGATGCGAAAGTAAAGTGTTAAATTTGCATATGATTTTGTTTCAGACTCCGTACATGACTCCGGAGTCATGATTTAACTTAAAGATTTAATAAAAGAAACTCAACTGAAGCCCCTTATGGAACAGACAGTTAATATTCGCGAGCTCAATGATCGCATTGCAGCCAAAAGCAATTTCCTAAGCATGATCCGCAACGGTATGGATCAGCGTATCGTCGGTCAGAAGCATCTTGTGGATTCCCTTCTCATAGCTCTTCTCTGCAATGGCCACGTCCTGCTTGAAGGTGTGCCCGGTCTTGCGAAGACACTCGCTATCAAGACTCTTGCGAGCATCGTCGACGCAAAATACTCGCGCATTCAGTTCACCCCCGACCTCCTTCCTGCCGATGTCATCGGTACGCTTATCTACAGCGTGAAGAAAGAGCAGTTTGAGGTGAAGAAAGGTCCTATTTTCGCCAATTTCGTTCTTGCCGACGAGATCAACCGTGCTCCGGCAAAAGTGCAGAGTGCCCTTCTTGAGGCTATGCAGGAGCGTCAGGTTACGATCGGAGAACAGACATTCCCGCTCGACCGCCCGTTCCTCGTAATGGCCACTCAGAACCCCATCGAGCAGGAAGGTACTTATCCTCTTCCTGAAGCGCAGACCGACCGTTTCCTCCTCAAGGTGATCATCGGCTATCCCACCAAGCAGGAGGAGAAGATGATCATCCGTCAGAATATCCGCGGTGCCCTCGACGAGGTAAGGGCGGTGGTCTCTACGCATGATGTTCTTGAGATCCAGAAGCTTGTGAGGGAAATCTACATAGATGAGAAGATTGAGAACTATATCGTCGATATCGTCTTTGCTACCCGTAATCCTGAAGCAGCCGGCCTTAAGGATCTTGAGGGTATCATCTCCTATGGCGCTTCTCCGCGTGCCTCCATCTCGCTTGCTCTGGCGTCAAGGGCATATGCATTCCTGCAGGGAAGGGGATATGTGATTCCGGAAGATGTGCGTGCTGTATGCCACGACGTGATGCGCCACCGTATCGGCCTTACATATGAGGCGGAAGCCAATAATATCTCGGCTGATGAGATTATTTCCAGCATTCTGGATAAGGTGCAGGTGCCTTAAGCTGTAGGCTCTCATTTAAGCCTCTTAAACCCGTTTAACCTTTAAACTCATAAACCCATTACACGTGGATGCCAAAGAACTTCTCAAGAAAGTAAGGAAAATCGAAATAAAGTCGCGTGGACTCTCCAACAATATTTTTGCAGGCGAGTATCACACTGCTTTCAAGGGTAGGGGCATGATGTTTTCTGAAGTCAGGGAATATCAGCCCGGCGATGACGTGCGCGATATCGATTGGAATGTCACCGCGCGCCACAACAAGCCTTACATAAAGGTGTATGAGGAGGAGCGCGAGCTTACGGTCATGCTTCTCGTTGATGTCAGCGGCAGCCGTGATTTCGGCGCGGCAGGCCAGGTGAAGCGTGAGTTTATTGCCGAGATAGCGGCCACACTCGCTTTTTCATCCATTCAGAACAATGATAAGGTGGGAGTCATTTTCTTCAGCGACAAAGTAGAGAAATTCATTCCCCCGCAGAAAGGAAGGAAACACATACTTTTTATCATCAGGGAAATCATTGATTTCAAGCCTGAGCATCGCGGCACCGACCTCAACGCTCCGCTCGTATTCATGACCAATGCCCTCAAGAAGAAGTGCTCCGCCTTCCTCCTTAGCGATTTCATTGATTCGCACGACTATTTCAAGTCGCTTTCGATCGCCAACCACAAGCACGACGTAGCCGCCATACAGGTCTATGACAAACGTGATTCAAAGATGCCTGATGTAGGCCTTATCCGTCTGCGTGACCTTGAGACAGGCGCCGACATCTGGCTCGACACGTCGTCGAAAAGCGTCAGAAAGGCCTACGATAAGGTATGGTATGAGCGTCAGCAGTATTTCTCCTCTACAACGGCCCGATGCGGAGTAGATTCCGTCTCCGTAACCACTGATGAAGACTATGTGAAGGCTCTTATCGGCCTCTTCCGTCGTCGGAGTTGATTTTTAGATTTATCATTTATGAAGAAAACTTATCGCAGATATTGGGCTCCCGTCGTAGCCGCATTGGCGTTTTCAATGCCGGCCGTCGCCTCGGTGAAGGTGACGGCTTCGCTTGATTCGGCCTCGATCATGATGGGGCGCGTCGATACACTCAGGTTGATTGTAGACAGAGACGCTGCTACTCAGGGTGTATTCCCTCTTTTCAATAAGGTAGGTCCAAGCGGATACGTGACTCTTTTCAACGATACCGTAGAGCTTGGTGCTCCTGTCGTCGACACTGTCGGGCAGGAGGGCGGTCGTGTCATTGAGCGCCTCCGTGTGCCGGTTCAGGTGTTTGATTCCGGATTCTATCGCCTTCCTCCTTTCGTATATCTCACCGCGACTGATTCGGTCGCCTCAAATGAGGTGGATCTTACGGTGGTTCCGGTCAAGGTAGGGGAGAACGATGCCATCTCGGACTATCGCGACATCTCCGACCCTTCCGACCGTTCTTTCTGGGACTGGATGCCTGACTGGCTCTACGATCTATGGTGGTTGTGGCTGCTTCTTATTGCAGCTATCGCAGCCGCTGTCTTCTTCGGACGTAAATATAGGAAGACCGGTAAATTCATATCCCTTCCGGAGAAACCGCAGCCAAAGCCCTGGACTGTGGCCCTTGAGCGTTTGGAAAGCCTCAAGGCGAAGAATCTTTGGGAAAACGGCATGGAAAAGGAATACTTCACTCAGCTTACCGACATACTTCGCGATTATCTCTACGCGCGCTTCGGCATCAATGCAATGGAGATGACTTCACGCCAGATCATGCAGACGCTTGCCGACCAGGCCGACGTAAAGGAGAAGCGGAGCTATGTGCGTAAGATCCTCGACGTTGCCGATTTCGTGAAGTTTGCCAAGGTTAGGCCGTTACCGGCAGACAATGTGGAGGCTTTCGACAATGCTGTAAATTTTGTAAAGGAGACCATTGAGAAGGAGCCTGAAAAGACGCCTGAAGAAAACGCCCCGGCCGGAAGTCAGGCCGCGCAGTCTAAGAAAGGAGGTGACCGATGAAATTTCTTCATCCGGGTATGCTCTGGCTGCTGCTTGTACTCATTCCCCTGATCGCATGGTATGTAGTGAAGCACAGAAACGCCAGCCCGTCTATTGGCATTTCCTCAATCCAGCCATTCCTGAAGTTTGGAAACTCCTGGAAAGTGTGGGTGATGCATCTGTGTTTTGCGCTTCGCTTGATTTGTATTGCAGCCATAATAGTGGCGCTTGCCCGTCCGCAGACCCACGACAGCCTTAAGAATTCCAGGGTGCTTGGCACTGACATCATCCTCGCGATGGATATCTCAGGCTCCATGTCGGCTACCGATTTCAAGCCCAACCGCTTCATTGCGGCAAAGGATGTCGCTACTTCTTTTGTCAATTCCCGTCCTAACGACAATATGGGCCTCGTGGTCTTTGCCGGAGAGTCTCTCTCGCTGATGCCTCTCACCAACGACCGCGCTGCCCTGATCAATGCAATTGCCAATGTCGATATGGGCGACCTCAATGATGGCACCGCCATCGGCGATGGCCTGACGAGTGCCATCAACCGCATTTCTCAGGGAAAGGCAAAGTCTAAAAGCGTAATCCTGCTGACCGACGGCAGCAACAATGCCGGAGATGTGCCTCCCGTTACTGCCGCTCAGATAGCTAAACAGAAGGGAATTAAGATCTATACCATAGGTATTGGTACCAACGGTAAGATGCAGATAGCGGATCCCTATGGATTCTCCACCACTACTCTTGAGACCAAGATCGATGAGCCCCTGCTCAAGAATATGGCTAAACTCACGGGTGGCAAATATTTTCGGGCCAAAGACGAGCGTATGCTTAAACATGTCTTTGAGGAGATCGATTCCCTTGAGAAGTCGAGCATTGATGTCAATTCAGTGACCCTTACCCAGGAAGAATTCATGCCTTGGCTATGGCTGGCATTCGCGGCCCTTGCCCTTTCGCTCCTGCTTCGTTACACAATAATTAGAAGAATACCGTAATGTTTACGTTTGCATATCCAGCTTTACTCGTTCTCCTTCTTGCAGTGCCGCTTGTAGTGGGGCTGTATCTTCTCGCGCGCTTTGCGAGAAAGAAAAAACTTGCGAGATTCGGAAACATGGATGCCTTGAGGGATCTCATGCCGGAGGTGTCTAAATATAAGCCGCCATTGAAGATCGCGCTTGAGGCCGGCGCTCTGGCCTTTCTCGTCATTGCTCTGTGTCGTCCTTGGGGAGGAGTGCACTCTACGAAGACCGATAAGGAGGGTATCGAAGTTGTCATTGCTGTCGATGTCTCAAACTCCATGCTTGCATCTTCCACATCCGACAATTCCGGCACATCGAGGATGCGTGCTTCAAAACTCGTGCTTGAGAAGCTTATCAACCGTCTTGACAACGATAGGGTAGGCCTTATCGTCTATGCAAATGATGCCTATACCCTCATCCCCGTGACGAGTGACTATGTCTCAGCCAAGTTGTTTCTGAATTCCATCGATCCATCCCACTATGACAATCAGGGTACAAATATAGGTGCCGCGATCGACAGGGCGGTGAAGTCGTTCAGTGCTGACGAGAATATCGGTAAGTCGATAGTCTTGATTACGGATGCTGAGGAATTGGAAGACGAATCTGGTGCGCTTGAGGCTGCGAAGATGGCTAAGAAAAACCATATCCAGCTCAATGTGGTCGGTGTCGGTTCGCCAACTCCTGTGCAGATACCCACTTCTTCAGGCCCGATGATCAACCCTGAGACCGGAATGCCTGTCGAGACTGCTCTTGACGAAAACCTTGCGGCGAAGATAGCGGGAGCCGGCGACGGTATATATGTCAATGCGTCCAATCCGGATGCCCTCAACGAACTTGAGAAGCAGATGGACACCGTGAAGAAATCAGCTCTTGAGACCAACGCGTATGCCGTGCATGATGAACTCTTTACGATCTTCGGCTGGATAGCGCTCGCTCTTCTGATCATTGATGTGTTTATCCTCGACAGGAAAATCAGTTGGCTCGACAGGATCACTTTCTTCAAGAAGGAATCCAGATAATACAGGTAAAGTTATGAAGAATACAGTTCTGAAAAATATAAAGGTGATGACCCTGATGCTTGCTTTTGTGGCTGCATTGGGTTTCTCCTTTGAGATGTCGGCTACCTCCAACCGTCAGGAGCGACGACTCGTAGATAAAGGCAACAAGCTCTTCCGCGGAGGAAACTATCTGGAAGCGGGAGAGGTTTATCAGCAGGCCCTTAAGGTGGAGCCCGGTTCTAAGGAAGCCCTTTACAACCTTGGCCTCACTTACATCAGGCGAGCTTCCGCCGCACAGTCTGATTCGCTACGCCAGCAGCTTGCGAAGGCTGGCGCAGAGGCTATGCAGGCTGTGGCGCAGGCCGTCAGGGAGAAGCCGGAACTTGCCGCAGACGCTATCTTCAATCTCGGCAACCTTGCATTTAATTCTGAAGATTATGGTCAGGCAGTGGAGATGTATAAGCAGTCGCTGCGCATACGCCCTGAAGATGAGAAGACTCGGCGCAACCTGCGCATAGCTCAGAAGAAGCTTCAGCAGAACCAGGACCAGAATCAAGATCAGAATAAGGATCAGAATAAGGACCAGGATCAAGACAAGGACCAGCAGAACCAGGACCAGAACCAGGATCAGAATAAAGATCAGAACCAGAACCAGCAGCAGAATCAGGACCAGCAGCAACAGCAGCAGCCTGAAATCAATCCGCAGGCTGCCGAGCAGATTCTTAAGGCCCTTGAAAACAAGGAGAATCAGACCCGTGCGCGTGTGAATAAATCAAACAATGGGCAGGAGGCCGCCGGAAGAAGTCGGAATACGAAACGCTGGTGATTTTAAATTGATGTATTATGACCCGAATAAGACTTTACATATCACTGCTGCTTCTGTCTGTCGTCGCTCTCGCAGCTTCCGCAGCAGGAAAGTTCCAGGTATCGGTGGCCACACAGACGGGTGGCGACGACATAGAGGTAGGTGAGCAGTTCTACGTTTACATGAAGCTCGATAATATCGATGGCGAGCCATCTGCTCCAGATGTGCCGGGTGCTGTAGTGAAGTATTTCACTCTTAGCAGCCAGTCTTCATCCATGTCGAGTGTAAATGGTAAGGTGACTCGTTCAAGTTCCCGCACATATGTGGCTACGTGTACGGCTTCAAATGAAGGTAACTATTCCATAGGTCCTTTTACAGTAGGTGATACACGAAGCAATAAGGCTTCATACTCGATTGTCAAGTCAGGTTCAGGCTCTCTTTCAAAGATGCAGCAGCGTCAGCAGAATCAGCAGCAAGCCGCTCAGCAGGGCGCTCGGTCTCAGAGTCCAGATGATCAGAACGAGGGTCCCAAATTCATTGGGAAAGGCAATGAGAAGTTGTTTCTGAAGGCATCTGTGTCTAAGACTTCCGCCTATGAGCAGGAAGCCCTCGTCTATACTGTGAAGCTTTATTCCTCATATGCACCGATCAAGTTCATTGGTGCAACCGAGGCTCCTAAGTTCGACGGTTTTGTGGTTGAGGAATCGGATGAGACATCAAAGTCGCTCCATTATGAGACTTACAACGGTCAGGAGTATGCCACCGCCATCATCGCCCGGTATATCATCTTCCCGCAGATGACCGGAAAACTTACCGTAAAGGGAAACACCTATACAGTAAGTACTGACGAGCAGGAATACTACGATGATCCTTACTTCCGTATGCTGACTGTCCGTCGTCCCATTCAGTTGAACGTCACTCCCAACGATCTTGTGATCGATGTCAAGGCGCTTCCTACTCCACAACCGGCTGATTTTTCCGGAGGTGTAGGCCAGTTCTCGATTTCGTCTTCCCTGCCTTCAGCTTCGCTCAAGACCAATCAGCCTGCTTCGATAGTTTATGAGGTGAAGGGCAGTGGCAATATCAAATACGTCAAGCTCCCCGACCTTAATACCCTCTATCCAAAGCAACTTGAGGTGTTCACTCCTACCACTCAGGTGGATGCGGTCTCTAAGGGAGCTACGGTTTCGGGAAGCGTGAAGTTCGATTATTCGTTCACTCCTTTGGAGATGGGACAGTATCAGATTCCCGAAGTGTCGCTCGTATATTTTGATCCTTCTACCGGACGCTATGAGAAGTCGGTAGCTAAGGGATACACGGTTGAGGTCGACAAAGGCGCTCTTTCTGAGAAATCTCAGACAAAAAACCGTCTGAAATTTACAGACACCCTCATGCCCGTAGGAAAGTTGTCGAAGGAAAGGACTCCGCTCGTCTATGGATTCGCCTATTGGTTATGGTTTGTTATTCCATCTCTTGCGTTGGTCATTATAGTGTTTGTCTATCGCCGTCATCTCAAGAGCGCCGCCGACATTGTCGGCACCCGTATGCGTAAGGCAGGTAAGGTTGCGGCTCGTCGGCTTAAGAAAGCCGCGGCCTGCATGAAGAGTGGCGACAGGGAGAGATTCTATGATGAGATGCTCGTAGCGCTTTGGGGCTACGTTGGTGCGAAGCTGAATATTCCTACATCGGAGCTCAACCGCCAGAATGTTGCTCAGCGTCTTTCCGATGCGGGTGCGTCGCAGGATATCGTTGACCGTTTTGTTGCGGTTTTGGACGACTGTGAGTTTGCGAAATACGCTCCCGGTTCAGGAGAAGACGAACTCAAGAACGTTTATCAGCGTGGAGCAGACGTTATCAATGCGCTTGAAGACGCCGACTTAAGGAACTCATAAAAGATGAAAGTATGAAACTCAATTATATTTTGAAGCTTACGTCTAAATTGCTGGCGAGTCTTTTGTTGGGCTTGGCCATATCGTCAGCGTCCTATGCCAAGGAGTCGCCTTCCGCTTTGGCGGATACCCTTTATCTGCAGGGTGAATACGCTAAGGCTGCCGAGGCCTATGAGTCGATAGCTAAGGTGGATGGTGACTCGCCGCAACTGCTCTTCAACCTTGCGAACGCCTATGCTCAGTCTGGAGATTTAGGGAAAGCGATACTTTACTACTCGCGTGCCCATCGTCTTGATCCTACCGATAAGGAGATAAAGAACAATCTTGAATATTTCGCATCAAAAGTTGAGGATTCGAATCGTGCGGAGCTTCGCGGTAAGAAGATAAGCGTTTCCCCCGACCACGACACATTCTTTCAGTCCGTAAGAAATTTCATATGTGCTGACTTCCCGATGGATATGTGGGCATATATAGGCGCGTTTGCGTTCATAGCGCTTATAGGATTGATTGCAGTCTATCTGTTTTGCAGCGACGTAAGATTGCGTAAGTTCGGATTCTTCGGTGGCATTGCCGCGTTTTTCGTATCGCTCATATGTGTGGTCTTCGCCTTTATGTCGGCTTCATACTACGATAGTCATGATCAGGCTGTGCTGATCGCTTACAAGACGGAGCTTCTTATCGAGCCGTCATCGGATGCCAAGCCGGCCAGCAACCTCCTCTGTCAGGGCACGAGGTTTGATATCGTAGCCGAGGAGACTGATGTGGAGGGGGTTCCCACGTGGTATAAAGTGCGTCTCAATTCCGACATTGAGGGTTGGATCCGCGTGTCGGATGTTGAGATTATCTGAAGCCGGCTGTCCCCTTGGATTTTGTGGCAGATGTGAAGACGGAATGATAAACTGTTGTTTTTCATAAGTATAAATTGCAATTAACGAAATATATGTTTTAAAACACATTTTTTTAGCGGCGAAAAATTATGATTTGTCAAAAATAATGTGTAAATTTGAAACATAATTAGTAAATATTCAACCTCAAATACTAATAGTATGAGCAAAACCATCACATTCAACGAACTTCGCAGACTCAAAGACAGTCTGCCAGACGGAGCTACTCGCCGCATCGCCGACGAACTTAACCTTACCGTACAGACAGTCCGCAACTACTTCGGAGGTGTAAACTATGAGTTCGGCAAGAACATCGGTATGCACATTGAGCCGGGTCCTGATGGGGGAATCGTGGTGCTTGACGATACTACCATCTATGACATGGCTGTCAAGATCCTCGAAGAGGAAAACAAGAAGGACTGATTCCTTTGGATTTCAGTTCCGCGTTTTCTCCTATTTGTGATAGGTAATTTGTGGATATAAGGGTGGTTCCATTCCCCTCAGGGGTTGGAATCGCCCTTTGCATATGCTCCTATGCTGTTTTTAAGGTTTGATACCCGATCCTCAATCCTCTATTCAAAATTCTAAATTTTACTTTCTAAATTGAATATGCTTTATCCCAAAGATATTGAATCGAAACTTGGATTCGACTCCGTAAGGGCCGAAGTCGCTTCATTGTGTTCTTCACGTATGGGGCGCGACTATGCTTCTGCTATGCAGTTCTCTTCCGATTTCGAAACGGTCTTGCGCCTTTTGCGACAGACCGCTGAAATGCTTACACTTATTCGTACGGCCTCCGACCTACCCGGAGCTACTGTATATGATGTCATACCGTATCTTAATGAAATAAAGGCGGCAGGATCATTTATGACTGCCGATAGGCTTAGCTCCCTTGGAAAAATGCTCGCTTCTGTTTCTGAAGTGAGGCGTTTCTTCTCGAAGTCTGACGAAGACGGCTCTACTCCTCTCTATCCTGAACTCAAGCGTGAATTTGAAGGTCTCGTCTCTTTTCCGGTTGTGGAAAAGGAAATCGACCGTTGCATAAATAGGTTTGGTGAAGTCAAGGACAATGCTTCCCCTGAATTGTCTGAGATTCGTAGGGCTATTGGCGTCGCCAATGGATCGATAGCCAGGGCTATGCGTCGTGTGCTCGACCGGGCAGCGGCCGAGGGAATCGTAGATAAGGATACCGCTCCCTCCATGCGCGACGGACGCATGGTGCTTCCCGTCTCGGCCGCTATGAAAAGAAAGGTCAACGGTATTGTCCACGACGAGTCCGCCACAGGCAAGACTGTGTTTATCGAGCCTGCTGAAGTGGTGGAGGCCGGCAACCGTCTTCGTGAGCTCCAGATGCAGGAACGTCGTGAGATAATAAGGATTCTTATCTCCATAGCAGATGTGATTCGTCCGGAAATCGACCTCATTGCAGAGTGCTGTCTCTCGATCGGTTATCTTGACTTCATAAAGGCAAAGGCTCAATATGCCGATAAGGTGGAGGGTGTGATGCCGGTAGTGGAGAAGAAGCCGGAGATAGATTGGTTTCATGCTTTCCACCCCGTTCTGTTCCTCACTTTGAAGCAGCAGGGGAGGAGTGTGGTGCCGATGAATCTTCATCTTGATTCTGAAAAGCGCTTCCTTATAATTTCCGGTCCGAATGCCGGCGGAAAGTCAGTGGCGCTAAAGACTGTCGGCATTGTGCAGTATATGATGCAATGTGGTCTGTTGCCCACTCTTTATGATAATTCACATATGGGATTGTTTGAGAGCATACTCGTAGATATAGGCGACGAGCAGTCGATGGAGAATGATCTTTCCACGTATTCCTCGCATCTCCGCAACATGAAGGCTTTCCTCCGCTATGCCGGCCCCGATTCCCTTTTGCTTGCCGATGAGATGGGGTCTGGCACCGAACCTCAGATCGGAGGGGCGCTGGCTCAGTCCATACTTCACCGCATAGGAGAGTCTGGAAGTTTCGGAGTGGTCACTACCCACTATCAAAACCTTAAGGGTTTCGCCGACGAGACTTCCGGTTTCGTCAATGGCGCTATGCTCTACGACCGTCAGCACCTGCGCCCTACATTCCAGCTCTCGGTAGGTAATCCTGGAAGTTCGTTTGCGATTGAAATCGCACGCAATATAGGTCTACCAGCTGATGTCATTGATATGGCGAAGGAGCTTGTAGGTTCCGACTATGTCAATTCCGACAGGTATCTTCTCGATATTGCGCGCGATCGACGCTATTGGAGCAATAAGCGCCAGAGCATAAAGGAGAAGGAGCAGCATCTTGATCAGCTGCTTGAGAAATATGAAGACACAGCTTCCGACCTTAAGCAGAAACGTGCAGAGATTCTGAAGGATGCGCGTGAGGAAGCCAGAGAGATCCTGAAGTCGGCCAACGCGCGCTTGGAGAAGGCAATCCGCGATATCAAGAATGCTGAGGCGGAAAAGGAACGCACCCGGCAGATCCGTAGGGAGCTTGAAGACTATAAGGAAAGCCTGAAGGAGCCGGTTGAGGAAAAGATTGTTCCGGATGCGCTGAAACCTTTGAAGCATAAGAGCCGGAAGTCGAAAGAGGAGTCGGCGGCAAAGAATCGGAAAGCTCCGGAAAAGAAGCCGGAGCTTGCCGCCGGTGACTGGGTGAAGATGGACGGTTCCGGTTCTCCAGGTCAGATCATGTCTATTCAGGGTAAGAAAGCTGAAGTGGCATTCGGTCCATTGCGGACTACAGTCGATCTATCTCGCCTTTCGTCGGCACAGAAACCGAAACAGTCGGCCGCTTCACAGATACTCACGGTTTCAAGTCAGACTTCGGAAGACAGCCGTCGTCGTCAGCTAAACTTCAAGAATGAGATTGATGTCCGCGGCATGCGTGCTGATGAAGCTATTCAGGCAGTCACTTATTTTCTTGACGATGCTGTTCAGTTCTCGGCTGGGAAAGTACGCATTCTTCATGGCACAGGGCATGGTATACTTAAGACCCTTATCCGGGAGCAACTGCGCGTGAATCCCAACGTCACCTCCTACCACGACGAAGACGTACGGTTTGGAGGAGCCGGCATCACAATCGTCAATCTGTCCTGATGTGGCCTTGATTTCAGCCTGCATGCTCATTGAGGGGCATGCAGGCGGCCTTAATGGAATATCCGTTATGTATGCGTAATTTTTTTTATTGTTTTTCTGTCATAAAATTGCATATCTGAAAAATAATTCTTATCTTTGTTCAGTTAAACCAACAAACTAATATACTGACTCATGAAAGACTTGAAAATGTATATCAACGGTAAATTCGTTGATAGTCGGTCGGGCAAATGGATTGATGTCATCAACCCCTCTACTGAAGAGGTGATAGCCCGTCAGCCGGAAGGCACCAAAGAAGATGTGGATGAAGCTCTTGACGCAGCACGCAAGGCTCAGAAGGAATGGGAGAAGACTCCCGCCATTCAGCGTGCAGCCTATCTGCTTAAGATGGCTGAAGGCATAAAGGAGCGTCGCGGAGAATTCATCGAAATCATAATGCGTGAGCAGGGCAAGACCCGTTCATGGGCCACTATCGAGGTTGACGCTACAATCAGCTACTTCGAATACATGGCCACTTTTGCCCGCCATATTGAAGGAGAGATCATCCCCAGCGACAATCCGGGCGAGACCATCTTCCTCTCAAAGAAGCCTATAGGTGTCGTAGCAGGTATTCTTCCATGGAATTTCCCCTTCTTCCTTATTGCACGCAAGGCCGGAGCCGCTCTCATCGCCGGCTGCTCCATTGTAGTGAAACCCGCTCAGCTTACTCCCGAGAACTGCTGCGTATTTGCTGAGGTAGTAGACAAAGCCGGCCTTCCTGCCGGTCTCTTCAATGTCGTGACCGGTAAGGGAAGCGTTGTGGGCGACGCTCTCGCATCCAGCCCGAAGATCGACATTGTGAGCGTGACGGGTTCGGTAGGTGCAGGAGAAAGCATCATGAAGGCAGCCGCCTCCAACATCACAAAGGTTTCGCTTGAGCTCGGTGGAAAGGCTCCTGTGATTGTATTCCCTGATGCCGATCTTGACCTTGCAGCTCAGGCTATTCTCGACAGCCGTATCGGCAACAACGGACAGATCTGCAACAATGCTGAGCGCCTGTATGTCCATAAGGATGTAAAGGATGAACTTACCAAAAAACTTGTTGAGAAGTTCGAAGCCGTGAAGGTAGGCGATCCTTTCTCGGCAGATGATATCGACATGGGGCCTCTCGTAGAGAAGCGTGCTCTTGAAAGCGTTGAGGCCAAAGTGGAGAATGCTGTGCGTCAGGGTGCGAAGGTGCTCTGCGGCGGACATCGCGTAGGCGAAAAGGGCTATTTCTATGCCGCGACCTTGCTCGACGACTGCCGTCAGGACATGGATATTATTCACGAAGAGACTTTCGGTCCGGTTCTTCCTATTGTAGTGTGGGACAATCTCGACCAGGTGATAGCATGGGCCAACGACTGCGAATATGGTTTGGCGTCATCGATTTTCACCAACGACATCAACAGTGCCGCACGCTGCATCCGTGAGCTTGAGTTCGGCGAGACATACGTCAACCGTTTCCACTTCGAGGCCATTCAGGGATTCCACGCTGGCGTGAAGAAGAGCGGCATCGGCGGTGCCGACGGCAAGCATGGAGTGGAGGAGTATCTCCGCACCCATGTCACATATCTGCAGACCCGTTAATCCTGAACCATTCATTAAATGAAAGTTGGACTTTTTATCCCTTGTTATGTAGACGCCCTATACCCGGAGGTTGGGGTGTCTGCATATAGGTTATTGCGTAGCTTGGGCCTTGAGGTATATTATCCTGAAAAACAGACATGTTGCGGGCAGCCCATGGGCAATGCCGGATTTCAGGGAAAGGCCGATAAGCTCGTTGCGGATTTTGACGAGCTGTTTCGTGGCTATGACTATGTAGTGGCTCCTTCGGCGAGCTGCGCGGCTTATGTGAAGATATTCCATCCTCGGATGGCGGGACATGAATGCGAGGCTGCTGGAAAGACCGTGGATCTCGTGGAGTTCCTTCATGATGTGGTGAAGGTGGAGTCGCTCCCCTCTAAGTTCCCGCATAAGGTTAGCCTTCACAATAGCTGTCATGGAGTGCGCGAACTGGGTCTTTCGTCTCCTACGGAGCGCAACGTCCCTAAATTCAATAAGATCCGTGATCTCCTTCAGTTGGTCGACGGCATATCCGTCTTTGAGCCGGAGCGCCCCGATGAGTGTTGTGGCTTTGGCGGAATGTTCTCTGTTGAGGAGACTGGCGTTTCTGCCAAGATGGGCCTCGACAAGCTGCATCGCCATATGGCCACAGGGGCAGAGTTCATTACCGGTCCGGATTCCTCGTGCCTTATGCACATGCAGGGCATTGCCGCCAAGCAGCATCTTCCGATTAAATTCATACATGTAGCACAAATCTTATCAGCCGGCTTATGAGCACTCAACATTCAAGGAAAGCTAACGAGTTCGTGAAAGACACAGCTGTTGTCGATCGCCATGACGCTACATTCTGGGCTGTACGCTCCCGCCGCGACACTATGGCCCACGAAGTGCCCGAATGGGAGGATCTGCGTGAGGCTGCCAGCCGTATTAAGAAGCATACTGTCACTCATCTGGCAGATTATCTGGAGAAGTTTGCCGCTAATGCCGGACGCAACGGCGTTCAGGTACATTGGGCTAAGGATGCCGACGAATATAATGCCATAGTGCTCGAAATCCTTAGGGCTCATGATGTGAGGAAAGTCGTCAAGAGTAAATCCATGCTCACTGAGGAATGCGGACTCAACGACAGTCTTATTGCCCATGGAATCGATGTAGTGGAGACCGACCTTGGAGAGCGAATCCTCCAGCTCCTCGGTGTGCCTCCGAGTCATATCGTCATGCCTGCGATCCATATCACTCGTGAGCAGGTACTCGAGTGTTTCCGCGCTCATGGAATTATAGAGAAAGAGGGACGGAAGGCAGCCGACAGTATGAATGGCGACCTTGATAAGCTCGTCGCAGAAGCTGATCCAACTTTCCTGACACGGTGTGCACGCTATCATCTGCGCGACAACTTCATGACAGCCGACTGCGGTATGACAGGAGCTAATTTCGGCATTGCGGCCACCGGCGAGGTCGTGGTCTGCACCAATGAGGGCAACGCCGATATGAGCACTTCGATTCCTCCTCTTCATATCGTGTCGATGGGTATTGAGAAGCTTATACCCGACTATGAGTCTATGGCGGTGTTCCAGCGACTCCTTGCCCGCAATGGCACCGGGCAGCCCACTACTGTATATACTTCTCACTTCCGGCGTCCGCGCCCCGGCTCTGAGATGCACATAATCCTCGTCGACAACGGTCGTAGCGATATTCTCGGCAATGAAGACCATTGGCAGACCCTGAAGTGCATGCGTTGCGGCGCATGTATGAACACTTGCCCGGTGTATCGGCGTTCGGGTGGTTACTCCTACTCTTATTTCATTCCCGGTCCGATCGGCATCAATCTCGGTATGCTCCGCGACAGCGACAAGCATTACGGCAACTGCTCGGCTTGTTCGCTCTGTTGCTCCTGCGACAACGTGTGCCCTGTCAAGGTCGACCTCTCCACTCAGATCTATAAGTGGCGTCAGCAGCTCGACAGTATGCATCATGCCGATCCTATGAAGAAGACTATGTCTGAAGGGATGAAGGTTATGTTTGATCATCCGGGTCTTTACACTGCCGCATTGCGTATGGCTCCCTTGGCCAATCATATGCCCTCGTGGCTTACCGGAATCGCGATGGGACCCTGGTGTGAGGCCCATGATATGCCTCGTTTCGCTAAAAAGTCATTCCATCAGCTTTGGAAATCAGGACTCGATGAAAAGTGAGGGTATTGAAATTATGCATTATGAATTGTGAATTATGAATTGTTCAAAAGATTCAATATTGAGCAGACTCCGCGGCAATGTGCGTGAGACATATGATATGCCCGACCTTTCTTTCGCCAAGCTGGTTTATCCCGATAGGGTAGGGGCTTTCATCAAGACAGCTACTACTGCCGCTGGAGCTTCAGTGATAGAGATGCAGGAAGGCGACGATATCAATGAATTGATCCGTCGTGCCTACCCCAATGCGAAAACCATAGCGAGCAATGTGCCGGGTGTAAAAGCCGATCTGAACCCGGATGATGTAGCGAAGCCGCAGGATCTTGACGGCACAGACGTAAGCGTGGTAGCCGGAAGCGTGGGTTGCGCGGAGAATGCATGCATCTGGATTCCGCAGACCATGAAGCAGCGGGCTGTATGTTTTATATGTGAGTATCTCGTGATAATACTCGATCGTGACAACATCGTCAGCAACATGCACGAGGCATATTCCAGAATAGAAATGCCTGAATTGGGGTTTGGAGCCTTCATATCCGGACCCTCTAAGACAGCCGATATTGAGCAGGCCCTCGTCTACGGCGCGCAATCCTTTTGTGGCGTCACCATCATCCTCCGTTGAAGCAGCGGCCGCCTTGATTAAAGATATATTGAGCACGCAGGCATTGAAATTTCAATTTTCAATGCCTGCGTGCCATTTTTAATACTGTGTTGAGGACGCAGTCCGAAATCCGATCTGATTCCCCCTCCTTGCAATTAATAAAACGAAACATAATTTAACATTTATTGATTCATTTGAATTAAAATATGTTATGCGCCTTATTCTGACAAAATATGAAGCTTTTTATGAAAAAACTTGCGTGAGGCGAAAAAATGTAGTAATTTTGCAACCGCAATCGGGAAACGCGGTGGCACAGCA
>CAMWMK010000049.1 GCA_947175295.1 uncultured Porphyromonadaceae bacterium
ATCTCGATCTCCACGAGGGCCTGCTTCGGGAGCTCCTTCACGGCGAAGGCGCAGCGTGCGGGATATGGAGCTGAGAAATACTCGGCGTATACCTCGTTCATAGCGCCGAAGAGGCTCATGTCGGCGAGGAAGACGGTGGTCTTCACTACGTCGGCAAATGATGCGCCTGCTTCCTCAAGGATGGCTTTGGCGTTTTCCAGGCTCTGACGGGTCTGGCACTTGATGCATTCGCCCATGGTGCCGTCGGCGGGATTGATGGGGAGCTGTCCTGAAACGAATATGAGGCCATTGGCCTTCACTGCCTGGCTGTAGGGGCCGATAGCGCCCGGAGCCTTGGGGGTATCAATCTGGGTCTTCATGTTTTGGGGTTACTTTTAGATATTTGTCTTGATTTGTTTTTATTAGCTTGGTTGTGTCATGATTAAGCCTGGCTTATCATGTCAGCGCCGTTTTTTCAGTCATTGTTTCTTGCGTCTGGGAATATTGACGTTCTCCGCGTCGAAGACTTTGGATGAGGAGCGGTCGAATATTCGCCAGTGTTCTTTCTGTGCGGCCGGAATGAGGTCGGTGCGGTCGGAGGGTATCACTGTGAAGTTGGTGCCTTTGCCAGTGGGTTTCGCGCAGAAGAAGGTGTCGTAGTCGGCCCATTTCACGCGGGCCTTGCCGTCATCGTCGCGCTCCACACGCACACGCATATATGCGCCTCCACGGGTGTCGCCGGTCTTCATGTTGGATATGAAATTGCCGAGGGAATATACCACGGGCACATCCTGCTGCCGCTTCTCGTCGCGCACCATCTTCATCGGCTGGATCACGTGGGGATGGCTTCCGATCACCATGTCGGCGCCGTTGTCGATGAGGAACTGCGCCAGATCGCGCTGGATGGCGTTTTCGCGAAGCACGTATTCAATGCCCCAGTGCATCGTGACCACGAGGATTTCCGCTCCGGCCTCGCGTGTCTGCTTCATCTCCTTTGCTATCCTATTGCGGTCGATCAGCGCCACCTCCATTCCGTCGCGGGCAGGGATGCCGTTGGTTCCATAGGTATAGTTGAGGAAGCCGAATCTGATTCCGTTGATGTCTTTCACGAAAGGCACCTTGGCCTCGCGGTCGGCAGCGTCGTGGTACGTGCCGATATGGTCGGCGCCGAGGGAATCGAGGGCGGCAATGGTGCGTCGGGCTGCCTTCATTCCGGAGTCAAGGCAGTGGTTGTTGGCCGTCAGCAGCATATCGAATCCGGCATCCATAAGGGCCTGGGCATAGCTGTCGGGCGCGCTGAAGCATGGATAGCCGCTATATCGCGGACCTCCCCCGAGGGGTACTTCGAGATTGACTACGGCATAGTCGGCTTCAGTGACGGTGGGGGCTATCCAGCGGAAACACTCGGAGTAGTCGTAGGTCTTTCCGCCCCCTTCGCTCAGTGCCTGGTCGAGCTGGGCCTGATGCTGCATGGCATCGCCTGCAAACAATACGGTAGCCCCCGCAGGCGCCATCGCGGTGCTGTCGGCTGTAGGGGTCGCAGCTCCGGTGATGGCCTGCAGGAGGCTGAACGTGAGGAGTATACTCGAGAGGTTCATGGTCATCTCATCTGCTGAAGGGAGTAGGAGAAGACGGTCTGAGCCTCATCCATCTTAAGCCGGCACATGCTGGGCTTTGCGATGTAGGGAGTGCACTTGGTGGGATAACTCGTTGAAGAAGAGGATGAAGAGGAGTATCCAAGCAGCCAGGAGTAGTAGCTGCTGGAGTCATATGACGACTCGTTGGTCTCAAACTCGATGTTGGCGGGTATAATGGTGAAGTCGAGGTCTTCATCCTTGATTCCGTTCTGAATCAGGTCGAGGATATAGCTGCGCATCGACGAGAACGAATAGAGCTGTTCCGAGCTGCTGTATGCAGCGTAGAAGGAATCCTTGTTGTCGGGAAGCGAATTGCTTGCAAGGAATTCGGAGAGCTTCGAGGTCTTCACCATTAATAAATACGGAGGAGGAGTGATGCCGTAGTCGTTCTGTATCTCCTCTGCCGGGATGGAGAACTTGAGGTTGCTGACCACAGCCATTTTCGACTGAGAATCGAGGTAGAGGTCTACGAGCTCACGCCCGGGGAAACGGAAGTTGACCTTGTAGCCTCCGGGCGAAGTGATGATGGCCTGGTTTTCAGCCGCAAGTGTATTGAGAAGGCTTGAGGGGCGGTAGGTCACGTTGTTGCTGCTCAGCACGATGGGAGATGACGCGAAGACTCCCGCGCCTCCCACTTTCGTCTCGATTACCGTAGTTGAGGTGCCGTCGGAGTTTTCGGTGGTCTTCGGCGTGAAGTAGTGGTAGTAGATGACGAAGTCGGTATAGGCTATGTTGGCCACACAGCCGCGGCCGAATGTCGGCTCCACGTAAATGCCGTGGAAATACTGCTCGAAGGTCTGGGGCCACTCGAAGATTCCGCTGGTAGCGGGATTGGTGTAGGCTTCTACGGTCTGGAGCGCCATTTCCTTTGACATCGGGATCGAGATGTCTACGTAGGTGCGGTGGGTGTAAAGCGAGTCGCTCATGCCCAGGGCGGAGAGCGTGAAGCTCCGGGTGCCGAGGGGATCGGAGGGGTCGTAGTAGCCCGTTGGGTCGAATCGGTTGTCGATGTCGGATGGCAGGCTCTTCGTCAGGCGGAAGACCCTGAGCTGCTGCGGGGCGAGGGAGTCGCCGGTGAGGGCGCCTCGCGGCACTGTCAGGATGAGCTTCATCGAGTCGATGCGCTCCGGCTTGTTGATGATGGAGTCGGGGATGTCGAGTTTGGTGGTGCACATCAGGCGGCTAACGAATGAGCAGTTCAGGTCGCCGTATTCCGGGACACTGATGCGGCCCAGAAGGTTGGTGGTGCTACGGGTATCGACGGCCTCATCGTATACCGTGGTATAGTTTATCTTCGGGCATTCCACCTTCTTTTCCTGGTCGCCCCTGTATATGGACTGCATTGTGCCGTTCCAGATCAGGGAGTCGAGGGCTATCTGCACCTCCCCGGAAGCGAGGGCGCTTCCTACGGTAGGCGTCTGGTCTTCGCAGGAGAGAAGGATGGCGCCTGCGGCGATGGTCATGAATGGAGCCGCAAGGAGCCCGAGGCGCTTGCGAATGGGGTCAGGTAGCGTCATTTGTCGGAAAGTTTGTCGTAAAACTCAATGTAGGCATCAAGGTTGCCGTCGGCTTCCTCTTTTCTGAGGAAAGGGATTCCCTTGGCTTCCACGGCGGCGAGGAGCTCTGGATCGGGCTCGTCGGTCATGAATATCACGCCGTCGGAATTGTCGATGGCCATGCGGTGGAGCAGGCGGGTGTCTTTCGCCAGGCCCTCATACTGCTTAAGGTATTCCTCCTTGACTCCGTCTTCCTTGAGGCGACGGAAGAAATCGGCGTCGATGGCTACTTCAGCGTCGTCGGGGAGAACCGTATATACCACCTTGGAATTCTCAAAGGGGATGGAGTCGGCGAGTTGGCGGAGATATACCGGAGTCATGGCCGATACCCAGCCCTGGGAGTGGATCACGGCGGGATCCCACTGCAGCTTCTTGGCAGTCTCGATGGTGGAGCGGGTGAAGAATATTATTCGTTTGTCGTTGTCGGGGCGGTTGCTGCCCACTTCATCGATGTCGGAGTCGAGCTTCTGGAAGAAGTCGTCGTTGTCGATGAAATACACCTGGGTGCGGGTAGGGTGAAGGCTCGCCACCTTGAGGAGCAGCGGATGGTCGTTGTCGTCGATGGCGACGTTAAGGCCGCTGAGGCGTATCACTTCGTGGAGCTGGTTGCGGCGCTCGTTGATGCCGCCCCATTTGGGAGTGAACGTACGCACTTCATAGCCTCTCTTGTGGATGCCTGTGGCAACTTCCTTGCCCAGTGTGGATATGTTTTCCGGCGGGAGATAGGGCGCTACCTCCTGCGCGACGAATAGGAATTTTTTCTTGGCCATATGAATGAATCTTTATCCGCATGCCGGTCCGCTTCGCGCGTCGCGACATGCCGGAGTGCAAAATTACAAAAAAAAATCCATATAGACCTTAATTGCAGGGCGCTTTTTGATTCTTTTGCATTAGAGGAGCATGTTTTTCCGGTTTTTTAACATAGATACGCGTTTTTTGGCGGAAATGCTTGGGTGGTTTCTGACTTATTTATTAACTTTGCAAGTTGAAACTCCACAGAGGGGATTTCATCCTCCTCCGAAGGGGGCCAAAACAAGACAAGACAATCATTCTAAAGCAATGGCAATGCAGATAATTCGAAGCGTCAGCGACCTGGAGGCATTTGTAGCTTCCGCGCTGGGCAAAGGAAAGACAATAGGATTCGTGCCCACGATGGGCGCGCTTCACGACGGGCATCTGTCGCTCGTCAAACGGGCTGTCGCCGAGAACGACGTAGCCCTCGTCAGTGTGTTTGTCAATCCGACACAGTTCAACAATCCCGACGATCTCGCTACCTATCCGCGCAATGAGGAGGCCGACTTCCGCCTGCTGGCCGGCGAAGGAGCGACAGCGGTCTTCGCTCCTACGGTGGAGGAGATGTATCCCGACGGGACCGCCACCGACCATGAGTTCGCCCTCGGCACTGCTGCGGAAGTGATGGAGGGTAAGTTCCGTCCGGGTCATTTCCAGGGTGTCGCTCAGGTAGTGAGCCGCCTTTTCAGGCTCTGCCGCCCTACGCGCGCCTATTTCGGCGAGAAGGATTTCCAGCAGATAGCGGTGATTAAAAACATGGTGGAGAGCGAGCATATCGATGTGGAGATTGTCCCGGTGCCCATCAAGAGGGCCGACGACGGACTGGCGCTTTCCTCGCGCAACGCCCTTCTTTCCGAAGAGCAGCGCAAGGTAGCTCCCGGCATCCATGAGGCGCTCAAGTATAGCGTGGAGTATGCCAAAGACCATTCCGTAAGGGCTACGCACGACACGGTGGTGGAGCGCATCGACGCCATCCCGCATATGAACGTGGAGTATTTCGAAATCGTCGACGGGCGCACGCTCCTTCCTGTGGAGGAATGGTCGGAATCTCCCGACATCGTAGGCTGCATCACCGTATATTGCGGCAAGGTGCGTCTGATCGACAACATCAGGTATAAATAATTCATGACAAATACCTAAGGCAATGCAGATAGAAATGCTGGCCTCGAAGATCCATCGTGTACACGTCACGGAGGCCAATCTCAACTACATAGGAAGCATCACGATCGACTCCGCCCTTCTAGAGGCCGCCGGCATACTGCCGGGCCAGAAAGTGGCGGTGGTCAACAACAACAACGGCGAGCGGCTGGAGACCTACGCGATAGCCGGAAAGCCCAACAGCGGAATAGTCTGCCTCAACGGGGCAGCCGCGAGGAAGGCACAGGTGGGCGACATCATCATCATCATCGCTTATGCGCTGATGACCCCCGAGGAGGCGAAGGCGTTCGAGCCGAAGGTGATCTTCCCCGATACAGCCACAAACCTTTTGAAACAATAAAAACAGAATACCCTATATGTTTAACAATCTATCCGAAAGACTCGAGCGATCGTTTAAGATCCTGAAGGGTGAGGGACGCATCACCGAGATCAATATCGCCGAGACCATGAAAGATGTACGCCGCGCTCTGCTTGACGCCGACGTCAACTTCAAGGTGGCGAAGACCTTCACCGATACAGTCAAACAGAAGGCCCTTGGCCAGAACGTGATCAACGCCCTGAAGCCGAAGGAGCTGATGGTGAAGATAGTGCATGATGAGCTCACTTCCCTCATGGGCGGCAAGGAAGAGCCACTCGTGCTTGAAGGGAAGCCTGCTGTGATCCTGATGTCGGGTCTGCAGGGCTCCGGTAAGACCACATTCTCCGGCAAACTTGCCCTGAAGCTTAAGAAGAAGGGCCGGAAACCCCTGCTTGTGGCCGGCGACGTCTACCGCCCCGCCGCCATCGAGCAGCTGAAGGTGCTTGCCGAGCAGATCGGAGTGCCCGTATATACAGAGGATGGCAACAGGAATCCTGTGGAGATAGCCCAGAACGCCATCAGATATGCCAAAGACAACAAGCTCGATCTCGTGATCGTCGATACGGCCGGACGCCTTGCCGTAGACGAGGAGATGATGCAGGAGATCGCCGCCATCAAGAAGGCTGTCAATCCTGACGAGACCCTGTTTGTGGTCGACTCCATGACGGGTCAGGACGCCGTGAACACGGCAAAGGAATTCAACGACCGTCTTGACTTCAACGGCGTGATACTCACGAAGCTCGATGGCGACACCCGCGGCGGCGCCGCGCTCTCGATCCGTTCGGTGGTAGATAAGCCCATCAAGTTTGTCGGCATAGGCGAGAAGATGGAGGATATCCAGGAGTTCAATCCCGAGGGTATGGCCAACCGAATTCTCGGTATGGGCGACATCGTGGAGCTCGCCAAGCGTGCGCAGGAGATCTACGACCAGAAGGAGGCGGAACGCCTGCAGGAGAAGATCCGCAAGAATAAGTTTGACTTCGACGATTTCCTGAAGCAGATACAGCAGATCAAGAAGATGGGCAACATCAAGGATCTCGCAGCCATGATTCCCGGTGTCGGCAAGGCTATCAAGGACATCGACATCGACAACAATGCGTTCAAGGGGATCGAGGCCATCATATATTCCATGACTCCTTATGAGCGACAGAATCCGGAGATCATCAACGCTTCCCGCCGTCAGCGCATAGCGAAGGGCAGCGGCACTACGCTGCAGGAGGTCAACCGCCTGCTGAAGCAGTTTGAAGAGACCCGCAAGATGATGCGTATGGCTACCGGCGGCATGAAGAATCCTATGGCCATGATGCGTCAGATGCGTCAGAAAGCCGGCGGACGCCGCTAAGAGAATATGAAAAATGAAGCCCCTTGCATTTCTTGGCAAGGGGCTTTTTCTGTTGGTGGATGAGCCATGATATAATATGATAAATCTTGATGCATAATGTTATATCATGGATTTACCACAATTATTCTTACTTCTTGATGTCGTATCCCTGATCTTTTAGATACTTTAGGATCTGATAGTCCATCGCGTGATTGTAGTAGTTGATGATGTGCGCACACCAGTCGTTGTCGGATGTGCCGCCGGCGCGGTGCTGGTTGTAGTCGGTCACAGTCTTGTCGTAGCTTACGAGTTCTTCAGTCAGTTTCTCAGGCTCCTGGCTGTAGCAGTTCTTCATGAATATTAGGTCGCGCTGCTGCTTCGGTTTAAGGTCCGGATGTTCGCGGGGGATTCCGAGTGCGAGACCGCAGACTACAAACACGCCTTTCGGAAGTTTCAGGAGTTCCGCTACCGCCTTAGGGTCGACAGTGCGTAGATAGCCTACGCAGTTGCAACCGAGTCCGCATGCCTCTGCGGCCACTACGGCGCTCATCATGGCGAGGGATGCGTCGATTATTCCGATAATGGTGCCGTCCATGGTGTCGGTGAAGGGAGGCATGTCGACTCCTTTCTTTTTGGCGAGCAGAGTCATCTTGTTGTAGTCTGAGCAGAAGATAAGCAGGCGGTTGCAGGTCTTGAGCTGCTTCTGCCCTGTGAGTTCATAGAGTTTCTCCTTCAGTTCCTGATCGTCGATGTCGATTACAGAATACTGCTGTCCGTTGTAGCTTGTCGGAGTGTTGCGGACTGCGTCGTAGATGAAGTCCATAGTCTCCTGAGGTATCGCCTCTCTTTCGTAGCGGCGGATGGAAACCCTGTCGAGCAGGGTGGCTTTTACGTCTTTCATGTTTTTGGGGTTATATGGTTAATTAGTTGAGAAAGGAGGCATAAGGCAAAAATCGCCTCATGCCTCCTTTATAAGGACCACATCAAAGGGTTTGTGATGAAACTCCGATAGACAGGATTTGAGTTCCACCGGCGCTTTGTAATCCGCCTGTGCTCCCCCGAAGGAGGAGACGCCACCCGAAGGTGGGGGGCCCGCCATCGCATCCGGCAGATGGTCTCGGTATTTCATTAATGTTTGATGAGTTTCCCAAAATGCTTTGATGTGGTGTTGGGTAAGTCTCTTTTTTATGCGTCGGCTCTCCGTCGCTCTATTTTTATAACGCAAAGATAATACATATGGTTGAAACTACCAAATTTTCTGCGAAAAATCTCTACTTGTTTTATAAGAAATATATCTTGCGGCATAGGGTAGGCTTTTCTTCAAGACTTCCGCGAATGGAGAAATGTATTATATTATGCGGTTTGGAAGAAAGCGGTTCTAAAGTGAGGTTTTAAATGAGAGGTAGATGAATACCAATAAATATTAATTAATTTCTATCAGCCGCTTTTTTCGGTTTATCGATACGTTACCTGATTTTTAATAAAAATATTTGTTTGCATTAAATTTTTTTGTAATTTTGCAGATGCCAGCCTATGAGGAAGAATATTTTACTCTTTCTCGGGGAAGGCAGACATATTGCAAGGCGTAATTTGCGCTTTTGTTCTGACTGTGTAGAATCTGGAAAATTCAAAACGTCAATCAGGAGAAAAGAGGCAACGTTACGTCCTATGGGTGCGTGTTATCTATCAACATGTCAGGTAAGGAATCTGACATTCGTGATGACGATATATTTATGCACAGCGTGGGGCTGACGTTGCTCGTTTCGATTGACGGGCATTTTCCAGAGCCTTACACAGTGGAACGGGCAACGATTGAAGTTCCACGTTTTTTGATGCTTTACGAAAAAAAAAATTTCAAGCGGCCACGTTTTGTCAGTTTGTCAATTTATCTTTGCATTCAAAAAGTATTTTCATTTTGTTATGGTTAAGACTGACTTATTTAAACGGTACTTGTGGCTTGTCGAACTGATCTATCGAAACGATGGCATAACACGGGAAGAGATAAACCGACAATGGAGTAGATCTCATTTAAATGGAGACCATGAGTGTGAACTTCCTGAAAGAACATTTCATCGTCATAAGTTGGCGATAAAGGATTTATTTGAAATTGAGATTGTCTGTGATAGGCATGGCGAAAAGACATATCATATTTTAAATCGAGATGAAATCGATAATGATGAGATGAAGACATGTCTATTGAATAATTTTGCCTTCAATAGTCTTCTCTTAGAGAACCGAGACTTAAAACATCGAATTGTATTTGAATCCAATCCTTCAGGAAATAAGTTCCTGACAACCATAATGGAAATGATGAGAGACAATGCGGTAATATCCTTGAATTATCAAAGTTTTCATATGACAGACGCTGCCCGCCATGTGATGGAACCTTACTGTCTGAAGATATACAAACAACGGTGGTATGTGATTGGAAGAAGAGTAGAAACAAATACCATGCGTACGTTCGCTCTTGACCGAATCAAGAATATTGAAAGAACTGGAGATAAATTCAAGATTCCTGAAAATTTTGATGCGGAGGCATATTTTGCTGATTACATGGGAATAACCGTGAATGAAAACATTCGGAAAGAAACGATTCAGTTTCTTGCGCGCAACGGACAGCAGCATTATATTCGTTCGCTTCCGTTTCATCAGTCGCAACGTGAGATATCTCAAGACGAGAACCAATCGATATTTGAAATTGAAGTAAGACCGACACAAGACTTATTTAATGAATTCCTAAGGTTCGGCAAGGATTTAATAATACTTGCTCCGACTTGGATTGCAGATAAAATGAGAAGTATATGCTCGGCAATGAAAACCAATTATAACCTTAAATGACTATGGCTGGAAGAATAACACCCGAAAAAATCACGGAGTTGTCGAAGTGTGAGATATTTGTTTTCGGCAGTAATCTCAAGGGGCATCATCGTGGAGGAGCGTCCCATATGGCATATGAGCGATTCGGTGCGGAATGGGGAGTTGCCGCGGGACGCACCGGGAAATGCTATGCCATACCAACAAGTCATCTAAACCTTGACGAAATCAGGCCATATGTAGACAAGTTTATCAAATATGCCGAATCGCATCCCGACAATAGGTTTTTGGTTACGAGAATAGGATGTGGCTCGGCCGGGTATACAGATGAAGAGATGGCGCCTCTTTTTCAAAAGGCGACTGACTTGTATAACGTAACTTTCCCTTTAAAGTGGAAGGAGATTCTAACAAGGGATAGATTTCTTGATGCTGTTGTATTTGGAATCGTACCTGAGAAAGAGAAAGTCGATGTTCCTGAAGTAATAACAGAAAAGGATCTTAAAAGACTATGTGAGAAGTATAGATATATTATTGGAGCACGAATTATTGCTGCGCCAAAGCCAGATATAAGTATCAGATACGTTGTTGACAAAGATCGTTTCGGTTACGCTAGGTTCGGTGACTTCTTTTTCTGGATTACAGGTGACTTGTATATATGGACACGTAATAAAGAATTTGCCACAGATCATAATCAGGATGTTGTAGAAGATTATTTCGGAGATGAGTGTAATGGACGCGGATACTGCCATCGTGCCATATTTGCTGGTGTAAAAACTCCTTACAAGGACACGAGAGGAGATTTTATCTATACAGGCGATGTAATAAAGCTGGAGATGAAAGATGGTGCTGAATACACATTCGCTCTAGGCACTCTTGGTGAAAACAGCGAGGATTACTCTGCACGGTATGCTTTCGCTCTTGACAATCACTGCATACTTCCTGAACAATGCCGTAAAATGACAAGGGTAGGCACTGTGTTTTATCAGTTGGATCGTAACGAGCATCCTATAAGCATTCCTCAGAGATGTTACGGATTCCAGCCATGGTATCCGGATGGCCTGACAATGGAGGATCGGCTCACGCTGGCCCGTTATACACCGAACTTTGATCAAGAGATTTGGAAATATTATGCTAACGAAATATTAGGAATCGAATATAACTGGAGAAAATGAAAAAAGAACCAAAAATGTGGTCATATAAGATTGTCCACGACTCATTGTTTGCCCCGAACCCTCTATGGGGTACACTTACGCTTGCAACCTGCAAGCCATTGATTCGGAGAAGTCCCAACAGCACCAAAGGTACTTGGATTGCCGGTTGGACAGCATGTACTATCCACAATTCTGAAGTATACGGCGGTGGGATTGATAAATACGAGCCCGGGCATGAAAAGCTTGTCTATCTGGCGAAGATAGATGAACAGATTCCTTTGGATGAATACTGGGACAGATTTCCGGAAAAACGTAATAACTCGAATGTTACGGAATTTGATGCCCGATGGTCCGGTGACAACATCTACCATAAGGAACATACAGATCCGGATGGAAACGTTACTGCTGAAAAGAATAATTGCGGACATATAGGTACAGAGGTGGCTAAAAGCGATTATCTATATGGTAAGAATGCACTGGTGTGCAGGGAGTTTTATTACTTTACCCGTGAAAACCGTCTTGACGTGCCGGATCAGTATAAATCTCTTGTGCATAAGGCAAAAGGACAAAGCTTGAAAAGAGAGTCAATAGTAGAGGAATTCATTGAATATGTCAGGAATTCAGCTAAAAAGATGGGAGTGGAAAATGGTGTTGTCGGTAATATTCCTGTTTCTTATCCTGATATATCCAAAACTGAGGAATCAATTGTTCATGATGTACAACCAGAGATTGATGTAAAAAAGAAAGGATGCGCGAAATGAAAGTCAGTTTTAGCAGAAAGGGATTTGATTCCAAAAACGGAGGGCAACCAAATGCCATTCTTCCGGATGGTACGCTGCTGCCCTTTCCAATACCTGACAGCACGGGAAAGGATTGCTATAACTCTCTTGTTGTTGGTTATCGGTCTGTTTATGATATAATATCAGAACTAAAACCACGGACGCAACTCAAAGGTGATAACTGTTGTCATCTTGATCCCGATTTGAGAATGGATTTGAAACAGAGGAAAGAAGGTTGGAAGCCTGCCTTTGGACAGGCAGATCAATCATTATCGGAATTAAGCAACAAAGAATTTGGTGAAGGAGATTTATTCTTGTTTTTCGGATGGTTTCGTGAAACCGAATATGTAAACGGAAAATTGCGATACAAACGAACGGCTTCCGATATTCAACTTATCTATGGATATATGCAAGTTGGGACTATATTGAGAGCCGATGATGACATTCCGGAATGGCTTAATGAGCATCCTCATGCGCATAGATTGAAAGCAGGAAGCCAAAGCGACGCAATCTTTTTACCTATCAAATATCTCGATTTTTTGCCCGATGCTCCAGGTGCTTCTATGTTGAAGTTTTCACCGGAACTAATACTTACCGCACCTGGTATGTCTCGGTCTAAATGGAAGTTGCCGGATTTCTTTAAGAACATACGAATCGGTCATTCGCCTAAACAGCCTGAACATGGAGAGTATTTTCAATCGGCATCAATCGGACAGGAAATGATATGGGAATGTCCAGATGAGGCAATGGGTTGGATTAAGAAAATCTGTCAATTACGGGTAGGTTGAGAAGAATACGTAATTACATAAATCATTGGTTTATATGAATAACAAGACGATTTATGTCTCGTCACTCTAAAGATTTTATCAGAAATGATACAGATCGTCTTTGTGACCGTAGAAGAGAATTTAAGCTTATTCATAAGATGTTGCAGTAAGATCTCTGTCAAGAGATAATCTGCGACTGGATTTTGCAATCTGCATTTACATATCTGGCCCGATTAAAAAAGATAGAAAAAAACTTTGATAATTGGGTAATTATTGCTACCTTTGCGGTGTTGTACATATGTACAACACCGCAAAGATTTATTTTTATTATTTTGTAATATGGTAGAACTGAGAAACGTGACATTCTTTTACAAGGGGGCTAAAAGGCCGGCATTGTCCGATGTTTCGGCAAAGGTGGGGACGGGACTGTATCTGCTTGCCGGGGAAAACGGAGCGGGCAAGACTACTTTGCTTCACATCATAGCGGGTCTTTCCCATCCAAAATCAGGGACAAGCAAAATAGATTCGCATCTTTCGGCTGCCACTGATCCTGCCGAGATAGGCGATGTGTTCATTTTGGAAGACAATATGATTTTCCCCGGCAAGACAATAAGGGAGTTTAAAACGTTACATTCATGTTTTTATCCTAACTTCTCGGAGGAAATGTTTGAAGCTAATCTAAAAGCGTTCGGTCAGACAGGAGACGAGCCGATGGAATCTCACTCCTTGGGAAACCGAAAGAAGGCGCAGTTGGCTTACGTCCTTGCTTTGGGGGTCAAGGTATTGCTTCTTGACGAGCCAACGAATGCATTGGATATAGAAGGGCGTGAGACATTGCGCAGACTGATTGCGACAGACATCTGCGATGACCAGACAATCATCGTTTCCACCCATACCGTCTCAGATCTCGACAAACTATTTGACGGCGCCTTGATCATGCATCAATCCAGGCTTGTATTCGCCGGTACTGAGGAAGATGTGGCGGAAAAAATAGTGTTTGAGTATTCGAAGGAAAAAGACCCGGAATCACTCTATTCGGAGAATATAGCAGGCAGATATCTCAATGTGTATCCTGCTTGCGGGCGTGAGGAGACCAGGGTCGACTGGAAAGCGCTTTATATGGCTCTGCACTCAGATAAATCCCAACGTATAATTAATCTACTCCAAAAGCAATGAAAACACAGTCATCATCTTTTTCCTGGGCCAGAGTGGCCCAGCTATATCGATACAACGCTCCTTGGATCAGGAAGCAGACTATGATATATTTTCTCTTCTCACTGGCGACCGCCCTACTGTATTTCTTTATTCCATCAGAAACAAGTCGTATGACTGTCTACGGCACATGCGGTACGGTACTGCAGTTGATGTTTATATGGGCACCGATAGTATTCACAAAAGGAGGGGACACCAGGATAATAGACAGGTTGATACCGGCAAGCATTCCTGAAAAGTTCGTATTCTACATGAGTTATCTTCTCGTCGTCATTGTTCTGGCATGTTTTTTCTGTCCATGGGCTGCAGAAAGGATATTTCAAAGACTCTATCCCGGTGAGGGAGGGATAGTAGAGACCATTAAGATGACGCTTGACGTCCCTCAATACATTACATTTTCCCAGTATCTTTCCACTATAGCCGCCATGATGACCTGTTTCTATTGTGTAGTCGCTGTAAAGCGAGACAGAATCATGAAAGCCTACCTTATTTCCATCTTCGTCTTGTTTCTGATGTCTTCGTTAAATTCATTTTACGGTATAAAAGAGTCGATTGTTTTGGTATGCAACGAAGCATTTGTCAATGCAAGCCGAGTGGATGAATTGGAAATGGCTGATAAGATGTATTCCGCAATGAGCGACCATCTCGTATTCATGTATTTCTGCCTGGCAGTGAGCATAGGGTATATCTTTATGTTAATGTGGTTGAGTTATCGGTCACTGTATCGAAGAAATCTTTAATCCTGATATGGAATTCAACGACAATAAACCGATCTACCGGCAGATATTGGATTATGCATTCCACTGTATCCTGACAGGAGTCTGGAGGGAGGGAGAAATGATCCCTTCTGTAAGGGAGCTGACATCAGAACTCGGGGTCAACAACCGAACGGTGCTTAAAGCATTTGATGAGCTTCAGAGTCTCAGTGTGATAGAATCCAGAAGAGGCCTGGGTTTCATGTTGGCAAAAAATGCGGTCGATATAATCAGAAAAGAAAAGAGGCGGGAGTTTTTTGAGAAGACTATTCCTGAGATAATTGATGAGATGAGGATTCTCGGAATATCATCGGAGGAAGTGGCGGCAATTCTCTCCAAGTCAGATTGAAAATAATAACAAACATTAGATATTGCAAAGATATGGTAAGTATAATAATGGGTATAATGACGGGTATCATAGCAATAATTATGATGCTGGTGAGTTTTTTCAGATAATTATGGAAACAAAGATCTACAAATCGAGAGTTGACTGGTGGGTATATGCCCTTATACCTTTCATTTTCCTTTGCTGCATGCTTGGTCCGATATTGACTGACTCAGATTATTGGTTAGGAATTGCCTTAGCCGTTCCTTTCTGTCTATTTGTTTGCTATGCCTTCATGTCAACGAAATATGCGATTCGGGGCAAAGAATTCGGAGTGAAGATTCTAATCGGATGGCAGTGGTTTCCGATAGATAAAATCGAAAGCATCACTTATGTAGACAGTATTTTGGCCTCGGCAGCCCTTTCGACTCATAGAATCGCTATAAAATTCTCTGATCGAAAGATATTGAAATCGTCTTCCCCGTTGGAGATATCCCCGAAAGACGATAAGGCTTTTATTGACGAATTATTGAGCATAAACCCGGATATAAGGGTTTAAAACCTGAATGCTGATCTGAGTGATTGAGACAATAAAAGAGACCGATCCGGAAGCGATTGGTCTCTTTTATTGCGGTAGTTACTGTTTATTTTAGGCGCTTTTATCTTAGAAGCGGTAGGAGATGCGGAGGTCGATTGTCGGATAGACGGGCATTGCCTTCATCAGGTCGATGTAGGACTTGGTGTCTTTGTTGAGGTTTGTGAGGTCGTTGATGACGGTGCCGTCATTGGCCGTCAGCTTAGGTGTTCCGCCCCAGAACTGGACGCCGGCATCGAATGAGGCCTGCCATCTGCCGTCGCGTGAGAGGCTACCTCCGTAGCCGAAACCGAGATAGGGACGGAATCTGTTGACTTTCGTCTTCATCTTGAAGATTCCTTCCTCGTCTGGCAGAAGCATGCATGGAGTGCCGTCTTCATTGTCTCCGACGTATATGCCCAGCTGGCCGGCGTTCAGCATCTTCTGCTGGAACTGTCTGGCGCTCTCTTTGTCGAATGTCATGAATCCGAAAAGGGGATATTCTTCAGGATTGTTCACGAACTCTTCTGATGTCGTGGTGTGGTAGAGGGCGTCATACATTTTGAGCGACATCAGGGATGACATGTCGCCCGGAGTGTTGACAGTGGTTCCGATGGAGTTTCCTCCAACGAAGAATCCCACCGTAATGTGCCAGTGCCTGTTGGATTTGAAGGGGTATACGTCTACGAGAAGCCTGAACGTGGTCATAGTGGGCTTTGACTCCATATGGAGCGTATTGGCTACAGACTGCCCTGTCAGATCTCCCATCATCTCATTGATGCGGTCGAGGTTCTGCCCCAACTGATCGCCGATGTAGTTCTCGATAGGAAACTCCATATTGCGTTTGAATTTCGGCATGCAGTCGAATCCGACCCTGAGTTTGGCCCATTCTGTCATTGGGGAAGCCACTTCAAGTCCGAGCCCTGTGGTGCCTATGTTGGCGGCAATCTCGACAGTATTGAATACGCCGTGCTCCTTCATGCCTGAGATGAGTCTGCTCTCCTCCGCATGGGAGGAGAAGGAGGCGAGGGCAGAGGCCAATCCGATTATCGCAGTGAATATTCTCTTCATAAGATGACGGTTCGTTTTGTAGATGAAACAAAGATGCCAGCCTGATCAAAGAAGAAGGCATCTTCTGAATGATTTTGCAAATTTAATGAAAAATCCTTAAGGATGCAACTATTATCCTCTTCAAGATGCAAGGAAAGCAATAAAAAATAAGAGGCCGCGGCTTCCTTGAGGGTTGCCGACGGTCTCTTTTGTTCGGAGGTGCCGCTATTCAAGCGGCTGAAAGATTCGAACCGGATGATTAACGAACCTTTTCGCAGATAGCCTTGAACGCTGCGGGATTGTTCATGGCGAGGTCAGCGAGAACCTTACGGTTGATTTCCACACCTGCCTTGTGGATGAGGCCCATGAGCTGGCTGTAAGACAGACCTTCGAGACGGGCGGCAGCGTTGATACGCTGGATCCAGAGGGCGCGGAAATCGCGCTTTTTCTGCTTGCGGTCGCGGTAGGCGTAGGTGAGACCCTTCTCCCATGTGTTCTTGGCTACGGTCCACACATTACGGCGGCTGCCGTAGTAGCCACGTGTGAGTTTAAGGATTTTCTTGCGTTTTGCTCTTGAGGCAACGTGATTTACTGATCTTGGCATTTTTTTGTTGTTTTTTGAATGTCAGCGGCTCGTTTGCTCTTTGATGCTGTGCATTCGGTGAGTAAAAAATGTTTAGTTTTTCCCGTTTTGGGAAAGATACATCTCCTCTAAGTCGGATTGCTCTGATTAGCGGAGGTTGAGAAGAGACTTGACCTGACGCATGTTGGCGCTGTCAACGAGTGCGGTGTGATCGAGGTTTCTCTTACGCTTAGTGCTCTTCTTTGTTAGAATGTGGCTGTGGTAAGCGTGTTTTCTTTTGATCTTTCCTGTGCCGGTGAGCGCGAAACGCTTCTTCGCCGCGCAGTTGGTCTTTACCTTTGGCATTTTTTTGAAATTTTTAGTTGTTTGTGTTTACCTCGGCAGCGCCTCCCGCCCGGGGGAGGGAAGCGTGCCTACGGTCTCTAATTATTATTGGGGTTCTTCCGAACGTTCTAATTAATTGAGAATTGGGAATTGAGAATTGATAGATCTTTCACTCCGTCATTCTTCATTCATCAATCGGCGTTTTCTGACTTCTCAGGCTTGGGGGCCTTTTCCTTCGGTGCGTCCTTAGGCGCGTCTTTCGGCGCGGCCTTCTTGGCGCCGGGCTTCAGGGGAGCCATCATGATGGTCATGCGCTTTCCTTCGAGCACCGGCATTGATTCCAGGCGTCCGTATTCCTCAAGGTCGTTGGCGAAGCGCAGGAGCAGCACTTCACCCTGCTCCTTGAAGAGGATGGAGCGTCCGCGGAAGAAGACGTAGGCCTTCACTTTGGAGCCCTCCTTCAGGAATCCGATGGCATGCTTCAGCTTGAAGTTGTAGTCATGGTCGTCGGTCTGAGGTCCGAACCTTATTTCCTTCACCACGACTTTGGCAGCCTTCTGCTTCTGTTCCTTCTGGCGCTTCTTCTGCTGATAGAGGAACTTCTGGTAGTCGATGATACGGCATACCGGGGGATCGGCCTGGGCTGTGATCTCGACGAGGTCGAGTTCGAGGTCTTCGGCAATGCGGCGTGCTTTCTCGATGGGGTAGATGCCGGGTTCGACATTGTCGCCCACCAGGCGCACCTCACGAGCCCGGATGCGCTCGTTGATCACGTGCTGCTCCTTGCCGTTGCTGTTTCTGTCGCCGGGATTAGGTCGCTGTCCCGGTCTCGGACGATTGGCTCCCATCGGGGGGCGTGGTCCGCTGAATTGGGGTTTTTTCTCCAAAGTGTGGTGTTGGTGTTGGTTTAACTTATTTTTTATTGATTATCATTGTCACTCCGCATCTCTGCGGGTGGCTTCAGCTACTTCATTGTTGATGAGGGCAGCGAAATCCGCGATGCTCATCACTCCCTTGTCGCCCTCTCCCTGCTTGCGGACAGCTACTGCGCCGTCGGCCGCTTCCTTTTCGCCTACTACGAGCAGATAGGGTATTTTCTTGAGCTCGTTGTCGCGGATCTTCTTTCCGATCTTCTCGTTGCGGTCGTCTACTATGGCGCGTACGCCCTCTTTGTCGAGCTGCTTGGCCACGTTGCGGGCGTAGTCGTTGAATTTCTCGGAAATCGGGAGCACCACACACTGGTCGGGAATAAGCCAGATGGGGAGCTTGCCGGCGGTATGCTCGAGGAGCACGGCCACGAAGCGTTCCATAGATCCGAAGGGTGCGCGGTGGATCATCACCGGACGGTGCTTCTGATTGTCGGCGCCTGTATATTCCAGGCCGAAACGTTCCGGCAGGTTGTAGTCTACCTGGATTGTGCCGAGCTGCCAGCGTCGGCCGATGGCGTCCTTCACCATAAAGTCGAGCTTCGGACCGTAGAATGCGGCTTCGCCTTCCACCTGCTTCGCCTTAAGTCCCTTCTCGGCGCATGCCTCGATGATGGCGTTTTCGGCGAGATGCCAGTTTTCGTCGGAACCGATGTATTTCTCCTTGTTGTTGGGGTCGCGGAGTGAGATCTGCGCCTCGAAGTTCTGGAAGTCGAGGGCCTTGAAGATGTAGAGGATGATGTCCATCACCTTTAGGAATTCGTCTTTGATCTGCTCGGGAGCGCAGAAGATGTGGGCGTCGTCTTGCGTGAATCCGCGCACACGGGTCAGGCCGTGGAGCTCACCGCTCTGCTCATAGCGGTAGACGGTGCCGAATTCCGCCAGACGCATAGGGAGGTCGCGATAGCTGCGCGGAGCCGCCTGATAGATCTCGCAGTGGTGAGGGCAGTTCATCGGTTTGAGCATATATTCCTCTCCCTCTTCCGGAGTGTGGATGGGCTGGAAGGAGTCTTTGCCGTATTTAGCCCAGTGGCCTGAGGTCACGTAGAGGGCCTTGTTGCCGATATGCGGGGTGATCACCTGGAGATAGCCGTATTCCTTCTGGATCTTGCGGAGGAACTGCTCGAGGCGGTCGCGGAGTGCGGCGCCCTTCGGGAGCCATAGTGGAAGTCCCTGTCCTACGCGCGGAGAGAAGGTGAAGAGTTCCATTTCCTTTCCGAGCTTGCGGTGGTCGCGCTTCTTGGCTTCCTCAAGAAGGGTAAGGTATTCGTCGAGCATCTTCTTTTTGGGGAATGAGATGCCGTAGACGCGTACGAGCTGCTGGCGCTTTTCGTCGCCGCGCCAGTAGGCACCGGCGAGCGACAGGATCTTCACTGCCTTGATGGGAGCGGTAGAGGGGATGTGCGGGCCACGGCAGAGGTCGGTGAAGTCGCCCTGTGTATAGGTGGTGATATGTCCGTCCTCAAGTTCGCTGATGAGTTCGCACTTGTAGGTCTCGTTGCGGTCGCCAAACATCTTGAGTGCATCCGCCTTGGAGATGTCTTTGCGGACGATGGCTTCCTTGCGTGCTACGAGTTCCTGCATCTTCTTCTCGATCTTCGGGAAGTCTTCGGAGGTAATCTTGTGTTCTCCCGGATCGATGTCGTAGTAGAATCCGTTTTCGATGGCCGGTCCGATACCGAACTTCACGCCGGGGTACAGTTCCTGAAGGGCTTCGGCGAGGAGGTGGGCCGAAGAGTGCCAGAAAGCGTGCTTGCCTTCGGCGTCGTCCCATTTGAAGAGCTCGATGGAGGCGTCTTCGCCAATGGGGCGTGAGATATCCCAATCCTGACCGTTGACTTTGGCGGCGAGTACGTCGGCCGCGAAGCGCGGGCTGATGCTTTCTGCTATCTGGAGCGGCGTGACGCCTGCTTCAAACTCCCTCTTCGATCCGTCGGGAAAGGTTATGCTGATCATATTGGTGTAGTCCTGTTTTGATAGTTTAATGTTTTGTTTCTCATGCATATATGTGGTCGGCAAACGGTCTTAGACCGCGTCCGGGCATGATTTAACGCGCAAAGATACAAAAAAAATCGCATACTGGCAAATATTTATCGTTCTATTTGTAATATAAGGGATTTTTATTAATTTTGTGGTCTCAAAGCTCTCTCTCGAAATTTAATCATTCAATCAACGATATAAAAATATGATAAAAGAAGAAGTAAAGGCTCTCCTTGAAGAGTATCTTGACGCTCCTGAAGCGTGGAGCGACAATGTGATGATAGAAGTGGATCCGCAGACGCTTGATTGCCGACTTTACGATGAGGATGATGCGGACATAGAGGCTTCTGATAAGGACTATTGGGAGGTGATGGATCTCCTCTCCATGTCGGTGGATGATCCCGGCAGGTGGGAGATCGACCGCGATGCCCTCGACGAGCTTGCGGCCTCCTATCAGTATCAGTAAGATTCGGAGGAGTGGGGAAAAAGCGTTAAATTTGCAGGAAAAGAAGAAGATCATGGATACGGCAACATATTACCCGGTCGGACAGCAGAACTTCCGTGAGCTCCGGAAGGACGGATGCGTTTATGTAGATAAAACCAATTACATAGCGAAGATTGTGGAGTCCAAGATCCGCTATTGGTTTCTGGCACGACCGCGTCGCTTCGGGAAGAGCCTTTTCCTCTCCACATTGGAGTATTTCTACAAGGGGGAGCGTGATCTTTTCGAGGGTCTTTTCATCGCCAGTATAGACTGGGAGTGGGAGAAGTATCCTGTGCTTCGTCTTGACCTCAATACAGAGAAATATAAGGAGCGTGGTTTGCTTGACAAGGTACTGGACTTTAATTTCCGGAAATGGGAGGAGGAGTATGGTGTCTCGTCAATAGCCGCGACCCTTTCGGGTCGGTTCCAGACCATCATCGAGGCTGCCCACGAGAAGACCGGCCGTCAGGTGGTAGTGCTTGTAGACGAATACGACAAGCCTTTGGTCAACAACCTCAGCGATGATGGGAACTTCGAGCATTACCGCGAGCTTCTGGCATCGGTCTACTCGAACTTCAAGAGCTCTGCGGAGCACATCAAGCTGGTGTTCATGACGGGTGTCAGCCGCTTCAGTAAGCTGAGCGTCTTCTCCGACCTCAATAACCTGCGCGACATCACTTTCTCGGATGACTTCGCCGACATCTGCGGCATCACGGAGAAGGAGCTCCATGAATGGTTTCAATCCGGAATCGGGACGTTGGCAGAATACAACGGAATGTCCAATAGCGAAGTGTGCGGGATTCTTAAGGATAATTACGACGGCTACCGCTTCGCCAGGCAGGGGAGCGAGATCTACAATCCATGGTCGGTCCTGAGCGCGATGGCCGAAAAAACTATCTCCAACTACTGGAGCCTTCAGGGTGATCCGACGATCATAGCGGAGTCGCTGAAGAACATGGACGTTGATTTGGAGAAAACGCTCAATTCCCGTTTCCGGTTCCGAATCCTCGCGGGAATGGACCTGAAGAACGCCGATCCCACGGCGTTGCTGTACCAGACAGGCTACCTCACCATCAAGGACTATGACTTCCGGACGGACAGCGTGACTCTCGGGGTGCCCAACAGAGAGGTGAAGGAGTCCCTTTTCGAGCACCTCGTGCCGTTCTACACGAAGGTAAGGCGCGGCACGGCCATGGTAGTGGTCTTCGACATAATCGACGACCTCCGCGACGGCAGGCCGGGGAAGATGGTCAGGGACCTGGACGTGTTCCTATCGGGGGTTCCGTACGACATGCATATGGACGACGAGAACAACCTACACAACGCAATCTACATACTTCTAACGCTGATCGGCACGGAGACGGAGACGGAGGTGAGAACATCGCATGGGCGGATAGACCTCGTGGTCAAGACGACGGACTACATCTACGTCATCGAGCTGAAGTTTGACAAGACGGCCGAGGAAGCGATGGAGCAAATCAGGGAGAAGGAATACGACCTGCCGTACCGCAACGACAGGCGTCGTATATTCCGCATCGGGATCAACTTCTCATCCGCCACGCGGCATCTGGATGAGCCGCTGATCGAGGAGGTTCAGAAATAGTAGGAGGCCATTGCGTAGATGCCTTGTAGTAGGGTCTTCTTTGGGTAAAATCGGTCGAAGGAAACGCCATCATACTTCAGGCATTTGAATTGGCCATATATGTCGTGGGTGGAGATAAGGTAGCCGATGCTGAAGCCGCATGGCCCGACATTTACGGACGGTCCTATTTTCGCATCGAATGCCAGCCATTGTCCTTTGGTGGTGCTTACGGTCTTGCGCGTATATCCTGTTTGCGCAGATCCTTGAAGTACGGATACACTGGCATATGGGATGTTCATCATGATGCCGGGCTGGGCGAAGAATCCAATCTCACATTTCTTTATGCGGACACCGGGTGTCTTAAGTACGGCTGAAGGTCGTATGAAGAGATTCCATGGTTTGTGGGAACCATATTCATCGTATTCCACCCGCCAGTCCGCTCCTTCAGGATGACCATCCGGATAGACAACCTCCCATGTTCCAATGGATGCCCCCACTCCTATATATGGATTTATCATGTAATGCCAAGATGCATCCAGCTGCCAGGAATAGGAAGAAGAGAAAACTCCGCTGAATGCGATTCTATTGGTGTCAAATTCAAATACTCGCTCGGAACGTTCCGATGCAATAGAATGAAAATGAATGACCACTATGGTTAATAACGTAAACAATATTTTCATATAAGGAAGGCATAATGCCGCGCAATTCAGCACCAGTCCAAGCATTGTCAATCTGATTTTTGATGGTCTCATAAAATTTATTGTTTTAGGTCAGCTACGGCGTATCGCTGGTTTGTCACTCTATTTGCCTTTCCGAAGTATTCGATGGCTTCCTTGCGGTAGCGGGCGGCTTCGGGATAGTTGTAGGCGTCGAAGAAGAGGTCGGCGATGTGCTCGGCGGCTTTGGTACGCCAGTAGTCGTTGTTGGGACACTTGGATTCCTCGTAGGCCGTGAGGTAATGTATCCTCATTGTTTTGTTGTTTTTTCCTGCAAATTTAGTGAAATCCGGGGATATTGGCAAATAAAGGAGATATGGATGATTGAAATTTGGAGGAGTGGGGAAAAAGCGTTAAATTTGCAGGAAAAGAAGAAGATCATGGATACGGCAACATATTACCCGGTCGGACAGCAGAACTTCCGTGAGCTCCGGAAGGACGGATGCGTTTATGTAGATAAAACCAATTACATAGCGAAGATTGTGGAGTCCAAGATCCGCTATTGGTTTCTTGCGCGTCCCCGTCGCTTCGGAAAGAGCCTTTTCCTCTCCACATTGGAGTATTTCTACAAGGGGGAGCGTGATCTCTTCAAGGGGCTCTTCATCGACAGCGCTGACTGGGACTGGGAGGCGTATCCGGTGCTTCGGCTTGACCTCAATACCGAGAAATATAAGGAGCGTGGTTTGCTTGACAAGGTACTGGACTTGAATTTCCGGAAATGGGAGGAGGAGTATGGAGTCGAGGAAACCGCCGAGACCCTTTCAGGGAGATTTCAGAACATCATCGAGGCTGCCCACGAGAAGACTGGACGTCAGGTGGTAGTGCTTGTAGACGAATACGACAAGCCTTTGGTCAACAACCTCAGCGATGATGGGAACTTCGAGCATTACCGCGAGCTTCTGGCATCGGTCTACTCGAACTTCAAGAGCTCTGCGGAGCACATCAAGCTGGTGTTCATGACGGGTGTCAGCCGCTTCAGCAAGCTGAGCGTCTTCTCCGACCTCAACAACCTCAACGACATCACCTTTGACAACGACTTCGCCGACATATGCGGCATAACGGAGAGGGAACTTGTTGATAACTTCAGACATGGCATAGAAATATTTGCCAACGAAAATTATCTATCTTACGAGGCAGCATCCTCTATGCTGAAGAGCAACTATGATGGCTACAAGTTTGCTAAGAATGGAAGTGATATCTACAATCCCTGGTCGCTGCTGAGCTGCCTTGCCAAAAGGGAAATATCCAACTATTGGGGGCGTACCGGGAAGCCCACACTGATAGCTGAGGAGATGTACCGTTTTGACGAGGACATTGAAAGCCTGCTCAACACGCAGTGTGACGAGATTACACTTCAAGGATTCGACCTTAAGAGCACATCTCCTCTGGCCCTGCTCTTCCAATCGGGCTATCTCACCATCAAGGGCTACGACCCGGTGACGGCCCTGTATACGCTGGGAGTGCCCAACAAAGAGGTGAGCGAGAGCCTCTTCAAGGAGCTGCTGCCGTTTTACGTGAAGGTCAGAAGGGGAGGGGACACGGAGACTGTGGTGCGCAACATAGTCAACAGTATCCTCAACGGTCAGCCGGAGAAGTTTGTCCGTAACCTTGACATCTTCCTTGCTGGAGTCCCATACGAGATGAAGATGGACGACGAGAACAACCTGCACAACGCGATCTACATATTGCTTACTTTGATCGGGGCAAAGGTGGAGACTGAGGTAAGGACATCCCACGGACGCATAGACCTTGTCTTGAAGACCACGAGATATATGTACATCATCGAGTTGAAGTTCGATAGGTCGGCTGAGGAAGCGATGGCTCAGATTAAGGAGAAGGAGTATGATCTTCCGTATCGCAACGACGGACGGCGGATATTCCGCATCGGCATCAACTTCTCATCCGCCACACGACATCTGGATGAGCCGGTGATCGAGGAGGTGGAGGACTGATGCCGGAGGGATAAGAAAAAAAAGGTCGCAGTGAAAACTGCGACCTTCTGTGTCCGAAATGAGACTCGAACTCACACGAGCGAAAGCTCACTACCCCCTCAAAG
>CAMWMK010000050.1 GCA_947175295.1 uncultured Porphyromonadaceae bacterium
CAGTCCAGTGGTATTCGTCGGCGAAGCAACCGCCGGGCCAGCGCATCACGGGGACTTTAAGGTCTTTGAGGGCCTGAAGCACATCGTTGCGGTAGCCATCGGTATTGGGGATCGGGGAATCCTCTCCAACCCATAGACCGCCATAGATGCATGTGCCGAGATGCTCTGCAAACTGGCCGTAGATTTCAGCAGGTATGGTCACTTCAGGATTGACGTTGTCGAGGTCGAGCTTGACGGTAGCTTTCTGATCAGCGAAAGCAGGGAAAGATGCCGCCAATGAGAATGCCGCAATAGCGGCGAATGAGGCAAAAGGTTTCATTTAGGTCACTTGTTAGATTGTATTTTCATGAATTTTAGATTCGAACAACAAAGTTAATAAAAAAATTTGTCATACTGCAAATATTTCGCTAATTTTGCTGAAGAAATAGTTATAACCATTAAAAAGACAAATAAATCTATGTACATAGTGATACCTATAACAGGAACTAAAAACAAAACCCGATAGCTTGATATACAGGGGCTACCGGGATTCAACGATGCAAAGATAGTGAATATTTTTCAGAAAAACAAATAATCTATAAAAAAAATGCGATAACGATGAAATATCAGGATTTTGAAAAGATAATGTCTTCTGATCGTATGAAACGATATTTAGATGCATGCAAAGGTGACACCCGGAAAGCCATGACTCTCTATCGATATAATCTTCATATTTCTCAAGAAATGTTTACTATTGTCAGTTGCTTTGAAGTAGCATTAAGAAATGCGATTGACAGAAGAATAACGAGTAATTTAGGGCAAGAGTGGCTGAAAGAATCTATCGAAGAGTGTGGAGTCTTCACTCATCCTAAATTAAGAAAGACTCGTGATATCATATCTACTGCAATACACAGACTACTAAAAAATCAAAAATATTCCCACTCAAAATTGTTAGCGGAAATGGAATTTGGAATATGGAAATACATGTTCTCTCCAATTCAGTATAGAGTAACCGGACGTAACCTTTTATCTATCTTTCCTAAAAAACCACGCTCCTCGAAAAGCATACAGTATAATCCATCGTATTTCTTTAATCAACTTGATAATGTCAATTCCCTAAGGAATAGGATCGCTCATCATGAAACAATTTGCTTTGCAAACGAATCCAACAATATTGACACCACATATATTCTTAGGATCTATGGCCAAATTAAGACTATGATCCAATGGATGGATATAGACTGCGATTCCCTATTTTATGGGTTAGATCATATCGAAAAGACATGTGAGAAAATCAAATCATTGAAACTTTCTATTGATTATGGAGACTGAATGGAGCATACGTCAATACGGGACTGAAGACGCGGAGCTTTGGGATAGACTTGTCGCTGAATCGCGGCAGGGCACATTGCTACATATACGCGGATATATGGACTATCATTCGGATAGATTCCGCGACTGCTCCCTTATAGCCGTCAGAAAGGGTAAGCCTACCGCAATCCTTCCCGCCGACATTGATCAAGAGGGGACTCTCCGTTCGCATGGAGGCCTGACCTACGGAGGCTGGCTCACACCCCTCTCCCACTTCGACGGCACAGATATGCTGGATCTTTTCGAAGCCTGGACTTCATGGTGCAGGGAAAACGGAATAAGAGAGATCATCTACAAGGCAATTCCTCATATCTATCACCGCATTCCAGCCGAGGAAGACATCTATGCGCTTTTCCGATACGGAGCCACGATAGAGACCGTAAACCTCTCCACAGTCATCGATATGCGGGAAATCCCTCCTTTCAACACCCAACAGAAGCGGCACCTAAAAAAAGCATCCGCACGGAATCCGTGGATAAGGGAAACGGATTGTGTCGATGAATTCATGCCTCTGCTACATGAATGCCTTAAAGAACGGCATGACGCAGCTCCTGTACACTCGGAAAAAGAACTGCAGATTCTTAAAGACCGATTTCCGAAAGGAATCAGGCTCTTCCTCGCCGGAACGGGTATGGTTCCGGAAGCCGCCGTCTGCATCTACGACACCAACTCCGTAGCCCACTGCCAGTATATCGCCACATCAGCTGCAGGAAGACAAGACGGAGTCCTCACATATCTTTTCCACCATCTCATCCACAACATCTTCTACGACAGACGCTACTTCGATTTCGGCACCAGTAACGAAGACGCAGGACGCATCCTCAATTCCGGACTTCTCCACCAGAAGACCGGCCTCGGAGGCCGCGGTGCAGCCTATCAGATCTTCAGGATCAAACCCTAAGACTTATGCAACCTTTTTTGGTTGCATCCGGCAAATGCAACCAAAAAAGGTTGCATAAGTTAGATGATTTTATTACTTTTGTATTTATTTTTGAAAAACTTCCTATCATAATATGATACGTAAAATTTTACTGACACTTACTGTGGCGGCGTCGCTGCAGGCGGCTGCCGACGACAAGGGAGCAATCTCGCCCGAGATGCTCAGCGGCTTTAAAGCCTCATACGAGAATAATGCGGCAAACCGCGCACGGCATAACGCCCTAAATGCCGCAGGCATCGAGAAACTCGCTTTCAACGAAAAGGTTCGCAACAAGTTTGACGACCATTTCTCCAACAAAGTGGAGACAAAGGGGATCACCGACCAGAAATCATCCGGTCGGTGCTGGCTTTTCACCGGCCTCAATGTGCTCCGCGCGCAGGCTATGGCTAAGCATGACCTCCCTAAACTTACTTTCTCGCAAAACTACAACTTCTTCTTCGACCAACTCGAAAAGGCCAATCTTTTCCTCCAGGGTGTGATCGATACCTCCGACCTCCCGATGGAAGACCGTCAGGTGGAATGGCTGTTCCAGAATCCTATCTCAGACGGGGGTACATTCTGCGGAGTAGCCGACATCGTAAGCAAATACGGACTCGTGCCGTCTGAAGCAATGGCCGAGACAGAAGTATCCAACAGCACTTCCGCCTTCCGCCGCCATCTCGCCACTCGCCTGCGTGAAGACGGGCTGCGTCTGCGCCAGGCAAAGGCAAAAGGAGCCGATGAGAAGACTCTTAAGGACATGAAGACCAAGCAGCTCGGCGAAGTCTATAAAATGCTCGCGCTCGCACTCGGCGAACCTCCAACTGAATTCACATGGACAAGGCGCGACAGCAAAGGAAACGCCATCGAGACAAAGACATACACACCGCAGTCTTTCTATAAGGAGCTTTTCGGCAACGACCTGAAGAACGACTACATAATGCTGATGAACGATCCCTCGCGCGAGTATTGGAAAGTATACCGCATCGACTACGACCGCCACAGCTACGACGGACAGGACTGGACCTATCTCAATGTGCCGATGGCCGACCTCAAGGATGCGGCGATAAAGTCGATTAAAGACAGCACGGCGATGTATTTCTCATGCGATGTAGGCAAATTCCTCGACCGTGAACGCGGCACCCTCGATCTGGATAACTTCGACTATGATTCGCTCTTCGACACCAAGTTCGGCATGGACAAGGCGGAACGTATCTCCACATGGGGCAGCGCGTCGTCACACGCCATGACCCTTTCAGGAGTCGACCTCAACGCCAAGGGGGAACCTACAAAATGGCTTATCGAAAACAGCTGGGGCAATACGGGACACGACGGATATCTCATCGCTACCGATGACTGGATGGACGAATACCTCTTCCGCCTCGTTGTGGACAAGAAATACGTAAGTCCGAAGATACTTAAGGCCATGAAGCAGGATCCCATCACCCTCCCCTCGTGGGACCACCTCTTCCTCAAAGAAGACATCCGATGATGGAGAACGCCCCGCGCATCCCGAGCCGAGTCCAATGATAGGCGAAACGGATGAGCGGGCGTTTCGTATCCGGCACTTCGGCAAGGGCCTGCCTATAGAGCGGACGCGCAAGTTCAAGGTGCCCTTCCTTGGCATAATCGGCAGCCAGGATGGCCCTGCGGTAGCTTACGATATGATGAAGGCGAGCGTCGTCCGCACGGGGGCAGGCAGAAACAGCGACATCCACTGCATCCAGGGCCGCCTCCCATCTGCCGGCTTTATCTGAAAACGCGACTCCCGATATGCTTTCCGCCTGAGGATATACCTCCGCCATCGGAGACTTAAGAGCTATGACCCTCGGCGACCTGAGCAGAAGCCTTACGCCGGTCTCAAGATCATCCCAGCAGGTGAGGCGGCCGTTCCACCCTCCGCATGCAAGCATGGTCTTAGTCTTCACAGCATAGCCAAGGGTGCAGAAGATGGCATGCACCATATGACGCTCAAGCAGATTGCCAGATATGGAATGGGTCTGTCTGTCGCCATCCGGACGATGGATGACCAAAGGCCACGCCACTGCCTCCGCCTCCTGATCTCCGGCCCATGCCCGCATGATGGACTCCACCGCCTTAGGACGCATGGCATCGTCGGAATCAAAAAACATGACCTTATCCGTAGCCGTATGCTCGAGACCTGTCTGGCGCGCGTAGGCGGCTCCCCGCCTGGGTTCGCTCAGAAGCTGCAGGGAAAAGCCGCCGTCCATATGGTCGCGGGCCCAATCCTCCACCGCCAGAGCAGTGGAATCCGTAGAAGCATTGTCGACTACTATCACGCACAGCGGACGGTAGGTCTGGGCATAAATGCTGTCCAGACACCGTCGGATGAGATGGGCGCGGTTGTAGACGGGCACCACCACTGTCATGCAGTCAGCGTAGTATTCGGATTCGTTCATCATTATTTTAACGACCCATACAAGACAAAAATTGAATAATATTTGCAAAAAAAGCAAGTATTTGTTAAATTTGCAGTGTGAAGAAGATATCGCTGCTCATACCGGTCTATAACGAGGAGGCATCGCTCGATGCCCTCTATCCTGCCCTATGTCCGCTCCTCGACAACTCGCATCCCGGCCTTATGGGTGCGCAATACGAATGGGAGGTAATCTTCGTGGATGACGGAAGCACCGACCTTTCGCTTAAAAAGCTCAAGGAACTCAATTCCTACGATAGGAGATTCAGATATGTCAGTCTGTCAAGGAATTTCGGGAAGGAAAACGCCTTGCTCGCCGGTTTCGACAGAGCTTCTGGAGATGCGATGGTGATCATGGACGCAGACCTGCAGCATCCCGTAGATGTGATTCCGGAGATGATAAGGCAATGGGAAGAAGGTTGGGAAGACGTATATGGCCGACGCCTCTCAAGAGGAAAGGAATCCATATTCCGGAGACTCTTCACAAAAGCATATTACGCATTGCTCAACAAAAGCACCCGTGTAGACGTGCTGCCGAATGTAGGGGATTTCCGTCTGCTCGACAGAAAGGTAGTCGACGCCATAAGCGGCCTTCGCGAATCACAGAGATACACCAAAGGCCTCTACTGCTGGGTGGGATTCAAAAAGACAGGAATAGACTTCCAGACAGCCGACCGGGCGGCTGGAGAGACCCATATGTCGGCCGGACGCCTTCTCAACCTCGCACTCGAAGGCATCACGAGCTATACTACCGCCCCCCTACGCATAGCTACGGTGCTCGGCTTCATAATATCCCTGATGGCCATAGCATATATGATCTACATCGTATGCAAGACCCTTATATACGGGGAGCCGATACAGGGATTCCCGACCATAATCTGCGCCATACTCTTCTTAGGCGGATGCCAGCTCCTCGCGCTCGGCATCATCGGAGAATATATCGGAAAGATCTACAACGAATCGAAACACCGCCCGGCTTACATCGTGGGCGAAGAGAGCGACCCTGCCGACAAGCCGACCCATCAACCTAACGATACACAGCCATGAAGATACTGATGCTCGGTGATTACTCCAACCTCCACGCATGCCTTGCCAAAGAGTTACGCAGACGCGGACACGACGTAACGGTCGTCTCCGACAAAGGCGTATATATGCAGACCGACGCCGACATCGAACTGCGCCGGCATCCCGGCGTTATCGGCAGCCTCAGATACCTCTACAGGGTACTTGCCATGCTCCCTGCATGGAGAGGCTATGACGCGGTGCAGCTCATCAACCCTCAGTTTCTCGACCTGAAGCCGGGCAAACTGAAGATGATCTACGATATCCTGAAGAAAAACAACCGATCGGTATTCCTCACGCTTTGCGGCAATGACCATTTCTTCGTGAAGGATTGTGTCGACACCGACCTCTTCCGCTTCTCGGAATTCCGGATAGGCAAGGAAAAGACACCCTTTGTGAAATGCGATCCAATCAAAGAGAAGGGATGGCTGATACCTGCACATGCATCATATACGAAGCATCTTTACGACACTATTGACGGAGCAATGTCGGTGCTTCCGGAATACGACATGTCGGGCCGCCGGCATATGGATCCCGACAAACTTATTTTCACCAACCTTCCGATCGAGGTGCAAAACCTCGAGTATTCAGAGATGGACAGGGAGGGACCCATCAGGATACTCATCGGCATGAGGGGGGATATGGAAATCCAGAAGGGAACGGCACGGATGCTTGAGCTCTGTCGCGAACTTGAGACTGAAATGCCTGGAAAGCTGGAAGTCAAGGCCGTCAGAAACCTATCCTTAGCAGACTATCTGGAAGAACTCAAAAGAAGCCATATAGTAATCGACCAGCTGTATTCCTACTCTCCGGCCACAAACGCGCTGCAGACAATGGCCTTAGGCAGAGTGACCGCTTCGGGCGGACAGCAGGAATACTATGATTACATCCGGGAAGACTCAAGACCTATCTTCTGCCTCTCCCCGCTTGAGGATGAGGCAGTCATCAAGGAAAGGCTACGCTCCCTGACAGCAGACAAGGAAGGACTGAGACGGATGGCTGAGAAAGGACGCCGTCTTGTAGAAAGACACAATGATGTGCGCGACATTGCAGCCCTTTTCGAAAGACACTGGCAAAGACTCATCAAAGGATCAGCCTATGGAGATGAATGAGAAAAAAACATGTCCCGCCAAAGACACGCCTATGCTTCAGGTGATGATCTGCACGTATGGGCAGGAAGGACTGAAGCGTGTGGCTGCCTCGTCGCATCCTAAAGTGGAGGGTGTGGAATATCTCGTCTGCTGCCAGCTCGGACCCGATGGCGAGGATGTTTACGCACCCAAAGCCCTTGACAGGGATGACTTCAAGTTATTGACCACACTAACCCGAGGCCTGTCGGTCAACCGAAACATAGCCCTATCCCAAGCCACCGCGCCGTTGCTGCTTATCAGCGATGACGACGTCGACTATACCGAAGAGGGACTGCTTGCCATAATCGACGCTTTCCGCGCTCAGCCCGATATGGATATCCTTACCTTCCGATACGCTTCCACGTCGCACTCCAAGTACTACCCCGTCTCACGTTGCGACCTATCGACTCCCGAGAAAGGATATTTCGTGACATCCTTTGAAATCGCAATCCGAAGGGAAACCATACAGGGGAAAATATGGTTTAACGAAAACTTCGGAATAGGGGCCGGCTTTCCGTCGGGAGAAGAGGATATATTCATCAAAGACTGCCTTGACGCCGGATTGAAAGGGATGTTCGTGCCTATCACCATCGCACGCCATGACTCCACAACCACATCCGAACGCAACCTCATGCTTGCGTCGCGCCCGCAGACGAAAGGAGCCGTTTTCCTGCGTCTGCATCCCAGGCAGTGGCCACTCCGCATGATAGCGCATGCCCTGCGCGAGATTCCGCTTTGGAGAAAAGGACTCGTTCCCTCGCCACTCGCCTATTGCCTAAACTGGCTGAAGGGAGTGAGGAGAGCGAAAAAAGAAAAGGTATTTCCTACTCCCGACTACTCACTATATTATCCGCTGCCATGATCGATAAGAAGTACACGCTGCATCAGGACATCGAAACGGGACGTCCTTTTTTCTCAATCATCATACCGGTCTATAACGCAGCTTCCTATCTCAAGGAATGCATCGCCAGCATCCGGCAACAGGATTTCGAAGACTGGGAAGCCATTCTCGTAGACGACTGTTCGACCGACTCCTCCACAGACATAATCGAGGAATTCCAGAAAACAGATCCACGAATAAAGCTCTCCAGATCCGAAAGCAATTCCGGGGGAGCCTTTCTTCCCCGGCTGCGGGCAGCCAAGCTTTCATGCGGCAGATATATAGTGACCATCGATGCCGACGACACCGTCGACTCCGACCTCCTGGATTCCCTCCATAAGGCTGTCTCTACCGACGACATTGATCTCGTCATTCCGGAAATGTGGAGATTCGGACGCGAATCGTCCGGCAAATATCTCCCTCTGGACTTCATCGATGTCGACGCCGTATGGAGGGGCCGCGACCTTGTGGAGCAGACACTCGTACGCTGGGCCATCCCCATGTGTGGATTCGCTATCAGACGCGAAATATACCTAAAAGCCTACACCAAAGTGAATCCTGAAGAGGGGAAATCCATATTTGCCGACGAACTCCTCTCGAGATGGCTGCTATTCCTCAGCGATAAAGTGCGGATGTGCGGCAGCCGCTATCATTACCGCTACAACAGCGAATCGGTCACCAATGTCAATCTGCCGCGTATCATACAAAGCCGTCTTACGACCGCCGACAGCCTGATAGCCATGACCGCATCCGCATTCGGGAAAGATTCATCTACCTATCTGCGGGCTTTGGAAAACAAACTTTACAAGGCAGTAGACCTTCTGCGGCTTATTACCTCATCTCACCTGACGGCATACGGGAAACTCACCTGCACAAGAATTGTATCCTCTGCCATGAAGGACTTCGACCGCCGCCCGCTCAAAGGAAAGACAAGTCCGCGCTATCTCGCCCTGATGCGGCTGCCTATGCCTATGGCCAGGATAACCCTGAAAATCATTGACTCCATCATCAAAAAATGAAATGGCCAAGGAAAATTCTTATAAAAGCATATTGAAGGGCACTTCGATGTTCGGAGGGGTGCAGGTGTTTCAGATCCTCATCAATCTTGTCAGGGGCAAGTTCGTAGCCATACTTCTGGGACCTGACGGAATGGGCATAGCATCCCTCTTCACCACCTCATCCAATACCATACAGAAATTCGCCTCGCTCGGACTCAACCTGGCCATAGTGCGCGAAATGGCGGAAAGTTCACGCGACAAAGACTCGGCCTCGGCCTTCACAGCCCTATGCCTGCGCATTATCGCCGCGACAGCCCTGTTGGGAGCATTGGTATGCATACTCTTCGCGGCTCCGCTCAGCCGTCTGACATTCGGCAACTCCAGCATGACATGGCAGTTCATGCTGCTCGGCATCGCGGTAGCATTCGGCATCGCCGGCTCAGGGCTCCTCTCCATCCTTCAGGGACTCCATGAAGTGAAACGGTTGTCGAAGGCGTCGATAGTGGGAGGCCTTACCGGTCTCTTAGTAGGAGTGCCGCTCTACTGGCTTTACGGGACACAGGGTATAGTCCCTGCCATGATAGTGCTTTCCGCTGCAATGTTCATCTTCTATTACGCGTCGCTCCGGAAGACCATCCCCCTCGCAACGTTCAAGGGCTTCCCGCGGCAACACCTGCCCATAATAAAGCGAATGGTAGGACTCGGCATCATACTCATGGCCAGCGACCTGATAGGCACTTCGATGACCTATGCACTGAATCTCTTCATCAGCCGCCTTGGCTCAGACTATGACCTCGGTCTCTACCAGGCAGCCAATTCAGCTACGGCCCAGTATTCAGGCATGGTCTTCACAGCCATGGCAATGGATTATTTCCCGCGCCTGACCAAAGCCGCGCATGACAACCGCCTCATGCATGAAATAGTGAACCGCCAATCAGAAATAGTATCGCTCATAATAGCCCCGGCGGCGTGCCTGCTAATACTGACGGCTCCACTCGTGATCCAGGTGCTCTTCACAAAGGAATTCGAACCAGTCCTGCCCCTTATGAGATGGATGGGCCTGGGAATCACACTGCGTGCCCTGCTTATGCCCATGGCATACATAACATTTGCAAAAGACAACAAACGGGTGTTCTTCTGCCTTGAGGGTATATTCGGCAATGTCCTCACCCTTGCCCTCAGCTGCGCAGGATATTATTTCTTCGGACTGATCGGGTTGGGCTATGCCCTTGTGGCCGACAACGCCATATGCCTGGCAGTCTACTACATTGTCAACCGTCGTCTCTACGCCTACCGGTTCTCACAAGAGGCTGCTCAAGGCTTATTATATGCCATGAGCGTCACTGCGGTCTGCTTTCTCCTCTCCTTTGTGCATGACGCCTGGCTTTCATACGCATCGATGACTGTCGCTTTCGGCGCGTCGATGATATGGGGAGTGACGTGCCTGAAGAAAAAACTCAAGTCATCAGATGAACTGGACGACGATACCGACTAACTGAAATCCAACCTTACAGACACAACCGATATGCACATCACCAAGTCAATCGATGAGAGAATCAATTCCGGGGAATTCTTTCTGGCTGTGCTTTACGCCACTCTTTTCCTGCTTTTCCTTGTATTCGGGCTTTCCCTACATCTGGACCATGTAGCTCTTCCTTTCAGGATATGCTCCGCGCTCGCTGACAGCGGCGTGATCGTCATGGCATGCATGTGGCTGAAAGGGAAGTGGAGATATATCGGAGCTGGCTTGACATTCGCTTTAGGATGGCTGCTATTAGCCAATCTTTTCTATTTCCGCAATTTCGAGGATCTCCTGCAGGCATCAAGTTATCTCAACGCCAATATAAGCGACCCTGCCATCACCGCCGGAGCCTTGTCTTCCTTCAAGACAACCGATCTTGTTTTCCTCATACTCCCCTTCTGTCCGTTGGCATGTCTGCTCTACGGAAGACGCAAAGCCATACACTCTCCTGTAAGGTCGGGATGGAAACTCGGCATATCCGCCGTATGTGTTCTTTCCTGGGCGCTCTCGTATGCCGGCGTGTTCCGCAGGATGTGTCTATGGTATCCTGACGCCACCCTAAAGGATGTGGCCGGAATGATATTCTCTAAAGACAATGCGACATGGAGCGATGTATATGAAAGGCATGGATTCACGGGATATGCGGCAGAATGCATCGTCAGCTGCTTCAATATAGGGATGGACCTCACTCAGGCAGATGTCGATGAGATCAAAGGTAGTCTATCGGATCATACACTGCGTCAATCTCGCTTAAGGCGGGACTCCATCAAAGCGATGAACGGCAGAAACCTGATAATGATCATTGTCGAGTCGTTGCCTTACAAAGTCCTTGAAAAACCTGAAGCAATCGCACTGATACCCAATCTCGCAAGCGAGGCGGGAGACTCCACCACAATAGTAAGCAGATGCGGCATCCTTGCAGGCTACGGCCGCTCATCGGATGCACAGTTCATCTTCAATACCGGTCTTCTCCCCTTGCGCCACGAAGCCCTTGTAGACAATTATGCCTTCTACGACTATCCATCCATAGCCAAAGCCCTCGGCAGGATGTCGATGGAGATCATCGGAGAAAACAAAAACCTATGGAACCATTCGCTCACCACGAAAAGCTATGGATTCGACACTCTGGTCGACAATGTCGCTCCTACAGGGATGGATCAGGACAGCATCATCTTCAAGCGGGCGGAAATAGAGATCGCTAAGCTCAAAGTTCCCTTCTTTCTTTTCATAACGAGCATTTCCATGCATGATCCATACGACAGCAGGAGAGTCAGCGACGAAAGCATCTACAGCTCCATAAAAGCCGACGATCCGAGAGACCGGGAATACTATGCCCGTCTGAAACACTTCGACAGAAGTCTTGGAAGGTTTCTCGCTTTCCTCCGGCGAGAGGGGATATTCGATGAGTCGGTCATTGTCATTATAGGCGACCATGAGATCAGGGCATCAAAGATCTCGCCTGAACTCCATGATGACTGTGTTCCCTTCATCATCATCAATTCCCCCGTAGACGGAGCCCATGGCTGCGGTTGCACCCAGCTTGACGTGTTTCCTACCATACTCGATATGATGGATGCCCGGTCCGGTTGGCTCGGAGTGGAGTATTCAGGACTCGGAAGAAGCATATTCTCGCCGGAAGCGGCCGATGGAGTCTACATGCCTACCGATGCAGACTATCGGATATCTGAGATGATAATAAAAGGAAGGCCTAAGTGATAGCATGCAGCAAGGGCGCCCCGATCTGCGGGGCGCCCTTGCTGTTATTACGCGAATGATCTCAGCGCTTACGGCGCCTTACTGATTTCGCCGCGCTGGAATTGGCGGCATTTGACGATGATTTCGGCTGCGACACCTTGGGAGTGCTCGGTTTCTTCTTGGATGCCGCCGAAGAAGATGATTTCTTGCGTCCGGCACGCTTGGATGTGCGTGTGGTAGCCATAGGTTTTTCCTCGTCGGCAGTGACTACCGTACGCTCGGGTATGGAGTCTCCGCCAGCCACTGCAAGCTCCTTTGCGGCCGCCGCCTCTTCTTCAGCCTCCCTCATGGCAAGGTATTCCTCACGGGTAGGCACCCATAGGTTCTTACCGAATTCCCGGAGACGGGTGTCAATGCTGTCCTGTGCCCTGACACGGTCGTCCTCGTCGGGATACATCTGGGCCATCGAGAGGTTGCGCAGGTTTTTGGTCTTGTAGATCTCACCCTTATACATACCGAGGTTGAAATAGTCGTCAAGACTATACTGCGGAAGGTTGTTGTCGTCGTTCAGGAAGACATACTGCTGGGCGAGGTAGGGACGCAGCTGGTCGAACTTCACCCAGAACATAGGATAGTTGGCATCGCCGCCGAAGTCACCTCCACGTGTCAGCACCGGGCATATGGCCTCCACAAAGGTCTTCATGCGGTTGCTGCGGCGGTCAAACTCCCACTTCTCGATTATATAGTATTTAAGCACCTGCCCTGTAGGCACGTCGGCCTCCTCGATCGTGTATACGGCCCGGTCGCCGTCGCCCTGACGCTGATAGTATATATCGAAGCGGTCGAGCATCTCGCCTACCTTCACCTTATACTGATCGGTGAACACCTCACGGCCGTCCAGATACTCGTAGGCGGGAATCTTACCGTCTACGACCAGACCGAGTATGATACGGAAGAGGTTCTGCTGGCCGTCCACAACGTCTTCCGGGAAATAGAGCGGAGTGTTCTCTGCTACATTCTTAAGGTCGAGCTGACGATAGATCTCACGCATATAGGCGAGATCGGCGTCGTGGGTCTTTGTGCCGTCGAAGAATCCCTGCATCCTGTCGGTGATCTTCGGTCCGGAGGTCTCTTCCTGCTTCTGACCGCGCTTTGAGGCGCCGTTGCGGCGCACCACGCCGGTATTGTCCTGCGCCGTCAAGGAGAGGACAGTGGCCGCCAACGCGGCTATAGGGAGTATCTTCTTCAATACCTTCATATTCTTTTACTGTATGGCGGCCGGAGCCACCGTTGCGTTAATTAAGCACTACCTGCATGGGAGATATCGTGCGGGTTATTCCGTCTGGTCCTTTCGCCTTTACGTCGGAGATGAAAAACTGCTGGCCGTTTTTCAGGCGGCGGAACTGCTCCTTCTGCCTTGCCGAGAATTTCGCACCGTCGCTGACCTCCGGTATGGCGTTGCCCATCGAGTCGAAGAAGACCGTAGAGAACGACACTACCTGATAGGCTACGTCAAGAATGCCGTCGTCGACCGATGCAGAAAGTCCTTCGCATGCCATTAGGGCTGCCTTGCTGATACGCTTCGGCCCACCCTTGTAGACCGAAGGATTACCCTGTGCGTCCTTCACCGAGATATAGGCCGTAGGGTCAGGGAGCTGACGGATGCGGAAGGTCATACTTCCTACGTTCTGGCTATGTCCGTCTGTGGACGCAGATACGTTGATGACGGCGTTCTCCCCCACTTTCGTAGGACGGGCTATCCAATGGTCGCCGCTGCGGGTAAGTGTTCCGTTGGTCATCGTGGCCGTAAGAGCCGTCATAGGCACTCCGGGCACAGAGATGCTGATCGGGTTGTCGATGCCGGCATAAAGCACGTTCATCATCGTAGGCGATATTGTCGCCATAGGTTCGATCACGTTATACTGCGATTTGAACTCATGCTTTTCAAGCGTGCCGTCGCCTTTCTTCACTTCCAGATAGCCGGAATATTCATGAGCTCCTGTCTGCCCGGCCGTAAACTCGTAGAGACCGTCGGGATTGGTGAGTTTCTGCCCGTTGATGTAGATCTGGGGGCGCATGGTGGTATCGATGGCAGCAAGCACTATCTTAGCCGAATACCGGCCTCCGCGCATCACCATGTTGGAGTTAGGAAGCACGTAGGCGTTGAGTTCGTTGACCCTCACGTCGCCGATGTCAACGTTGGTGATGAGATTTGAAAGCGCCTCGCTCTCCGCCTGGCTCACGTCGTTCTGCAGCTTGGTGAGCATCGTGACGGCAGCGATGGCCGGCATGTTGTCGAATAGCTTCTCCTCCCACTTCACTTCCCCTACCGATCCCTTCACGTCGTAAGCCTCAGTCGACAGCATCTCGTTGATGACACGACGCTTTACAGTATCCGGCACGAGAGCGGTGACGTAAGCACGGTATTCGTCGATGGCCTCACGCAGTTTCTCACCGCGTTTAGTGCCGGGATTGAGAAGCACAGCAGATGCGGCTTCTAGGTCGTCGAGATTGTTGAGGTCGGTATAGTCGCCGTTCTTTCCGTCGGCTTTCTTGGCTATTTCGTCTTTGATCTCCTCGATGAGGGCGTAGAGCTTACCGGTATGTTCGTGAAGGGTGTTTCCCTTCTCATACCAAGGTCCGGCCTTGGCGGGATTCTTCTCGTAAAGCTCCGCCAGATAGTCGAACTGTATTTTGTTTTTCGTAGTGAGATTGTCGTTGGTGCGGTGCAGGGAGTCCTGCACCTGGCTGAAGCCATTGAGCACGTCGCTCGAGACATTGAGCGCGAGCATGGCGGTGAGGACGATATACATCAGGTTGATCATCCTCTGCCTTGGCGACATTCTTGCTACGTTGTTTCCTCCTCCTGCCATTGCTGGGTTGTTGGGTTGTTAAGTTGTGTGGTTGTTGGGTTGAGAGGATTCAGTCCTCAATTCTTTTCCTCGAAGGGATTCTGGCGCGGCTGTGCGGCTGCGGCTCCCGCCATCGGGTTGGCCATGTTCATGGTCATGGCGGTGATCATGTTCTCGTAGATCTTGTTGAGCTGGCGCATGTATCGGCTCATGCGTTCTGTCTCCTCGCAGTAGCGGCTCGACTCGTTGGCCGATTTCTCATACATGTCGCGGATGTCCTTCAGGCCGCGGTTGACGCGGTCGATGCTCTCAAGCTGCGAGCTGATGCTCTTGAGCTGAATCTCATAAATGGTGTTGAGGCCCCCGATATTGCGGTTGAGGTCTTCGAGACGCTCCACATATCCGTTGGACGAAGCCGATACTGACTCCGAATTGTCGGTGATGGCCCTATAGGAATTAAGCAGCACCTCACTCACCTTGTTGAGGGCGTCGGTAGTCTCGCGGAGCTGTGCGATCTGCTCGGTGACTCCCTTCATCTGCTCGGCCATGTCTTTCATCGACTCCACAAGGTTTTCCGTATCTTCCTCGCTTATGTCTACATTTGGCGCGCCAGCAGCAGCGCCGCCACCGCCTGCTATGATGATGCCCTGGGCATTGCCCGCAAGGCTCTGACCGGAAGGAACCGCGATGGAATCAGGCTGACTCTGGATGCTTCCGGCGGAAGCCCCTCCGCCGCCTGCAATGACCACACCACCGGCCACATTTCCTGCCACGCCGCCTCCATGTCCGCTCAGATCGGGGCGGTCTTCCGGATTGTGGCTGTCAAGCACGGGGAAGACGTCTTCCCAATGATAGTCCTTCGGCGGACGGTCGAACGCCGTCAGAAGGAACATGGCGATTTCCGTTCCCATACCTATGCAGAGCAGTGTGCTTCCGCCGGGAAGGTGGAGGATCTTGAATAACGCACCCCATATCACGATTGCGGCTCCGATGGAGTATGCGAAGTTGAAGAAGCGCTGTCCCTTCTCGCCGTGAAGGAAGCGCTCTATGAAGTTGGCGTATTTGCGGATTTTGACCATTGCTGAGATTGATGTTTGAGTTATAAGCGTGTCGGGATGTTACTTTCTTTTCTGGGTTCCTTTGGCGAAACCGATCTGTGAGCGCACGCAACGGAATCCGATGTAGGAACGCTGCTCGTTCTGATACTCCCACTGGCGGAGGTCGCTTCGAAGGTTGTGCATCACATCCTTCCAGCTACCGCCGCGCACTATCTTGCGCTTCATCTTGTATGGGTCTTCGATAGCGGCGTTGTAGCGGTATTCGGGATTGATGTCGCTCGTCAGGCGGTCAATGCTTTCGGTGAATGCAGTGGAAGTCCATTCGCTGACATTTCCGGCCATATCGAAAAGGCCGAAATCATTGGCCTTATATGTGCCAACGGGCGACGTGATGACGTGTCCGTCGCGCACATAGTCGCCGTCGCCAGGCTTGAAGTTGGCGTAGAAGCATCCGCGCTCATCCATCGGCAGGGTCTCGCTCCAGGGGAAGGAGCTCTCTGAGTTTCCAGCACGTGCCGCGAACTCCCATTCGGCCTCGGTCGGCAGACGGTAAGGCTCGATGTAGACGCCTTCCTTGCCGAGGCTGCGGCGGAGATAGTCGGTACGCCAGTTGGCGAAGGCGTTGGCCTGGTCCCAGCTCACGCCTACCACGGGATAGTTGTTGTAGCCCGGATTGGAGAAATAAAGGCGTGTATATTGCTCGTTGTATGCATTGTCGAAGTCGTTGATCCAGGCTGTCGTGTCAGGATATACATTGACTATATATGTATTGAGGAAGTCGAAATCGCCGGAAAGCGGACGAGTCACAGTCTCGCGCACTATCTCGCCCTCATCCGTGAGGTAGGCGGTGTCTTTCGATATGATCGGAAGCTCGTAGTTGACGGGATTGTCGGTATTGTAGTCGCGGCGTGTCGCGTCAAGGCGATTCTTGCGCTTGGCGGCTTCCGTATGGTTGAATATCTCGTAGCGGTAGTTGAGCTGGGTCGGGTCGAGTTCGCGCTGGCCCGTGATGGGATTCGTACGGTAGACGCTCTCGATGGCCCGCTGCTCGTCTTCATTGGCGTTGCGCCATGGTATGGGCTTATTCCAGTTGAGATACGGAGTGATGGGGTTGCCCTCCTTGTCTTCCTCGATCTTGAAGGCCTCGTTGCCGCCGTAGGCCGGATCGGCGAGGCGCTCGCGGATGATGGAGTCGCGCACCCAGAGCACGAACTGCTTGTATTTGGAATTGGTCACCTCGGTCTCATCCATCCAGAAGGCATCTACGGATACCCCCTTGGCATTTCCCTTTATGCCCCATACGGAGTCGTCCTTGGCCGGACCCATAGCGTAGGCGCCACGGTCTACGAGCACCATTCCGTAAGGCACAGGCTCGGCGAAGGTGCTTCCACCCACTCCGGTCACTTCACCTCCGGCTCCTCCGCGCCCCATCGAGGCGCAGCTTGCGAGCGAAAACAGGGCCACTGCTATAAAGGCCGCCATGAAAGCTGGGCGGCGAAGCATGGCAGCAATATTCTTAATGTCTGACATTCTCATTTTATAGAGGTTGTTACGATTGCGTTACAGGTTATATATATTCTCGTCTCATCGTCACATAAGGCGTATGCTCCGGTGGCGGTGTCGGTTCTTACCGCTGAAGTCGAGTTTTAGCCTATAGCCGATGGTCAGCTCATGGCTTCCGCTGGAGGCCTTGAGTATCCGTGAGGTCGGAATGTCGTAGGCATATCCCAGAAGGAAGTTCTTGAACTCCGCGCCCAGATTGATGCTCACGGCGTCGTCCCATCGATATGCCACTCCTGCGAAAAACATTCTGTTGTACCATCCCTTGAGCGAGAGGACACCGGAAAACGTCTTCAGGTCGGAAGCTACGATGAGGTCGGGCTGCAATTCTATTAACGTGTTTTTGACCTGAATATTGCTACCCCCCGTCAGATAGAGCACTCTATTAACATATGTTTCGAATTCGTGGTTGTCTGATGTGGCGGAAGAAGAGGTGGTGCCTTTGGTGTTCAGCTTCACCTTCGGAGCTGCGGGATGAAGCATCGATACCCCCACGTGGAATTTCGGATGTATGTATTGCAGGCCGATGCCGAAATCGACTGTGCCGCCTCCTACATCCTGAGTCGGAATAGCAGGGTCGTTGGAGTCATGGTAGTCGTCATCGTCGGGGATATAGACGTCTGATCCTCGGAAACTCGAGCCGAAATAGCCCACCTGCACTCCGATGGTCAGTTCTCCGCCGAAGAGTTTCTTCAGCCGTCCGCTGAGCTGACCGTTGACATAGGTATTGGAGAAGAGGCCGATGCCTTCCTGGGTTACGTTGACACCCCCGCCCCATCTGCGGTTGAGGAGCTTGAAGGGTATGTCGGCGGCAGCCGTAAAGCTTTTCGGAGCGTTGTCTATCCCCACCCATTGCAGGCGTGCGGCCCCCCGTATGCGCAGCCAGTCGGTCGAGCCAGCGGCCGCAGGGTTGTAGAGGGTCGGGAGCGCCCACGCCTGGGTATACAGAGGGTCGCTCTGCCCCATCGTCAGAAGCGGGCGGAGGAAGGCTATCATGAAGGCGGCCGCGAAAGCCGCCGCTCTCAGTCTATGTCGTAGAGGCATTTCCATTTATTCGAAATAAAAGCTGAGCACCACCATATTGCTCTTCATCTTGGTAAGCGACTGTGTAATCTGGAAGGTGGTAGGATTGTCGTCAAGGTCAGGGCGGTCGTGCTTCAGTATGTCGGAAAGTCCGAAGCAGAACTTTATCTCCGGACAAAGCTTGAAGAACGGGAGGTAGAAGTCGCATCCGAGCCCCACGGTGAGCATCGTATCGAAACCCTTTGTCACTATGGGGTCGGAGCGTTTCTTCGATATGTCGAGCACCCCCATGGCTCCCAGCGTGAAGTAAGGGCGCGTATTGTGGAGCCTGTCGCCGGAGATCTTCAGGTCGAGGGGCAAGACCACCAGAGCGCTCTTTACGTCCTGGACTTCCTTCTGTCCGGAATTGACATCAAGCATATGGACCGTCTTCGATCCGAAATACATGCCCGGGGAAAACCGGAGGTTGAAGTATCTGTGGAGCCTTAGGTCGCCGAGCACTGTGGCGTTGAAGCCGGGAGAGAAGTCGGGCACCTCCATCTGCCACTGCCGCCCGTCGTCGGTGATGAGTCCGGAGTGGGTGAAAACAAGATCCTGCACATGTGTACCCACCGAAAAACCCCAGTGCCACCGCTTGAGGTCGGCATACTGACGGTTGGGCACCTTCTCGCCCCATTTGGCATGGGCTGAGAGGGGGCCGCAGATGATCGTCAGCAGCAGAAGAAGAAGCCGAAAGGCGCTATGAAGGCGTTTTGTCGTTTGCATAAATCAATAGAAAGTAAGGGGAGCCGAGGTGCTTTGGGGCATCCCATGCTTTATAAGAAACGAAAAAATGAATTTTTTCTTATGCAATATTATGATGTTTGCAAATATTTGCTTAAATTTGCGGAATGAAACGTATAGTAACCCTTGGAGAGATAATGCTCCGTCTTTCGCCGGAAGGACACCGGCGATTCATTCAGAGCGACATCTTCGAAGTCATCTTCGGTGGCGGTGAGGCTAATGTCGCTGTAAGTTGCGCCAACTACGGTATGGACGCAAAGTTTGTAACCAAACTGCCTACTCATGAAATCGGACAGGCAGCAGTAAACGCGCTGCGCCGCTATGGCGTCGACACTCAGTATATAGCCCGCGGCGGCGACCGCGTAGGCATATATTACTGCGAGACAGGCGCTTCGATGCGCCCCTCGAAGGTGATCTACGACCGCGCTCATTCAGCGATCGCTGAAGCAGATCCTTCTGATTTCGATTTCGACGAGATCATGAAGGGTGCCGACTGGTTTCACTGGAGCGGCATCACCCCCGCCATCAGCGACAAGGCAGCCGAGCTCACCCGCCTCGCATGCGAGGCCGCTAAGCGCCACGGCGTGACCGTATCGGTCGACCTCAACTTCCGCAAGAAACTCTGGACAAGCGAGAAGGCACAGTCGATCATGCGTCCGCTCATGCAGTATGTCGATGTCTGCATCGGCAATGAGGAAGACGCTGAACTCTGTCTCGGCTTCAAGCCCGACGCCGACGTTGAAGCCGGCGACACATCCGCTGAAGGCTACAAAGGCATCTTCCAGGCCATGATGAAGGAATTCGGCTTCAAGTATGTAGTGTCTACCCTCCGCGAATCCTACTCCGCATCCAACAACGGCTGGAAGGCCATGATCTACAACGGCGAGGAATTCTACGAGTCGAAACGCTACGAGATCAATCCGATCATCGACCGCGTAGGCGGCGGCGACTCCTTCTCAGGCGGCCTCATCTACGGCCTTCTCAATAAGGAGACTCAGGGCGAGGCCCTCGAATTCGCTGTAGCGGCTTCAGCTCTGAAGCAGACCATCCCCGGCGACTTCAACCTCGTGACTGTAGCTGAGGTGGAAGCCCTCGCAGGCGGAAGCGCCAACGGACGCGTACAGCGTTGATGCAGACACAGCAACTTCACAACACAACAACCTAAAACCTAAAAACCTTAACAATGGCAAAATTCGATAAACTGCAGGTGCTCGCCAAGATAGCTGAGGCTCCGATGGTGCCGGTGTTCTATCATAAGGATGCCGAAGTGGCCAAGGCAGTCGTAAAAGCCTGCTATGACGGTGGCGTACGCGCGTTTGAATTCACCAACCGCGGCGATTTCGCCCACGAGATATTTGCCGAGGTCATCAAGTTCGCGGCTAAGGAATGCCCGGAGATGGCCATCGGCGTAGGCAGCATTGTAGAGCCCGCCGCAGCTTCCCTCTATATCCAGCAGGGCGCATGCTTCGTAGTAGGCCCGCTCTTCAACCCTGAAGTAGCTAAGGTCTGCAACCGTCGCCTCGTACCCTACACTCCCGGTTGCGGCACTGTTTCCGAAATCGGTTTCGCACAGGAACTCGGCTGCGACCTCTGCAAGGTGTTCCCCGGCGATGTGCTCGGCCCGAAGTTCGTAAAGGGTCTTCTCGCGCCGATGCCCTGGTCGAAGCTTATGGTGACCGGCGGCGTCGAACCGACTGAGGAAAACCTAAAGGGCTGGTTTGCCGCAGGCGTCTACTGTGTAGGCATGGGCTCGAAGCTCTTCCCGAAAGACAAAGTGGCAGCCGGCGACTGGCAATATGTCACAGACAAGTGCCGCGAAGCCCTCGACACTATCGCAAAACTTAAAGCTTGATTATAATTAGACCACAAATAGGGGGTGTCCAATTGGGCACCCCCTATTGATATTTCTACAATCTCGCTAAAAAAATACTCTACTTCTAAAGACATACCAGCAAACAAGCATCAGAGCAAAAATGACCAACATAACAATATTATGTATAACTTTAGCCTTATGCTTGTATTCATCAGAATACTTCGGGTTTGCTTCAATTCGCAACTGTATCAGTCTACTGATAGGTATACATGCTCCCAATAGAATCATTATTACAATCAACATACCACAATATTTAGTTTATTATTCTAGCGCAGCATAATTCAAAGTCATGAAAGACAACTTAACATTACAACAAATACCTTTTACTATTGTTTAACAAAAGGATTATTCTTTTTTAAAAATTTAAACAATAAGGATGGCTTCTGTTTGAGAAGCCATCCCATTATCAATAATTGGACTTAGCCTAACTGCGATATTATAATATCTATATCATAAGATCGGCATCAACTATTTCATCAGGCTCTTCACCGCGCCTTCGAGCTGAGCGTCGCGTCCGGCTTCCACATCGGCGGGAGCATTATAGATAATGATGTCGGGGTTGAGCTGCTGGTTTTCGAGCGGTTTGCCGTCGATGGAGAGGTTTGTCACCTGCGGGATACCGAAGACGATGCTCGGATCGATCTGAGTCTCCCACCATACAGCTGTCATCGTGCCGGGAATCGGAGCACCGACCACGTCGCCAATGCCGAGAGTCTGGAACACGTAGGGAGTACCCGATGCATCGCTGTAGTTGCATTCGTTGACGAGCATAGCAGAAGGTTTGGTCCACTGGGCCCAGGGTTCGCTGCCGATATACTGGCCACGTGGCGAGTAGCGGGCATATTCCTTGCCGTTGAGAAGGATGGCGAGGTCGTTGTGGAGCCAGCCGCCGCCGTTGTAGCGGGTATCGACCACCACTGCGTCGCAGTTGCGGTATTTGCCGAGCAGACGCTCATAAGCGTTCTGATAGCTTGCAGTGTTCATTCCCTTCACGTGGATGTAGCCTATCTTGCCTCCTGATACGGAATCCACAATCTTTTCGTTGCGCTCCACCCAACGCTCATAACTGAGGTCTGAGAGTGCGCCGAGCGATATAGGACGCACTGTCACCTCACGGCTCTTTCCGTCAAGGCCCTTCACTGAGAGATGCACCTTCTTTCCGGCCTTGCCGTCGAGCATGGCGTTGATGTCCTGTCGGGGAGCGATGTTCTGGCCGTCGATGGCCATGATCACCTCTCCGGTCTTCATGTCTGCCGACTTCGTAGAGAGAGGTCCTCTCGCAATGATTTCCGCTATCTTAAGGCCGTCGCCGTCATAGTCTTCGTCGAAGTAGGCTCCGAGCGACGCAGTGGAAAGAGGAGCCCCGCTGCCATAGGCGCGTCCGCCGGTATGCGATGCGTTGAGTTCGCCGAGTATCTCACTGAGCATCTCGGCGAAGTCGCGGTTGTTGGAGATGTAGGGAAGGAACTTACGGTAGTGGTCGCCATAGTATGCCCAGTCTACTCCATGAAGGTTCTCGTCGTAGAATTTGTCGTTGACCTGGCGCAGCATATGGTCGTAGATATACTCGCGTTCCTTCGAGGGACTGCGGTCGTAGAGAGCTTCATACTCCACATCCTCCATCTTGTTGTTGGAAAGGTTCATCTTCTTTATGCCGCCGTTGCCCCAAAGGAAAAGGTTGTCGCCCTTGGCGTCCGGCTCCATGGCGTAGATTCCTGAAGAGACCACTGAGACGTCGCCCTTCTTAAGGTCGCGGCAATAGAGGTTGCGATTGCCTTCGGTGCTTGAGGCGGTGAAGTAAAGCTTATCGCCTTTGGGAGTAAGGAAGAAGTCGCCGATCATGGCAGAGTTGCCGGTCAGGCGCTTGGTGCGGTAGCGGCGGTTAGCCAGGTCGGGGATGAATTTCGGCTTGTCGTCCTTCTTGTCGGCCTTGTCCTTTTTGTCTTTCTTATCCTTCTTTCCTTTCTTATCTTTCTTATCGTCTTTGGAGTCGGAGTCGCCTTCATCTTTTGAATCCTTTTCCTTGAGGGCCTCCTCTTCCTCAGTCATATTGAAGTCATCCCAAGCCTCTCCGTCGAGGGCCATGAGGATGATATCGCTCTGATTACCCCAGCTGCCGGTATTCTTCATACCGTATTTGGCTGATTCGAAAGCTATACCCTTTCCTCCGAGCACCCATTTCGGATTTCCTTCGCTGAAACCGCTTTCCGTAAGGTCGATCACCTCGCTGCCGTCGGCCTTTATGAGGGCGATGTCGGTATTATTCCAGCCTCCCACTCCTATATAGTTCATGAGGAGCCATTGGCTGTCGGGACTCCAGGCAAACTGCTGGTCGCCGTCGGCGTAAGAGTAATTGTATTTTCCGTCGAGGGCGGTAGTCACCTTCTTTGTGTCAAGGTCGATGACACGGAGTGTGGATCGGTTTTCGAGGAAAGCCACTTTCTTTCCATCGGGGCTGATCACCGGCTGCATCGCACTCGTCTCGCACTTATAGAGGGGTTCCTCCACTATCTCGGTAGCGTATGCGAACTGCTCTTCCTTCGGATTCTTGATTTTGGCGGTGAAGAGCTGCCAGTAGCCTTCGCGGTCGGAATCATACACCATTGTCTTGCCGTCGGGCGATATGCTTACCGTACGCTCCTGGGCCGGAGTGTCGGTGATGCGTTTCGTGGTCTTGTACTTGGCATCGGTAACGTATACGTCTCCGCGCAGCACGATGGCGAGTTCGTTGCCCTTCGGAGCCGGATAGAATGAGGAAGCGCCGCCGGTGACGTATCTTTTCACGAGGTCGGAATCATAGTCGTCTGCCACTATCTCCACATCCACCTTCTTCGGCTGTCCGCCGTCGGTGAGGGTATAGAGTTCGCCGTCCCAGCTGAATGCCATAAGTCCGCCGTCGGATACGGAGAGATTTCTTACCGGGTGCTTCTCAAATGAAGTAAGTTTTCTTTTCTTGCCGTTGAGATCGGCGGCATAGATGTTGAGCGTGCCGTCTTCTTCAGACAGGAAGAAGAAAGAATCCTTCTGAGGGGCCCAGACTGCATTGCGGTCATGTCCGTTGAAATCGGTCAGCTGGCGGAAGCTGCCGTTGTCGTAAAGCCATATGTCGTTGGTGCCTGAACTGCGTTCATGCTTGCGGAATACGTCTTCATATCCTTTCTTGTCGGTGAAGATGAT
>CAMWMK010000051.1 GCA_947175295.1 uncultured Porphyromonadaceae bacterium
TGTATCCGCAAACCCTAAATAGCGAACAACAATGAAAACAGCAATTATCAAGACAATGTCGGCTCTCTTGTTCCTGATGACATTCTCTATAGGTGTGAGCTTGGCCGAATGCCGGGATGTGGCTCTTGCTGATTCCCCAAATGAGACTCTTGAAGCGATTGAGTCGCTTGACAATATGCTTCTGCGTCCGCTTGGTATCGAGCAATCAATCGGTCGGCTGGAGACTTCGGAGATTGAGTCGGATTTTAAGAGAAGAGGTTTTGATTACAGGAAACTTGACATAGGGGCTTACGGAACCGTCATTGCCCTGTATCCGGCGAACTTCGACATCGGGGGAGTCGGGATATCCAGAATCATATTTATCATGAATGAATATGCGAAAATGGCAATGTATGAGTCGGTGCCTTCCACGGATTATCCTGACGTATGTAAAGCTATTGAGGACAATCTTAACGACAACTCTATAAGAAAAGACATGACGAATGATGGAAATACCAATCTATCGACCTTCATGCTCTCTGATTCAGTCGGAATAAGTGTTGGGTCTATCCCTGAAAAACAGATATCCGTAATATACTTGATGGATATGGACAACCTCAAAGGGTTTCTGAATCAAAGATAGCCCCTGACCTTTCGCAAGTCCGAAAAAACATTGCCCATTGGAATGCATACAGGGAGTTGTGGAAGCGAAAGTCATAGACGATATAATCAGACTGCTGGTAGGTATTTTGCGGCCATTAAATATCCTGAAAAAAAGACCTAAATAGTGCGGAAATGGATGCTATAAGCCTTTTCCGCACAGTTTTTTTACCAGATCCAATATTATATCAATAATTCTACATATACAAACTCCCCCATAAATTAAACAACAATGAAAACAGCAATTCTTAAAACATTGAGGGTCCTCTTACACTTGAGGGCTTTGACGTGTGTCTGCTTATAACTGAATATTTGAAGGAGTTTATTTCTGTAGAGATGATTAGTACTCTCATTCCAATACCTATTACACCATCAATGTAGAAGAGCATAGCGGTATTTATATTCATGATCTTCTACAAGAATGGTAATTTAAACTATCATGATTAAATAGCTGAGAATTTTTAAATTAATGGTTTATTTTATGACATTCAAAAATATAGTAAATGATTGGCAGGGAGAGTTTCCCATTCTGTCTCCATACACGGCTTCCACCTTGTTTGCGAAGGCAGACATTGTGCTGATAGGGCTTAGGCTGGACAAAGACCGTTTTGGAGGGAAAGAATACCGTGTCTATCTGCAGGTTCTTCCCTTATGGGTGGAAAAAGATAAGATCAATATTCCCTTTGTTGATGAGGAATTGTTACATGATGCTACACTCCAACTCCTTATTGACTGTAGATTTCATGATCCATTGCTTGAAGACTTCGTAGAAGGGCAGAAGAAGTGGGGTGTGACGGATCCGGACGGGAGTAAATTCAGACGTGAAAGAGAGTGGCGTCTTGCTAAATTGGGAAAGGCTTTCAAATGTGCCCACCAGAGATTCGGTACAGTCTTGCAGGAGTATGTAAGATTGAGCGATGTGTTGCGCCTGATCGATTCCGCAAGAGTCCGGGGAATTTGGTCGATGTGCCGCATACTTGAATTGAAGTTGGCATTGGCTTACTATTTCGGCAACGAGAACCTAATCAGCCAGGTCAAGGGAAATATAGAAGAGCTGGTGAAGGATATGGAAAATGGAGATTGTAAGGCATTCGACAATATCTCGGCGAAAGAATGGCAAACCGACCTCTATTGCAGAATGGAGGATAGGGAAATGTTCATGCGGCAGGTTGAATTGAATCTGAACATCAAGAGAATCTCCCGATTGAAGCCGATACATATTTCGGATGATGTCGACTTAAGTCAGCACTCAGATACTTCGGCCAATATTCCGGATTATGTGGAGTTACGCAATGGTTTACTGCGGCGCTTTAAACATTTCTTTGGATTCGACAAGTGACGAGTCAGGATTCGATCTTCCAGGCTTCGATACGGCGGGTCCTGGAGGAGAAGTTGACGCCTATCTTGAATAGGAGGCGGCTGTCGGTGGCGAATCTGCGGGCATAGCCCTTCTCCTCAATCTGGCTGAGGGCCTGCTCGGGGGTGGCGTCGTATTTGAGCTCTATTATGTAGATGAATTTCGGAGTCCGTATGAGGAGGTCGATGCGACCGTCAGAGGTGTGTATTTCAGCAGATCACTGAAGAGTGCTTTTGTGACCTCCCCGTTCGAAACCTTCAGGCGAACGGTGTCGGTGTCCAGGTCATATTCCGAGATGGTGAGGTAGTCTGTCTGATACAGTTTACACATGAGAAATCCCCTAAGAATGAATAATAATGATAGATAATGAGCTTTTTATGTGAAATAAAATTTTGTTTTTTGAAATAAAAGATGTAACTTTGCAATCATTCACAAACAATAAGGAGGAACGGCTATGGCAATCAAACGTATGAGAAAAACTTTAGGAATTGCAACTATACGCATCGCAATGCTATCGGTAATGATGGCAGTCAGCCTGATTGCGATGGCGCAGGATAATACGGCGCTCAAACGGTTGGCCACACAGATGGAGATCTATCCGCAGGAGAAGATTCATGTAGTGACTGACCGCGACATGTACTGCGCCGGAGATACGGTGTGGCTCCGTACCTTCGTGGTAGACGCCCTCAGCCTTCAGAACGCCGGACTCAGCAAATACGCCTATCTGGAGCTTCGCAATCCCTTCAAGGAAGTAGTGACCAGAATCAAGCTCATCGACCGCGATGGTGTGTTCTCAGGCTACATTCCCCTTTCCCAGGACATGCCGGAGGGAGACTACACACTGACAGCCTATACCGTATTTTCTGAAAACCAAGGCAGTGACTATTTCTTCCGCAAACCCGTCAGAATACTGGCTCCATACAGCTCGAAATACGCCATCGACTCCGAATTCACGCCTGCCGGAACCGGAGAAGTGAAAGGCAACTTCAAGCTCCGCGCGCTCAGCGACGACAAAATGTATTATCAATCAATGTCATGGACAATGCCCGACGGAAATAAGCTTGAATTCGCCGACAGCCCCAAGGGATTCTCAAGAAAGTTCAGACGCGACAAAGGAGAGGATGTGGTGCTGGTGAAATTCGGCGACTATGCCAAGTTCGTTCCCATTCCCTATCCCGCAGGAGCCACCGCCATGCGTTTCTATCCCGAAGGAGGATGGCTTATAGCCGGAATGCCGTGTGAAGTGGCTTTCAAGGCTACCGATGAGGATGACTGTGGAGTGTCTGCGTCAGGAGTTGTGCGCGACGATACCGGGACGGAGATAACGCGTTTCAGCACTTCCCATGACGGAATGGGGAAAGTCAGCTTTGTGCCCGAAGAGGGACGCAGCTACAGCGCGGAATATATAGGGCCCGAGGGGGAGATACGCAGTGCTGAAATCGGTGCGCCCAAACCCGGCGCGTCGAGCCTCAGATACGCGTCATCTCGTGCGCGAAGCGTATTCAGCGTCGCGGGAGGAGACGGCAAGAATCTGGAACTCGTAGTGGCCTGCAGAGGCAAAGGCATCCTCGCCACTCCAATATCGGCCGACAGACCGATAGCAATCGACAAGGCAACCCTTCCCACAGGCCTTTATCAGGCACTGCTCGTCTCACACGGCGACAGCGCAGTGGTCAGCGAACGTCTTTTCTTCATCGGAGCGGACAGACCCGCTCCGGAAGTGGCTTCAATACCGGAGGATTCGCTGAAGATAAGGCTTCAGTTGCCTGGAGGCGGCGACGCTGACTGCAGCGTGAGGATACTCAACCACTTCAACGGAGATGCAGATCAGGCGCTCAATGCCCGCACGCAACTGCTCCTGCAGAGCGAACTGCGGGGGCGGATCGAGAATCCGCTGTATTACTTCAACACCAATGACCGCGAAGCTGACCGCAACCTCGACCTGCTCATGATGGTCAACGGATGGAGCCGCTACAACCTTCCCGAGGCCATAGCCGGAAAATACACCGAACCGTCTGTCCCGCTTGAAATCGGGCAGGAGATATCAGGCCAGGTCAAATCGCGCTGGCGCAATAAACCTCTGGAAGGAGTGATGGTCTACGCCATCGCTCCCAAGGCCGATTTCGGGACGTTTGCCGAGACCGACGCCAACGGCGAGTTCCATCTCGACGGGTTCGACCTGCCGGAAGGCACTCCCTTCATCTTCAGGGCCATGAATGAGAAGGGTGACAACGAGGGCAACTATGAGGTAGACGACATGAAGTATCCCGAATCGGAACCACTCCCCGGCAAACCCGCCGACAATGGCACGGAAGCTGAAATATCCGATTTCTTCAAAGGAAGCCAATGGACCATGCTCGATGAAATCAAGGTGCAGGCCTTCGCCCAGAAGGAGACCGACATCTATGAGATGCTTGCATCGCATTCCAAGACAACGGAGGATTTCAATAAAAAAGGAATCACTACCCTTGAGGAGGCTGTCAGGGATATCCCCGGAACGACCATTATAAACGGATGTCTGTTTTGGAGAGGTTATCCAGTGACATATTATATTGACGGGGTGCGCCATACGTATGATGACGGCCGCAAGGAGTTTAAAGTCAACAGGGCATCATTGGTGCCGCAGAAATTCAATAAAGACGGAGGGAATGCAATGCCTGAGCCGGTCAAACTGCCGCGAGGCGGCACTCCTCTTGCCGATATCATCAGGGTGATTCCTTTCGATGCCATAGAGCGCATCGATTTCCTTAGAAACGGAGAGGCCCTGATATTGGATAATCTGGAAGGAGGAGCCCTGATGATCACCACTAAAGACGGCGCTTCCCATGGAATAAAGGCCCAGTTCGAACTGAAAGACCACATTCCGCTCGGATATCAGAAATACAAGGAATACTCGAGCCCGATGCTTTCCTCCACTACGGCTGCCTACGACCTTGATAACGCCTCGACGCTCCTCTGGCTTCCCTCCGTCAGATTCGACGGAGAGGGAACCGATATCGACCTGAAGCTCCCCGCCAAAGGGAACTGCAAGATCATCATCGAAGGCATCTCTGACGAAGGCCCCATCTTTGAGAAAAAATAATCAGAGCGGCTGCAGCGAGCGGATCGTCTCGAGGATGGAGAGGGCCTCGCTGACGGTAGGCACGTCGGCCACAAGGAAGGAGCGCTTGCCGCCGACGTCGCGCAGCTTCGTGCGCTTCGGATCAAGCTGAAGCCACGCCAATAGACGCCCGAACGCCGTAGAACCGTAATACGCCGCGTTTTCCTCCCCGACAAAGTAAAGATACATCTTTCCCCCTTTGAGCGTCAGACGCTCGATTCCGAGGCGTTTTGCGGCCATTCTGAGAGGCACTACCTTGATCAGCTCCTCCGTGGTCTGCGGTATCGCACCGAAACGGTCTTTCAGCTGCGTCCGGAACTCCTCGATCTGCTCCGCGTTCTCCATATTGTCGAGCTGCTGATAGAGCGAGATGCGCTCGCTCTCCTGAGGCACATAGGATGGGGGCAGCCTCAGCTCCAGGTCGCTCTCGATGGCGCAGTCGGCCACGAAATCCTCCTCCAGCGTATCCTTCGAGTCGGCGAACGTCTCGGCGAACTCCTCCGTCTTCAGCTCCATCATCGACTCCTTCAGTATCTTCTGATAGGTCTCATATCCGAGGTCGGCTATGAAACCAGACTGCTCGGCGCCCAAAAGGTTGCCCGCTCCGCGTATGTCGAGGTCCTGCATGGCGATGTGTATGCCGCTGCCGAGGTCGCTGAAGCTCTCTATGGCCTGCAGCCTCCGGCGCGCCACGGGAGTGAGCGGAGCTCCCGGAGGCACCATGAAGTAGCAGAACGCCTTGCGGTCGCTGCGCCCCACGCGCCCACGGAGCTGATGCAGCTCCGAGAGCCCGAAATGATGGGCGTTGTTGACGATGATGGTGTTGACGTTGGGCATGTCTACGCCGTTCTCCACGATGGTGGTCGAGAGCAGCACGTCATAGTCGTGGGCGGCGAAGTCGAGGATGGCCTTCTCAAGCTTCTCCGGAGGCATCTGCCCGTGGGCCTTGATGACGCGCGCATCCGGCACGAGGCGGTGGAGCATGTTCTCCAGCACGTCAAGGTTCTCGATGCGGTTGGAGATGACGAAGAGCTGGCCATTGCGCGAAAGCTCGAAATTGACGGCTTCCTTCACCATCTCGTCGTCGAGCGTGGCTACCGTAGTCACTACCGGATGGCGGTTGGCCGGAGGAGTGTTAAGGCTGCTGAGGTCGCGCGCTCCCATGAGCGAGAACTGCAGGGTGCGCGGTATCGGGGTCGCGCTCATGGTGAGCGTGTCCACATTGACCTTCATCTGCTTCAGCTTCTCCTTGACGGCCACGCCGAACTTCTGCTCTTCGTCTACGATGAGCAGACCAAGGTCTTTGAACTTGACCGATTTTCCTATCAGTTTATGCGTTCCTATGAGTATGTCTACCTTGCCGGCCTCGAGGTCGGCCAGTATCTGCTTCACCTCCTTCGGCTTCTTAGCCCTGGAGATGAACTCCACCCTCACCGGAAGGTCTTTCAGGCGCTTGGAGAAGGTGCGGTAGTGCTGCATGGCCAGCACGGTGGTGGGCACCAATACGGCCACCTGCTTCGAGTCGGCAGCCGCCTTGAATGCGGCACGGATGGCGATCTCCGTCTTTCCGAACCCCACGTCGCCGCAGACGAGGCGGTCCATCGGGCGCGGACTCTCCATGTCGGCCTTGATGGCCTGCGTGGCCTTAAGCTGGTCGGGGGTGTCTTCATAGATGAAGCTGGCCTCCAGCTCATGCTGCAGGTAGGAGTCGGGGGAATAGGCGAAACCCTTCTCCTCGCGGCGCGCGGCATAGAGCTTGATGAGGTCGCGCGCTATGTCTTTCATCTTGCTCTTGGTGCGGTCTTTTATGCGGTTCCACGCGCCTGAGCCAAGTTTGTTGATCTTGGGCGGCACCCCCTCCTTGCCCCTGTATTTCGACAGCTTATGCAGCGAATGGATGGAGACGAGGATCATGTCGTCGTTCTGATAGAGAAGCTTGATCATCTCCTGCGGGCTGCCGTTGGTGTCGGTCTTGATGAGGCCGGCGAAGCGGCCGATGCCGTGGTCGATGTGCACTATGTAGTCGCCGATCTCTATCTGGTTGAGCTCCTTGAGAGAGAGGGCGAGTTTGCCGCTGCGCGCCTTGTCTGATTTGAGGCTGTATTTGTGGAAGCGGTCGAATATCTGATGGTCGGTGAAGAAGCAGGTCTTCGTGTCGTGGTCTACGAATCCGGCGTGGAGCGTCTGCGCCACCGGGGTGAAGTCGATGCGGTCGCCGCGGTCGGCGAATATCTCCTTCAGGCGCTCGGCCTGATAGGGCGAGTCGCTGAGTATGAGCAGGCGGTAGCCGTCGGCGAGCATCTTCGTAAACGATTCGGAGATGATGTCGAAGTTCTTGTGGTAGAGGGCCTGGGGCGCGGTGTCGAACTCCATGACGGCGTCGGCTCCCGAAGCGGAGGCGGTAAGCCCGAACTCGAAGATGCGGAAGCCTTCGAGCCTGCGGGCGAAATCCTCCGCATCCACCACCTTACGCATGGCGTCGGAATCCCCTTCCTCGGCGATGGCGGCCGATTCGGAATACTGCTGGGAGGCGATGTCGCGCACTGTGGCCGTAAGGGCCGACGCGTCGGCCACGAATATCGGAGCGTCGTCGCCGATAAACTCCAGCAGCGACACTCCGTGCTCTCCGCTGCCCTCGGCGGCGGAGGCGGCCACTATGGATACTTCGCCGAGTCGCTGCTCGGAAAGCTGCGTCTCTACGTTGAACGTGCGTATGGAGTCTATCTCGTCGTCGAAGAAGTCGAGGCGGTAGGGAAGCTCGTTGGAGTAGGAGAAGACGTCGAGGATCGATCCGCGGCGGGCGAACTGCCCCGGCTCGTAGACATAGTCGACATGCTTGAATCCCAACTCCTCCAGGCGATTCTCCACCTTGGCGATGTCGCCCTTCCCGGCTGTGGAGAGCCTCAGGGTATTCTTCTCGAGATCCGCCTTCATGGGCACCCGCTCGGCGAGCGCGTCGGGATAGGTCACTATCCAGCCTATGCGCCCGCTCCGCCAGCCGTCGATGGCCTCGGCGCGGAGGATCTGCTGGGGCGCGTCGACACGCCCGTATTTGATGTGGCGTTTGTAGCCGCTCGGAAAAAACGCAACCTCGCATCCGGCCACCCGCGAGAGGTCGTGGTAGAGATAGCCGGCCGAGTCGGCGTCGTCGGCCACTACTACCATGGGATGCTTCGAGTCGGCTATCTTTCCGAGCAGCACGGCGGCCGCCGAGCCCCTCAGGCCGCCCAGCGCCACGCGGCGCGCCTTCCTGTCGCCTATGAGTTTCTTAAGGGCCTTCAGCCGCGCCGGTGTGGCGAAGAGCGCGGCGGCTTCGCCGAGGGTCATCATTTCTTGCGTTTTGCGTTTTCCGTTGTGGGTTTTCCGTCCGGGGTCTTGCGGAGGATGGCGTCGTATTGGGGAGACTCGAGGATGGCGACGGCGGTCTCCACTACCGGATCGGTGCGGATCTCCACAGCCACGCGTCCGCCGTCGCCGTAATAACGGCTGGCGATCTCCTCGGCGAGATAGTCTCTGATCTCGCCTTTCTTGAACTCGAGGTCGCGCCTGAGGTCGCTTCCGAGCCGCTTCTCAAGCAGCGTCAGCGTGGAGTCGTTGTCGGGCGTCATGTAGCCCTGCTCGTCGGCCTGCTTGCGCAGCTCCTTCAGGAGGGCGTCGAATGAAGTGTCGTATTTCATGTCGCCGTCTACTACGAATTCGGTGAATTCGGCATACACATCGTCGGTCACCTCCAGCTTATCCAGGGGCATCGCCTCGGGATGGGCGGCGCGGTAGCGGGTGGCGAAGTCGAAGATCCTGTTTTTCGTCACGAGGTTGTAGAGTATGTCGGAGTAATTGTTGTTTTCCACCACCGAGTCCGGCTTCAGGCCGCCGCCGTCGCGCACCTCGCGTCCGCGCGAGGTGTAGTAGACATTGGTCAGCGAGTCGGGCGTGCGGGCCACGCTTCCGTCGGGATTCCGGCGCGAATAGTCGAGGGCCTGTATCAGTCGCCCGGAAGGAATGTAGTATTTCGCTACGGTCACTTTCAGGCTCGCGTCGTGGGGAAGCGGGAATATGTTCTGCACGAGCCCCTTTCCGAAGCTGCGGTTGCCGATGAGCACCGCGCGGTCAAGATCCTGCAGGGCGCCGGCCGTGATCTCCGATGCCGATGCCGTGGCGCCGTCGGTCAGCACGGCGAGGGGCATGTCAGGGAAGGAGGGGGTGTGGGTGGTCTTGTAGATGCGCTCCCTGCCGCTGCCGCTCGTGCGGAGCACCTGCGTGCCCTTCGGCAGGAAATTGCCCAAGATGTCGATGGCGCTCTCCACGAGGCCTCCGCCGTTGCCGCGCAGGTCGAGGATGAGCTTGGAGAATCCCGGATTCCCCTTCAGCGAGTCGAGCGCCGCGGCGATCTCCTGCGGCGAATTGGAGATATAGCTGGTGAGGCGTATATAGCCCGTAGAGGGGCTCACCATGCCGAAGTAGGGCACAGATTTCTCTCCCACCTTCTCGCGCGTGATGGTGAATGACTTCAATGAGTCAGCCATATACGGACGCACCACTTCCACGTAGACATCCGTGCCCGGATTGCCTCTCAAGAGTTTCGATACGTCTCCTGATTTCAGTCCCTTCGTGTCGGTGGTGTCTACCTTCACGATCCAGTCTCCGGCCATCAGTCCCGCTTTGGCGGCGGGGCTCCCCGCTACAGGCTGGGAGATGCGCACTTTGCCGTCGTATTCTGTGATGTAGCTGCCTATGCCGGCATATTCGCCGGTGGTCATCTTCATCAGCTCGTCCTTGTCGTCGGAGGTATAGTATTCCGTATATGGGTCCACCGTGTTGAGCATGGCGTTGGAGGCGGCCTTGAATGCCTCGTCGATGCGTATGGAGTCCACATAGTTCTCCTCAAGCGTCTTCACCATGGCGTTGAAGGTCTTGAGGTTGCGCTGAAGCGACATGTCATGGCTTTTCTTGGCGTATGCGCCAACGGATATCATTGTAAGGGCCACAAAGGGCAGAAGGATCCTTTTCATACGGAATGATTCAAATGTGTTTACTGTGTTTCAACGCCTCAGAAGCCCTCAATGTTCGGAGTGGTCTCCGGATGCGGATAGTCTACCGTGAAGTGAAGTCCGCGGCTCTCCTTGCGCTCACGGGCCTGGCGCATTATGAGGTAGCCGGTGTTGATGATGTTGCGCAGCTCGCAGAGGGCCCGCGTAGGCTTGCTCTCCTTGAAGAGCCTCTCCGTCTCCTGATAGAGGATGTCGAGGCGGTTCCAGGCGCGGTCGAGGCGCAGGTCGCTCCTGACGATGCCTACGTAGTAGCCCATGATCTGGTTGACTTCCTTCTCCGACTGCGTGATGAGCACCATCTCTTCGGGGTGTGACGTGCCTTCGTCGTTCCATTCCGGCACGTCGGTGCGGAAGTCGATGCCGTCGATCCTCCCGAGGGAATGCCGGGCGGCCGCATCGGCGTAGACCACGGCCTCTATCAGCGAATTGGAGGCGAGCCGGTTGCCGCCGTGCAGCCCCGTGCAGGAGCATTCTCCGATGGCGTAGAGGCGGTCGATGCTCGACTGGCCGTCAAGGTCTACCTTGATGCCGCCGCAGAGGTAGTGGGCCGCGGGGGCCACGGGAATCATGTCTTTCGTTATGTCGATGCCGAGCGAGAGGCATTTCTCGTAGATGTTGGGGAAATGCCGCTTCGTCTCTTCGGGGTCTTTGTGGGTGACGTCGAGATAGACATGGTCTGAGCCTGTCTGCTTCATCTCCGAGTCTATGGCGCGGGCCACTATGTCGCGCGGAGCGAGCGAGAGGCGCGGATCATACTTATGCATGAACTCCTTGCCGTCGAGGGTCTTGAGCACGGCGCCGTAGCCGCGCATGGCCTCCGTGATGAGGAAGCTGGGGCGGTCGCCGGGGTGGTAGAGGGCCGTCGGGTGGAACTGAATGAACTCCATGTCGCTCACCGTCCCCTTGGCGCGGTAGACCATCGCAATGCCGTCGCCCGTGGCCACGAGGGGATTGGTCGTGGTCGTATAGCATGCGCCGACTCCTCCGGTAGCCATCACTGTGACCTTGGCCAGGAACGTGTCTACCTTCTCGGTCTCCTCGTCGAGCACGTAGGCGCCGTAGCAGGTGATGTCGGGGGTGCGTCGGGTGACTATCCTGCCTAAGTGATGCTGCGTGATGATCTCCACGGCGAAGTGATGCTCGAAGATGTCGATGTAGGGGTTTTCCTTTATACGCTCTATGAGTGACTGCTGGATTTCGGCGCCCGTATTGTCGGCATGGTGCAGGATGCGGAATTCGCTGTGGCCTCCCTCGCGGTGGAGGTCGAAGCTGCCGTCTTCCTTGCGGTCGAAGTCTACTCCCCAGCCGAGGAGCTCACCGATCTGCGCCGGAGCGTTGCGCACCACTGTCTCCACTGCCGCCGGGTCGGAGAGCCAGTCGCCGGCCACCATTGTGTCGTGGATATGCTTGTCGAAGTCGTCCAGATCGAGATTGGTGACGCTCGCCACTCCACCCTGGGCGAAGAATGTGTTGGCCTCCTCCAGAGTGGCCTTGCATATGATGGCCACTCTATGGGCTTCTGAGGCCACCTTCAGGGCGAAGCTCATGCCGGCGACGCCCGATCCTATCACGAGATAGTCGTATTTAAAAACCATTTCAAGTCTATGTTTAGTCTATTGGTAGGGCGCGGGCCAGTCACGGCCCGCGCCCTTAAGGTCTGTCAGGTAAGGACGGATCCTTATCCCGGCTTTTTTTTAGAAATTGAGGTTGTAGCTTGCAAACTCGAGGTCTTTCTTAGCCTTGGCTGCGAGTGAGCTGTCGAGCTTGATGGCTTCGCGGAGGTTGGTCATCACCATGTTCTCGTTGTTGGTGCGTGCGCCTACGATGGCTGCGAGATAGTAGGTGGTGGCGTTGGGAGCCTGGATGGCAGCGAGTGTGTTCTTGGCTGCGCTGTAGTCCTTGGCGAGGATCTGGGCGAGGGCGGTGTTGTTGTTCTTAGCGCCGCCGAGGCTGTTGATGGCGTTGCTTACCTGGCCTTCGTTGAGGTAGAGCACACCGAGTGCGCCGGCTGCCTCAGGCACGCCTGCTGCGCCGCCGATGAGGTTCTTGGCTGCGCTGTAGTCGTTGTTGGCGAGCGCTACGAGACCCTGGTTGAGATCTACAGACTTCTCGTTGGGACCCACTTTCTTGGCCTGTGCGAGAGCCTTGGAGGCTGCGTCGTAGTTGCCGAGTACGAACTCAGTTGCGCCGAGACCGTTCCAAGTGCGGAAGTCGTTGGGATAGAGCTGAGTTGCGGCGGTGTAGATAGCCTCTTTCTTCTTGTTGTCGTCAGTGATGCTTGCGAGGTAGAGTATCTCCTCGATGTTGAGGCCTGAGGGGTTGCTCTGGAAGATGGCCACCATCTCCTCGTCGCTCTTGCCGATCACGTTGACTGTAGCTACGATCTTGGAGTAGCGGAGCTGCGGAAGGATCTGCTCTGCGAGCTCGTTGAAGACGGCCGACATGTTCTTGAGCTCAACCTCGCGCTGCTCGGGATCCTTATACATCTTGAGCACGCTCAGGATGAGGTTCTTGTCCTGGATGTTGCTCTTCTCCACGAGCTGCTGGAAGCCTTCCCAGTCTTCGGGAGTGAACTCGGAAGTGAGCTCGCCGAATTCTGTGATCTTATCCTTCTTGAGCTGGTTGCGCATATAGTCTACGGTCACGTTCTCACGCTTCTCTGCGAGCTGGGTGTTGAACGCCATTGTGCCGTCGGGCGAAGCGTAGGAGTGTACGTTGACGCCTGCGATCTCCATGTTGGGGGCTGCGTTGGCAGCGAGGAGGTCTTTGTTGAAGTCCACGTAGTCGGCAGCGCTTGTCTGGTTGGCGCGGATGTTGGCCTGGTTGATGAGGAACTTGATCTCTGCGCTATACTTCTCCTTGATGATGCGCTCGAAGTTGCTGACTGCGGGAGCCGGCTCAAGCACGGTGACGTCGGTGAGGGTGGAGGTGGCGATCACGCCGTAGCCTACCTTCACGCGGGGAAGCTCATAGTCCTTGCCGCCCTGGTTCACCTTGAAGTCGAGGTAGAGGTCGCTGTTGGCCATCTCAGGCTGATAGAGCACGTTGAAGGGGATGGTCACCGGGCCGCCTTCCTTGTAGGAAATAACCTGGCCGTTGGCACGGGCGTTCTCGCCCTGGAAAGTCACCTGCGAGCTGCTTGCCTCGCCGCCGTCCCATACGAGCACCGGAGTGACTGTCACCACTGCGTTCTTGGGCATGAACTTCGCGGGCACCGTACCGGAAATGGTAGCCGGAACCGTTTCGCCTACTGTCTCCAGCGGGGTCGGATTGGTGGTGAAATACTCCGAAGCGAAGTCGCTCACCTTCTTGGAGCAGGATCCCATGGTCAGCACCATGGCTCCCATCGAAAGATAAACTAATGTCTTTTTCATGATCATGTATATAAAAAAACTAACTAAATTTCGGGTTATCAACGACATACGCGCGCAAATCCACACATCGGTGCGGATTTTCGGGTATTTGGAGGCCAAAGTTACACAATAAACGTTAAATTTGCAACTTTTTTCCGTAAAAAAATCATTCCTACCGGGGCTTGCCCTCCGTAGGGAGCGGCCGCGAGTCAGGATTCGTAGAAGATCGCCTCCTTCTGATAGCGGGCCATCAGGGTGTTGTAGGCCCAGTCGTCGCAGGCGTTGAGGGTGATGCCGCGCGACTCGTCGATGATGTAGTCGGTGATGGGCGCGCCGGCATAGATGGAGCAGACCACTCCGCCGCCGAGCCGGGGATTGACCTCCATCAGCAGATAGCGGTTGCGGTCGAGGTCGTGGAGAAACTGCAGTGTGACCGGACCGCGGAGCGAGAACGTCTCTATCACCTGGCGGCTGAGGCGGTCGAGGGTCTGGTTGCGGCAGGTGATGGTGCGCGTCACTTCGCCGCCCATTACCTCGAGGCGCACGCGGGGCACCACCGTCAGTATCTCGCCGGCCTGGGAGACGTAGCAGTCTACCGTATATTCGTCGCGGTTCTCGATGTATTCCTGCACGAGATAGTCGCTCAGGCCCTCGAGCTGCATCAGTTCGTCGAGCGTATGGAAGATCTTGATGCCCCTTGAGGCCGAACCCTTGCGGGGCTTCGCGATGGCAGGCATCTTGGCGTTGATGGCGGAGTAGGTGCGCGGGATGGGAAGCCCGGCCTTCTCGAAGGCCTTCGCGGCCTCGACCTTGTCAAACATGGTGCGGTTCACCTCGAAGTCGCCCACAGGCACGAACACGCCCGGAAGATGCTGCCTCACTTTCGAAGCTATCTCTATGGCGCCGTCTACGAAGGGGAGGATGATGTCGATCTCATATTCCTTGGCCACCTTCACTATGTCGGCCACTACATTGGGATCGCTCCACCGGAGACCTACCACCACCTTGCCCACGAGGGCTATCGGCACCTGCTCCAGAAGTTCGTAGCTGATGATGTTGACCTCGCGTCCGATCCTCTCTCCGCTGCGCTTGAAGAGTTCGGCCATCGACACGCGGCGTGCGCCGCCGAGCATCATAATGTTTATCTTTTTCATACGTTCAGACGTTATAGATTCCTGTTTTGTATTTGCTGAGGTTGGCCGGATCCGTAAACCATTCGACCGTCTTTCCGAGTCCCTCCTCGAGGGTATATCGCGGGCGCCATCCGGTCAGGCGCGTGATGAGGCTGTTGTCGCCGAGCAGCCTGAACACCTCGCTTCCTCCCGGGCGCAGACGCTGCGGATCTACGACCCACTCCACGTCGGCCCCCATGATGCTGGCTATCGCCTGCAGGGTGTCGGCCATGCTGACCTCGCGCCCCGTGGCTATGTTGACCTCGCGCCCTACGGCCTCCCGGCACTTGGCCAGGGCGATGAATCCGGCGGCCGTGTCGGCCACGTAGTTGAAATCGCGCGTCGGCGTCAGGTCGCCCACCTTGATCCGCCGCTCTCCGGCTGCGATCTGGGTGATGATGGTGGGGATGATGGCGCGCGCCGACTGGCGCGGACCATACGTATTGAAGGGACGCACCACCGTCACCGGAGTCTCGAACGCGTTGTGGAAGCTCAGGGCGATGGCGTCGGCGCCTATCTTGGAGGCGGAGTAAGGCGACTGCGGCTGCTTGGGATGCTTCTCGTCGATGGGCACGTAGCGCGCCGTGCCGTAGACTTCGGAAGTGGAGGTGACGAGCAGTCGCTCCACGCCCTCGTCCCTTACGGCCTGGCAGATGTTGAGCGTGCCCTTCACGTTGGTGTCTACATATGAGTCGGGCGCCACATAGCTGTATGGGATGGCGATGAGGGCCGCGAGATGGAAGACAGTGTCGACCCCCCTGACGATATGGCGGCAGAAGTTAGGGTCGCGCACGTCGCCGGTGACCACCTCGAGTCCCGGATGGCGGATGTCTTCGAGCCAGCCCCAGTTGTTGAATGAGTTGTACTGGGCCAGCGCCCTTACCTCGCATCCTTCGTCGAGGAGGGCCTGCGTGAGATGGGAGCCGATGAATCCGTCGGCGCCCGTGACGAGCACTTTATCCATGGCTTATTTCTTCTTTTTGGGTTGCGAGACTGCGGGCGTTTTCCTTGTAGGTGTTGATGTGGCGGTCTTTCTTCTCCTGGAGTATCTCGGAGATGGTCAGGAATATTCCGCTCTCCTCCACGTCGCCAAATTCATCGTTGACCGCCGTGCCGAATACACGCATCGTAGGCGAAAGGCTCATGTATGCGTTGACGAGCGGCGGGATATTGAGGCCCTTCTCGCGGATGAGGCGGTTGAGTATCCTGTAGTCTTCCTTGTAGTTTCCACCGGAGAATTTCTGCTGCACTTCGGGCGACATGGCCTTGGTGACGATGGGATGTATCGGCCTGACGAGCTCGTCGGCGTCGGGGAAATGCTTGTTGAGGAAGCCGAGTATGAGGTCGAGGTTCTCGCGCCCGAAGGCGGGATACATGGTCACTTTCCCGAAGAGGTATTTGATGTGGGGATAGACCACGGTGAGGGCTCCCAGGCCGTCCCAGAGGTTGTCTAGGGCGAAGAGTGCCTTGGTGCCGGCCTTGCTGCTCTGATAGCCTACGGCTACGAAGGAGCGTCCCAGCTCGAGGGTGTCGGGAAGTATCTCCTTCAGGAAGCGTTCTGAAAACCTGAAGAGATGTGCCGTAGCGATGCGCGGCACCCCCGACGACATATCGATGCGGTCGCCCGTGATGAAGCGGTATCCGCCGAGGATCTCACGGGCATGCGGATCCCAGACTACGAGCTGCCGGCACGGTTCGGGCATCGTGTCGAACTCATCGATGTCGTATGGCTGCCCGGTGCCGCCGCCGGCCTGCCGGAAGGCCTCCTCACGGAGGCGGCCTATCTCCAGCATGGTGTTGGGCGCGCAGTGGGCATCGACAACATAAAGGAGGTTGTCGCCTTTGTTGGTATGTCGGAGGAAGCGCTCCGGAGTGAGTTCACTCTCGATGGAGGCGCGGTCCACTGGTGGTATTATGGGCTCCATTGTCATTGTGTCCAAAGATATCTTAACGGATTCGGAATCCGTATTTAGTCATATTTTCACCCCTCCCATCCTTACGAACTGCAAAGTTAATAATAAATTTTCAATAATGCATAATTCGGTGGGACGTTTTGCGTTTTACGTTTTACGTTCTACGTTTTACGTTGGACGGCTTACGGCTTAAGATTGGGGATGGAAATGCCCGTAGACTACCGCGCCCTTGGCCTTGCCTACCGCGGTGGATATCTCGTCGAGGGTGGCCTCCTTGATGCGCTTCACGCTCTTGAAGTGCTTTATCAGGGCGGTCTTGGTGGCCGGTCCCACTCCCTTTATGCTGTCGAGCTCGCTTACTGTCTGCCCTTTCGAGCGGCGGTCGCGGTGGTGGGTGATGCCGAAGCGGTGGGCTTCGTCGCGCATCGCCTGTATCACCCGCAGGCTCGGACTCGTCTTGTTGATGTAGAGCGGCAGGGAGTCGCCGGGAAAATAGATTTCCTCAAGACGCTTCGCTATACCCACGAGGGCCACCTCTCCCCTTATGCCCATTTCATCGAAGGCCTCCACGGCCGCGCTGAGCTGTCCTTTGCCGCCGTCGACCACCACCATGTCGGGAAGTTTCTCTCCCTCGGCCATCATCCGGGTGTAGCGGCGGTGGAGCACCTCCTTCATCGACGCGAAGTCGTCGGCGCCCACCACCGTCTTTATGATGAAATGGCGGTAGTCGCGCTTGGCGGGTTTGCCGTTGCGGAACACTACGCAGCTGGCCACGGGATTGGTGCCCTGTATGTTGGAGTTATCGAAGCATTCGATATGGCGCGGCTGCACTTCAAGGCGGAAATCGCGCTTCATCGTCTCCATGAGTTTCTCCACGCTCCGCTCCGGATCAAGTGCCTCGGCCTGCTTCTCCTTGTCTTTGAGATACTGGGTGGCGTTTTTCACTGCCACATCGAGCACCTTCTTCATGTCGCCCCTCTGAGGCACCGTGAACTTCACCTTCTCAAACTCCACATCGGGCAGAAAAGGCACGATTACATCGGAGAATTCCCGCTCGAAACGGCGCCCTACTTCGGCAATCGCCATCGACAGGAGCTCCTCCTTGGCGGAGGCCGAGCAACGCTTGTATTCGAGGTTGATGCTCTGGATCACCGCGCCGTTGTGGAGGTGCATGAAGTTGACTACGGCCGCGTCTTCGTCGTCGCTGGCTACGAATCCGAAGATGTCGAGTTCGGCGGTGTCGGTCTTCGCCACTACGCTCTTGACGTTGTAGCGCTTCACGGCCTCGTATTTTTCCTTCACCTCCTGGGCCTGCTCGAATTTCCACTCTGCGCTCAGGCGCTCCATCTCCTCGAGGAGGTATCTCTCGAGCTCCACGGTCTCGCCCCTGAGGATAGAACGCACGCGGGAGACGAATTCGCCGTATTGCTCCTTGTTGACGAATCCCCTGCACGGACCGCCGCATTTCTTGATGTGATAGTCGAGGCAGAGGGAGTATTTTCCCCTTGCTATCCCCTTTTCATCGAGGAAATGCCGGCAGCTGCGCAGCGGAAATATGTCGCGTATGAGCTGCAGCACCACCTTCGCCGACTGCACATTGGAATAAGGACCGTAGTATTTCGCGCCCAGTCCCTTCTCGCGGGTCATGAACACGCGCGGGAAATCCTCTTTCGTGACCACAATCCAGGGATATGACTTGTCGTCCTTGAGCAGGACGTTGTAGCGCGGTTGGTATTCCTTGATCATCGCGCTCTCGAGATGCAGGGCGTCTTCCTCCGTGTGCACCACGATAAACCGCATGTCTACGATCGAGCGCACCAAGAGGTTGGTGCGGCGTATGTCGTGCTGGCGGTTGAAGTAAGACGACACTCTCCTCTTCAGCCTTTTGGCCTTCCCGACGTAGATCACCGTGCCGGTGCTGTCGAGATACATGTAGACGCCCGGCGAGTCGGGCAGCGAGAGTATCTTCTCGCGCAGCTTCTCCCCCGGACGGTTGTGGCGGATGTCGTCGGGCGTGCGGTCCGACTGTATCTCGAGGTTGAATCCTCCATGCTCGTTGATGTCGCGTCCTACCCCTGCGAGGAGGTCGCCCCTTTCGATCGCCTGGTCTATGTCCTTCTCTTTCTCTTCCATTTCTGATTGTTTTGCAACTACCGTTCATATATTCTAACGCTCATCCTCCCTAAAAGTATCAGAGTCCGGACTCCATTGGCAGGAGTCCGGACTCTGGAATCTCGGGTCGCGAATATGTCAGTACTTGAGCAGCGACGTCACTTCCACGTCGGCCGGGAGCACGTCGCGGCCGTGGAGTTCGGTAAGCTCTACGATGAAGTTGACGTAGATTTTCTTCGGATTCATCGACTTTACGAGCTGGCATGCGGCGTTCATCGTGCCCCCGGTTGCGAGGAGGTCGTCGTGGAGCACCACCACATCATCCTGTCCGATCGCATCGCTGTGGAGCTCGATCGTGTCCACTCCATACTCCTTGGCATAGGAAGCCTTGACAGTGACGGAGGGAAGCTTGCCGGGTTTGCGCGCCGGCACGAAACCCGCGCCGAGACGGTCTGCGAGGATGGAGCCTCCGATGAAACCGCGCGATTCAATACCTACCACCTTCGTCACCCCCTTGTCTTTGTAAAGGTCGGCGAGCGCGTCGCCCATTACGTGGAGGGCCTCGCCGTTCTTGATCATCGTCGTCAGGTCGCGAAACATGATTCCCACCGAGGGGAAATCGGGCACATCCCTGATGATGGCCTTCAAATCTTCAATCTGCATGTCTTCTTTTTCTTGGTTTGTTGTGTTTGTATTGTTGAATTTCTTCGATTATTTCGAGGTTTTTCGCCGTGGCGCGGAAGGCTGTCGGATATGTTTCACGTGAAACAATTCAGCCGTAACCGACTATAAAAAGTGGTGTTAGTTGCGAAGCATCACGAGGAGCACGTTGATGTCGGATGGAGAGACTCCGGGTATCCGCGACGCCTGGCCGATAGTCTCGGGGCGGATGCGCGAGAGTTTCTGCCGCCCCTCGGTGGAGATGGCGAGTATCTCTCCGAAGTCCATCCCATCCGGGATGCGCACCCGCTCCAGGCGGGCCATACGTTCGGCCGATTCTCGCTCCCGCTCGATATAGCCCTTATACTTTATGAGGATCTCGGCCGACTCCACGATCTCCTCTCTCCTATCCTGCTCCATCTCCGAGCATCTTGCGCCCAAGGCCGGAATGAGCGGAATGAGTTTTTCGAAGTCAAGCTGAGGACGGCGGAGAAGTTCAGCTATCTTCACTCTGCCGGCGAGGCGTCCCGTGCCTACGGATTCAAGATAGTCCTGAAGTTCTTCCGTAGGCCTGACGGATGTGGACTCACACCACTCCACGAGGGCGTCACGCTCGGAATATTTCGACTTCATGGCCTCGTAGCGGGCATCGTCGGCAAGGCCGATCTCATGGCCGAGCGGCGTCAGACGCAGGTCGGCGTCGTCCTGCCGGAGGAGGATTCGGAATTCGGCTCGACTCGTAAACATCCGGTAGGGTTCGTCAACGCCTTTGGTGACGAGGTCGTCGATCAGCACTCCGATATAGGCCTGGTCGCGTCCGAGCACTACCGGCTCCAGCCCTTTGGCGCTCCGGGCGGCATTGATGCCGGCCATCAGGCCCTGGGCGGCCGCCTCCTCATAGCCCGTAGTGCCGTTGACCTGACCCGCGAGATAAAGACCCTCCACCACTTTCGATTCGAGCGTATGGCGGAGCTGTGTGGGGTCGAAGAAGTCGTATTCTATGGCATATCCGGGCCTGTAGAGCTGCACGTCGCGAAGGGCCGGAATACGGGTCAGGGCCTCCACCTGCACCTGCCACGGCAGCGAACTCGAGAAACCGTTGATGTAGAATTCATGGGTGGTCTCTCCCTCCGGTTCGAGAAAGAGCTGATGGCTCTCCTTGTCGGCGAAGGTCACTATCTTGGTCTCTATCGAAGGGCAATAGCGCGGCCCGATGCTCTTGATCTGTCCGTTGTAGAGCGGAGAGTCCGCGAGGTTGTCGCGCAGCGTCTGATGCACCTCCGGACTCGTATGCACGATATAGCAATCGCGCGGAGGAAGCGTGCGCTTCACATCCGGAAGATAGGAGAACTTATGGAAATCGCGGCGTACGGTGCCGTCGTCGAGCCGTACGTCGTCGCCCGATTGCGCAACGGTCTGGCTGTAGTCGATTGTGGAGCCATCAATGCGGGCGGGGGTGCCTGTCTTCATGCGTCCTACGTTTATACCGAGTTCCCCAAGACGGTCGGAAAGGCCACGTGAGGAAACCTCCGATATGCGTCCACCCTCTATCTGAGTGCGTCCGAAGTGCATGAGGCCGTTGAGGAAGGTGCCTGCGGTCAGCACCACCCTTTTCGCTTTGAACTCGAAACCCAAAGCGGTCCTGACACCTGTGGCGGCCGGGCCGTCTTCAGCATCCTCGATAGAGATATCCACAGCCATATCCTGGAAGATATGTAGGCCGGGGGTTTCGTCGAGCGTCTTGCGCCATTCATCTATAAAACGGGTGCGGTCGCTCTGCACGCGTGGCGACCATACAGCCGGACCTTTGCTGCGGTTGAGCATCCGGAACTGTATTGCCGTCCGGTCGGCGATTACGCCGGTCTGCCCGCCGAGCGCGTCAATCTCGCGCACTATCTGGCCCTTCGCGATACCGCCGATAGCCGGATTGCACGACATCTGGGCCACCCGGTTCATGTCTGCCGTAACGAGCAGCGTAGAGCATCCCAAACGCGCTGCAGCTACGGCCGCCTCGCATCCGGCATGGCCCGCGCCTACTACTATCACATCGTATTCAAATTTCATCCCTTATTTATGGAGTTTGAATTGAGAATTGAGAATTGAGAATTGAGAATTCATACTGCGCGAAGCGCCGATACTGCGTAGCGCCAATACTGCGTAGCCCAATTATGCATTATGAATTATGCATTGTAATAAAGCTCTAACGCCGCATTCTCCGCTGCCTCCATTATCTCGCGTTCGCCGGGACCCTTGTCGTTGATGCCGACGAGATGGAGCACTCCGTGGATGATCACCCGGAGAAGCTCACGGAAATACGGCACCCCGAATTTCTCGGCATTGCTCGCTACCGTGTCGAGCGAGATCATTATGTCGCCGCTGATGCGGTCGCCCCTCGAATAGTCGAAGGTGATGATGTCGGTATAATAATCATGATTTACAAACTGGCGGTTGGCCACCAGTATCTCCTCGTCGTCGACGAAGAGATAGTTGAGGTTGCCTACCCTCCTGGAGTGGGAGGCGGCTACCTCCTCTATCCATGCCGAGACTTTCCGGATGTCCATCTCCGGCATCTCGACTCCTTGCACTGCGAATTCTATCATACTGTTAAGTCAAGTGGGTCTGATTGTCCACGAAACCGCAAATATAACAAATTCCCGTGAATTTTCCGCATTTTTCTCCAAAAATAGTTTTTTGCATTCGTAAAGTCCGGATTTCGCTCTATTTCATACGAACAGGCGGGAATGTATAAAAATCGTGTATTTATTTATAAATCAATAATATAACCACAAACCACCCCATAATTAAGGCCGTGAGGATTCAGCAAAACGGAAATATCCGACGGCAATAAGCGAATTTTTTACGCTCAAACGTCACAACGACCCAAGTGTCGCTCCGTCAGCGTCCACTTTCAGCGTCACGGCCGCTCCTTCTATGAGCGGCACATTGCGGTCGCTGTGGCCTACCGGAAAGTCGAACGCCACAGGACACTCCACTCCCCACTCCTCGAAACGCTCATGCACCATATCATACATCGACCCATGGTTGCGGTCGGCCTTCCATTCGGTAAACTGTCCGATCACGAGTCCGCGCGCTTTCCGCAGCACACCCTGCAGGTGGAGCCGGTAGAGCATGCGCTCTACGGCGTAGATCGGTTCAGACACATCCTCGAGGAAAAGTATCGTGTCTTCCTTCAGGGCCGAGGCCATCATGTCGTAGGATGTGCCGCCAAGTCCGTTCAATACGGCCAGGTTGCCGCCGAGCAGCACACCCCTGCCCTCTCCGGCCACATTGTATGGGTGCGTGCCTATCCGATAACCGAACGCAGGCGCATCAGCCTCCACAAGCCTCCAGAAGGCTTTCCTGTAGCCTCCGAAGCCGCTGTCGGTATCAAACACCAACTGCTTGGCCATACCGCCATGGATCGACGCTATGCCGCACTTATGAAGAAGGGCATGGAGCGCCGACACGTCGGAGAAGCCCACGAGCCATTTCGGATGTGCCTTTATGAAGTCCGGGGCAAGATAGTCGAGGAGATGCACGCATCCGTAGCCGCCGCGGGCGCAGACCACGAGGTCTACGTCGTCGCGGCTCCACGCATCCGTGAAGTCGGCCACCCTCTGTGCCAGAGAAGCGGCATAGCTGCCGCTGGCGTTGGCGTCGAGAGCCGAAGGATACACTATCAGTTCTCCCCCCGGCATCTCCTCAGGCCGCTCCTCATAAAGGCGGATGAAAGCATCCGTTATCTCCGGCTTTATCCGCGAAGCCGGCCCTATCAGCGCCACCCTACCCTCCTTCCTGACGGGGCGCGGCAGTATAATGTCATTGATTCCCATACACTCCGACTTAATTATGAATTATGCATTGTGCATTATGCATTGTGAATTATGCATTATGCATTATGCATTGACCACAGTGATTCCCGTAGCCTCCGCTATCCTCTTCCCTATCTCGGCCAGTTCCTCCTTCTCCACCTTCACGAGCTTCTCCTCGGGCGTAGAGCGGTCGAGGCTATAGAGCATCACCTCGCGCGGCTTTATGCGCTTATACGCGGCGATAAGGGCCTCTATCTCGGTGTCGGTGGTATTGTCGATGGCTATGCCGTCGTGGGTGCCGCGCAGCATCATTGTCTGGATGATGCCGGTGCCTTCAAACCGGCGTAGACCCTCCACCACCTTCTCTACCGTAAACCCGGGGGAGTTCGGACGGTCGATGAGTCGCATGGTCTCCTCCACGGCGGAGTCGAGCTTAAGTATATTGTTGTCGGCTTTCTTCAGTGCCTCGGCCACTTCCGGCTTGAATATCATGGTGGAGTTGGTCAGCACCGACACTTTCGCCTCCGGATAATACCTGTCGCGGAGGGCGACGGTATCCTCAATGATGTGGGGGAAGTCGGGATGGAGTGTCGGCTCGCCGTTGCCGGAGAAGGTGATCACGTCAAGGGGGTCTCCGGCGGCGTGCATACGGCTCAGCTTAGCCTCAAGCTGAGAGCGCACCTGCTCGCGGAGCGGAAGCCCCGTAGTGCCTGCTCCCTGCGCGTTGTAGCCGGCCTCGCAGTAGAGGCAGTCGAATGAACACACCTTGCCGTCGTCGGGCATCAGGTTGACGCCCAGCGAAACGCCCAACCTCCGGCTATGTATAGGCCCGAATATAGTGCTGTGAAAGAGCACTGTCTGATCTTTTCCCATATCAATTCTTTTTTCTCACGCAAAATTAATAATAATCCCCCAATCCTCCCTGCTAAGCACCGCATTAGCTCAGCGCCCACAGTATGAGCACGTCATTGGATTTTCCAGTCCTCGATCCGCCGCGTCTCCGACGAGAAGCTGACCCCTATC
>CAMWMK010000052.1 GCA_947175295.1 uncultured Porphyromonadaceae bacterium
TCGTGACTGCCAAAGGAGGACACTTCACGCGCTTCGTCTATCTCGGAAACGCGGCAATAGTGACTGCAATACTCATCATAAGGCCTGCGGCGGTAGACTTCGTCACTCCATGGATAGGAATCATCATCGGGGTGTGTCTGTTGGTGTCGTCGGCCTGGGTATTCAGCATGATGCACAGGAATCCGAAGAGCGTGTCGCGACTGGTGAGGAGCGTGACGATGTGGCAGTATATCGTAGTGACGGTGACGCTGATGGGAATCGTATTATGCTCCATAGATAACTTCAAGATAAACATCATACAGCTATTGTGAGGATGGACGTCAGGATAGAAGAGGGATGGAAGAAGGAACTGCAGGGGGAATTTGAGAAGCCTTATTTCAAGGGGCTTACGGAAGCCGTAAGGCAGGAATACGCCGATCCGCGTTTCCATGTGTATCCTCCGGCCGGAAAGATATTCTCGGCTTTCGACAATTCGCCGTTTAAGGACACGAAGGTGGTGATAATAGGGCAGGATCCGTATCACGGACCGGGGCAGGCCAACGGCCTGGCCTTCTCGGTCAATCCCGGCATACAGATACCCCCTTCGCTGCGCAATATCTTCAAGGAAATCAATACCGACCTCGGGACCCCGATTCCGTCAGACGGCGACCTTACGCGATGGGCAAAGCAGGGGGTGCTCCTGCTCAACGCCACGCTGACCGTAAGGGAACACCAACCGAGGTCGCACGCCAATCTCGGCTGGAGCGAACTGACCGACGCGGCCGTAAGGGCCATCAACGAGCACGGCGACGGAGTGGTCTTCATGCTGTGGGGCTCCGACGCCATACGTAAGGGAAGCATGATCGACAGGAGCAAGCATCTCGTATTGACGGCGCCCCACCCCTCCCCTCTTTCGGCTTCGCGGGGATTTTTCGGATGCCGGCATTTCTCTCAGGCAAACGCCTGGCTGCAGGCGAGGGGGAAGACGCCTATTGTCTGGTAGTCCAATCTAATGCATAATTCATAATGCATAATTCATAATGCATAATGCATAATTGGCTACGCAACACATACGACGCGCGTTGGTAACATCTTTCGAATACGGTATGGAGAAGTGTTGTCGTAACCATAAGTAGCTGTTCAAATTAAAACGATACAATAAATGTCATGTCATGAATAGGATCTCGCACATCATCTTCCTTGCCCTCTTCCTGGCAGCCTGCGCTACCGAGACAGAGCGCCAGCTCAGCCATGCCGATTCTGTGATGGAAGAGCGGCCCGACAGCGCGTTGACCATTCTCGACGGAATCGACAGGCATTCCCTAAATGACACCGACCTCCCCTACTTCGCCCTGCTCTACACGCAGGCACAGGTAAAGACCGACGTTCCTCTCGATTCCGACTCCCTCATCAGCATAGCGTATGCCAAATATGAATCCGATACGCGTGGCGACCGCGGCATCCGCTCCAACTTCTACACCGGCGAGGTATTCTTCAATCAAGAGCAATACCGCGAGGCAATGCGCTACTACCTCACTGCCTATGAGGAGTCAAAACGTCTCGGCAATGATTATTGGCGTGCGAAGGGTGCCGAAAGAATATCAAATATATTCTTTTATGTCTATAATTATGACGAGGCTGCTAAATATGTTCTTGAGGCTGCTGAATGCTATAAGCGTGCTAATAGAACTATAAATTATAGGTTTACACTTGGACAATTGGCAAGGATATATGTTAACAATGGAAATGCCGACAGGGCCTATGTATTGCTTGATAGTCTTAAGACTTTAGGTTTACAGCAACATCCTATTGATACGGTATTGATTGAATACGTTAAGCTGCCATTGGTTGATGCAATGATGCAGACTGGACGGATACCGGATTCCGGATTGGACAGTATTGATCTTTTATCGAATGATATGTCTGAACCGGAGAAACTTGATGCAGTGATTCTCCAAAGTCAGGTGTATGATGTTATGGGTAGACCTGAAGAAGTTAAGGATTTACTTGAAGAAGTAAAAGTTCATGCCCGTTCTGATGAGGACATGGTTCATGCCTTGTATGCGCTATATCAGAATGCAAAGGCATCTGGTGACAGTTCGGTTGCACTGTCTTTAGTGGATTCCATGTTGTATTATCAGAATATAGTGACTGAAGCCATAATTCAGGAGTCAATAACAGGGACACAGCGTGATTTTTATTCTGAAATGTCGTTGCGACATGAGAATAAATCACAGTTGTTGAAATTGACTTTATACGAATCGGTCGGAGTATTATTATTATTGTTAGTCTTTTGTACAGTGTTTTTTATCATGAAGATAAGGGCAAGAAAGGCAGAATCTAAAGCTCAACTTGAAGCTTTCCTATCCCTTAAGTCTTCCTCCGATCAGGTCGCACGGGATAAGGATTCTCTTGAGCGGTTGTTGAAGGAGATGGAATTAAAAAACGATTCAATGGTCAGTGAGATTCAATCGCTGCAGAGCGCACGGAATCGGCTTGAGTTAGACCACAATAAGATTGTAGAGAAACTCTTCAAAGAGAAGTGGATTACTCTTGACACCCTTTGCGACCAATATTTTGGGCTTGGTAATTCTGAACTCAGTGCAAAAGACCTTGTCAATAATATGGAAAAAGAGCTAAAAAAAATTGTCTCCAAAAAAGGATTTGCAGAAATAGTCGCTTCCGTTGATGCCTATATGGGGGGAATCATCACAGATCTAAAGACCCAATGTCCATTCCTTAAGGAAGCCGACATCAACTTCCTCGCTCTTCTTTTCGCCGGCTTCTCGGTCCGGGCGGTATGCATGTTCACCGGTATAAAGTATCCCCACTTCTACGTGAAGAAGTCACGCCTGATAAAGCGCATCGAGGCCTCCGACGCTCCCGACAAATCACTCTTCCTCCAAAAACTGAAATAGATTTCAAATACTATCACAGCTCAACATAGTCTTGCTTCTCGCCCAAAAATATACAATTCCGAGTCTAACAGCACTCTTTTTCAGCCATCCTAACTCATTGATTTTCAATACCCATAAAACTGTTAGGATTTTTACAGTTTACACAGTTGTAAATAATTGATAATCAATATTATAAAGTTAGAATGTTAGAAAATTTACCCCCTATTTCGCTTGTCTCATACTTAAAAAAGCACTAATTTTGCAACGTTAAAATTTTCTAACAATATGAGACAACTAAAATCAATTTTCATTCTCCTTCTGGCCTTAGGCCAGTCATTGCTTGCTGTCGCAGAGCAATCTTCTCGAGAGTCTAACCCACGCCCTCCAGTTATATCACTCCATGATGAAGGAGCGAGTGGATTCGCCGACGAGTGGATGTCACTGCCACGAAAAGCTGTAATCAAACACACATCCAGCCAAAAGCTTACATTCAGGGACATTGTCTTGAGCCAAGCCGGCACGCTCGCGGCCGAACTTGGTGACAATATAAATGACATTGACTCGCTTGTAGTGAGTGGGCCAGTGAATGACGCTGATATACATACTATGTGGGAATGCAGTTTCTACGGTGGGACTACCGTGATCAATCTTGAAAACGCGACAGTTCAAGACAACAGACTCCCTGAGCATGCCTTCTATCAATCGGAACAATACACTTTTGGTGAGCCCTACATAGAGTGTATTCCGCTCCGCAGGATAATTCTTCCTGAGGGACTGCGGGAAATCGGAGAGATGGCATTTTCATACGCCATTGCCCTCGAGGACATAAACCTACCTTCTACCCTAAGGGAGATAAAAAAGTACGCATTCTCAGACTGCATCAGTCTGAATGTAGATCCACTCATAATCCCTGAAGGGGTCGAGGAAATAGGCTACGGAGCTTTCGTCGAATGCAAATCGTTGACAGGAGAGGTCATCCTCCCATCCACGCTAAATAAAATCAGCAGTATAGCATTCTTCCAAACTAAAATTTCGAAATGCAACTTTCCCGAAGGCCTTGAGGAAATCGGCAATGCCGCATTCTATGCAACCAGACTAAAAGAGGCCATACTGCCAAACACATGTCAATTATTTTCGGGAGACTCTCATTTCAAGTTGGACTATGAGCTTGAAAGGGTACATTTCCCTGAAGGGGTCAAAGTAATTCCCATGGATTTCGTCAACAACTGCGTCATGCTTACTGAGTTTGACATGCCGGAAAGCGTCGAGGAAATAAGAGAGGGAGCATTTTGGCAGTGCGGATCCCTGCAAGAGCTTCGTATGCCAAACAATCTTAAATCTATCGGAAAAGAGGGATTATACTATTGCAAGGGATTGAAGTCAATAAGCTTCCCTACGACCTTAGAGACCTTAGGCGCGGAAAGCTGTGAAAACTGGAAAAGAATAGAGGAAATCCACTGTGCGGCTCCAATTCCTACGATATGCATGGCCAGTGACCTCAATCCGGGCAATACTCCATTTGGAGACTATGACTATGACTTTATAAACCGCACTCCGGAAAATATTCCTGTATATGTACCGGTCGGATCTGCAGAACTATATAGGAATGCATGGGGATGGGATTACTTTACAAACTATATAGAGATGGATTTTTCAGGAATCAAGGAAACCGCTTCAGATAAAGAAGACGATATAGATGTCATCTATGACCTATACGGACGTAAAGTCACAGAGATGGTTCCAAATCATATCTATATAAAAAACAGAAAAAAAATCTTCAAGCATTAAACCAAACGAACTCAATCATACTTACAAAACGTCGCCAGAGAGGGATGCGGAAATTTATCCGCATCCTCCTGCGCCCGGGGATTAGGCTTTGTTACGAAGGGATGCGTCTGGGAACTTAAATTAATAACTATTTGCATGTTTTAGTTGTTATATGTACATATTAATGTCACTAAAATAAGCATCCGCTAAATGCAGCCCCTCCGGGGCTGAGGATACAGGGGATTGCATATTCCCCCGATTTCATCGGGGGTTAACAGGATGATTGCCCTCCGGGCAATTTCGCATCATGGCTTATTTCAGTGACATTAAAATATGTACATATATAGCAACCAAAATACGTTTTCCAATGAATAAATCGTTTGTTTCAGCCATAATCATCGCCGTGGCGATTGTAATTCTTGGTCTTTCGCTGAAGGCCGGTATCGATAACTTCGCCTTCCGCGACCGCGAAGTCACCGTAAAGGGTCTGGCTGAGCGTGAAGTCCCCGCCGACCTCGTAACATGGCCTATCTCCTACTCCGTAGCGGGCAATGACCTCGCCTCGCTCTACAATCAGGTAAGCCGCAACAACGAGACCATCATCCGGTTTCTCACCTCCAACGGTATCTCGCGCGATGAGATCTCCATCAATCCCCCCGACACTTACAATGCCGAGTCAAACCAATACCGCTCGAATACGTTCAACTACAACTATTCGATCAGCAGCACCGTGACTGTCACCACAAAGAAGGTGGATAAGGTGCGTGAGCTCCTCAACCGTCAGTCGGAGTTGCTGAAGGAAGGGATAGCATTCTCCAATTCGTATATCAATTATCAGTTTACCGGCCTCAACGCCATCAAGCCGGAGATGATAGGCGAGGCTACCAAAGCGGCCCGTGATGCCGCCGCGCAGTTTGCCGCCGACAGCGACAGCCGCGTAGGCAAGATCAAGAACGCCCATCAGGGACAGTTCTCCATCGACGATTCCGACTCCAGCACTCCCTACCTAAAGAAAGTGCGCGTAGTCACCACCATCGTCTACTACCTCGAAGACTGATAAATAATTCTCAATTCAGGAAGCATGCTCGTCATACCAAAAAAATACAATCCCAAACTCCTCCCCGAGACCACCGAGGTAGCCATCCAGCACATCAAGGACTCCTTCCAGCGCCATCTCTCGAAGGCCCTATGCCTCCGCCGCGTGACGGCTCCTCTCTTCGTGCTTTCAGGCACCGGCATCAACGACGACCTTAACGGCGTGGAACACCCGGTAAGCTTCCCCATAGAGGCTCTCGATGGCCGGCGCGCCGAAGTGGTGCATTCCCTCGCAAAATGGAAAAGGATGAAACTCGGCGCCTACGACATAGCGCCCGGCTATGGCCTCTACACCGACATGAACGCCATCCGCACGTTTGAGGACCTCGACAACCTCCATTCCCTCTACGTAGACCAGTGGGATTGGGAAAAGACCATACGTGAAGAAGACCGAACCCTCGACTATCTCAAGGATACGGTCCGCAAGATCTACAGCGCCTTGAAGGCGGTGGAGGCTGATATCTATGAGCGCTTCCCCCATATCACACCCTGGCTTCCGGAAGAAGTCACGTTCATCCACTCCCAGCAGCTCCTCGACCTCTATCCCGATCTCACTTCGAAGGAGCGTGAGAATGAAGCTGCCAGGCGCTATGGAGCCGTCTTCATCATCGGCATAGGCGCTCCGCTTTCGGATGGCGAGCCGCACGACGGGCGCGCCCCGGACTATGATGACTGGATCTCTCCCAATTCAGACGGGTATCAGGGCCTCAACGGCGACCTCATCCTTTGGAATCCTGTTCTGGAGAGCGGTTTCGAGCTCTCCTCGATGGGCATCCGCGTGAGTCCGGAATCCCTGCGCAGGCAGCTCAGGGAGCGTGGCTGTGAGGAGCGCATGGCTTATGATTTCCATAAGTCGCTTCTCGAAGGGCGTCTGCCCTGTTCCATCGGTGGGGGCATAGGCCAGAGCCGCCTCTGCATGTATCTCCTTCAGAAAGCCCACATCGGAGAAGTGCAGGCCTCCATATGGCCCGAAGAGCAGATACGGGCCTGCGCCGCAGCCGGCATACGACTCTTATAATGCATGGCGTAGACTGCGGCACATACTTTCATGGCGAACGATCATGTAGACGAGGATGACGTTCATGACCGTGACTTCGAACGCGAAATAGACCCATGGCATCCGGAGAACGAGCACCGAAATGAAAAGGGCCCAGCTGCGGACATTGAAGCTGAGGATATTGGTGTATTTCATCAACGGGCGGCTCAACTCCCGGAAACGGTCGGCAAACGACTGAGGGATCTGCGAATGATACCTCTCGCGCAGCGCGCGGCGCAGCTTCTGCATCTGGGGAGTCCAGCGCTCCTGAGTCCGGGTGTAGTTGGCGTAGAATCCCATGACGAGCTTGCTGAAGAACTCGCGGCGCCACGACATGGAATGAAACTTCTTCCACAGCGCCTGGGCATCCTCCAGTTCGGAGCCTGCCTTGCCCTTGAGGAAGAAGAGATGGAACTGACGGTAGATGTCGGCCATGGCAGCCTGCTGGGCATGGCACATGCCGGCAAAGACAGCGAGCACCCAGATGGCCCACTTATGGGCCATGAAGAACTCAGACGTATAGTTCTCGCGAAGACAGATGGCTATGTAGATGGCCACAAACCAGAGGTCGGAGCTGACACCGTCGAGGATACGCCCCAGCCGGGAATACTGCTTCGTCATGCGAGCGAGCTGCCCGTCGGCACTGTCGTAGGAATTGGCCCACACGAGCAGGAAAACGCCGATGAGGTTTATCCAGAAATTATTGTAGTAGAAAGCGATGCCGGCGCCTATGCCGATGAAAATCGAAGCAATGGTGATGGCATTGGGGTGAATGCCGAGTTTGCGGGCTATGACGGCCCATGTGAACCCTATGGGACGATAGAAAATTAGATCGAACCACTCTTCGGTATCGCTGCTCTTCAGAGAACCGCGATATTCTTCCTTGAGACGCTGAAATCTTGATTTTTCGCTGTTTGTTGACATGGTTTTCGTCGACGGGTTTCTATTTTATTGAACGTAGCGCGTAGGTCTTCTCCCGGAGGAACTTACCGAGTTCTTCCGGAGAAGAGTTATGGGCAGCGATATCCTCGACGCTTATAGGGTCGCCGATGGAGACGTGGAGCTCCTTGCCCCTCTTGCGGAACACCTCGGCGGGGAGGCGCAGAGAGCGGGCCGGCCAGCATGCATGGCCAAGGAAATTAAACCACCAGCTGTTGCTGCCATGGAAATAGATGGGAATCACAGGCACCTTAGCCTTTCCGATGATCTGCAGCACGGATTTCTGCCAGGGGCGGTCTTCAAGATGGCCGTGGATATCCACCTTGCTCATGGCTCCCGCCGGGAAGAAGCCGAGCGGCTGGCCATCCCTTACCTGACGCAGGGCCTCGCGGATGCCGTTGACCGATACCTGACGCTTGGCGGGGTCTTTACTGCTCCAGGCGTCTACCGCGATGAAATTGGGGCGCATGGCGGAGATCTTATTAAGGATCATATTGACCATCACCTTGAATTCGGGAAACCGACGGGTGACGAGGTAGATGAGCGTTATGCCGTCGAGCGCGCCGAAGGGATGGTTGGAGACCGTGATGAAGCGACCGTCGGGCATATCGTCGAGCACGTGCTGCCCGTCTACCCGAAGCTTAAGCTTGAAGTCTTCCTCCACCATACGCTTCACGAAGTCGGGGCCCGGAGTGTCGCACCAACGGCTGTGGACCGCATTTACCTCATCTACCTGGAGCCAATGGAGGAGCCAATTGACGAGTTTTTCGTGTCCTTTCAGCTTGGGAATCATCTGGGAGATATCCTCATAGTTGAGCACATCGGGATGAACGTCGTATTTCTCACGCATTTCAGCGTAGTATTTTTCCTTATCCATAATTTTTTTAATTGATAATGCATGATGCATAATTATTTGTTGAGGGTCACTGCGCTTGTCCTTTACAGGAAGCGGCGGAGATGTATGATGCGTAGCGGCGAAGCCAGCGGCGGAAGGCCGGGAGGCGCATCAGGATGCCTTCGAAGAGGAATACGGCAAGGAGGGAGCAGAGGATGCCGCCGCAGACGTCAAGGATATAGTGGTGGGAGGTGTAGACGGCGGTCAGCCAGATGCCGAGCGTTACGACTCCCAGAATGCACTTCCACGTGCGGCTGCTATGGATGATGAACGCGTAGATGAACGCCACAAAGGTGTAGGCTGAATGGAGGGAGGGCATGGCGGCAAACACATTGGCGTTGCGGGCATAGAGCCCATGAAAGACCGTAAGCCCCGTCATCTCATCGAAGCGTCCGAGGCCGGCTACGTCGCCGGGAGTGCCGAGCACGGGTTCGAATCCATGCAGGGCCACATACCAGGGGGGAGCGGCGGGATGGATGTAGTAGCCGGCGAAGCCAATCAGATTGACGAGGAGGAAGACGAGCGCGAAGCGGAGATAGTCGAAGCTCTTGCCGGAGAAATATACCCAGAGGCCGTAGAAGATAGGGAGCGGCACCCAGCAGAGATAGAAGACGCCTGCGAGGAAATCCATCACCGGATGGGTGTGGAGGGCGAAGAACTCGTTGGGAGTGAGCGTTGCGCCGTCGGCGCTGATGCCGAAGAGGGAGCGTTCAGTCTCGTAGAGACCGCGGACATCCACGGGATTCACCTCATAGTTGGGAAGGAGATTCATCCAGTCGTAGCTGATGCCGAAGAGCGCGAAGGGGATCAGCGCCACAATGAGGCGACGGGATGCGGGAGCGAGGAAAAACAGGACTCCTATCAGGACTGCGAGGAAGATATGCTCCGGCCGGAATCCGATGAAAAGCGCTGTGACAGCGAGCCAGACCGCAAGCGCGCATAGGCACGCCACCGCTTCCTGAAGGCGCGGAAGGCCCGGGCGCAGAGAGCGGAAACCGCCATGTTCCTTATTCTTTTCCATATGCCGTCAGTCGAGATGGCGCCGCATATAGTTGATGCGTGCAATGGCGGTGAGATTGGTGAATACGGCCATGACGCCCATGGCTGCGGCCACTATCCATAGGGGATCGAACGAGGAGACCCCGCACTGGCCGCAGATGCCGGAGGCGAGCAGCGAGAGGGCCGTCACCACTACCCTTTCGGGCCTCTGCATGAAGCCGATCTTGCATACCACTCCGAGGCCTTCACCGCGGGCTCGGGTGTAGCTGACAAGGAGCGACCCCATGAGGGCGAGGAAAGTAAGCAAGGCCGCGATGTCCCAGCCGGTACAGATGAAGAGATAGGCTACGGCTCCGACAGTCACGAACTCACAGTATCGGTCGAGGACTGAATCGAAGAAGGCGCCGAAGGTGGAGGCAAGGTGTCCGATGCGTGCCGCCTGGCCGTCGAGCATGTCGAAGAGGGAGAAGCCTATGATCAGGGCTCCGCCCCAGGTGAGGCATTTCCAGTCGAGCGGCGAATGCTGAGCCGCGTATGCTCCGAGGGCAATCACTACCGCGGCGGCGAGATTGCCGAGAAATCCGATGAAGGTGATGACATTGGGTGTCACGCCCATACGCAGAAGCAACCTAACGAATGGGTTGATGACCACATATATGCCCTGCTGGAGGGCATCGCGGGCCGATTTTGCTTTAGTCTTTATGTAGTCCATTTCCGGGGTTAAGGGTTAAAGGGTTAAGGGTCAGTTGTTGGGCTTGAAGCGGAGTAATCTCCTGAGGGAGGCCACGAAGCTTTCGGCATAGGGGTCGAAACTCGTAGGGCGATAGACGAAATTGCGCTGGAGGAGGAAATTCCAAAACCAGGAGACGAGCAGCGACATTACGAGTCGGGCAGCGGCGTAGTAGCCGGCGGGGGTGAATCCGAGGTCGTCGAGGAAATGCCATCTCTCGAGGATCATGTAGAGCAACTGCGTGCCTCCGGAATTGAGTATGAGGTTGCCTACCCACACCATAGCGTATTTCACTGCTACGGCCTGCCATGAACAGTTTTCAGCACGAAACGTGAACTTATAGCAGATGATGCAGTTGACTATGCCTCCGGCCACGACTCCGATACCGGTGGCAAGCCATTGGAGATGCTGGTTGAAGATCCAGTAGAACATCACGAAGCCTACGATGAAATCCACCCATCCGGAGGCCTGGCTGGAGACCGCCGAACGCAGGAACGTAGGCACGAGCGACTTGCTCTTCAGCAGAGTGTTGCCTATGCCTTTCAGGCTGACGTCGTGATGAGCGGGAGCCTGAGTGTTTTGCCGGTCTGTGTTCATGGCGAAAGGGATGTATTTGGAGTTATATACGTTCTCATTTTCAAATCAATAAAAGGATCACTACTTCGATGGCCACGGCGTAGACGGCAGCGAGGATATCGTCGGCCATCATCCCGAATCCACCCTGGAAGCGCTCCATGGAGCGGATGCCGAGGGGCTTGAAGATATCGAAGAAGCGGAAGAGGGCGAGGGAGACGAGGATGAGCCACCACGGAGCGGCCGCAGGGCCGCCGCAGAGCGGAAGGAGTGAGATGAGCTGGCCTACTGTTTCATCCACGCAGGCCGCGACGGGGTCTTTGCCCCAGTATTTTTCAGAGACGGAGCTGGCCCAGGTGCCGGCTACGGTGAAGAAGAGGGTAAGCGCGGCCGTAGCGATGAAGGCCGGCATACCGGGACACCACAGATAGAGCGGGAGCCAGAGGATGATGCCCACGATGGCTCCCCATGTGCCGGGCGCGACGGGCAGGAAACCGGCTCCGAAGGATGTAGCGATCAGCCGTGGGAAGAGCGGAAATGGCTCATCGGTGATCGGTATTGGACGACGAGACTTCATAAGCTTTTTCTTTTATACGATGACTTACGGGCGCGGGCCATGACCGCCTTTGCTATGGCGCGGGCCGCCTGCTTGCGTATGGGAGCGAAACTGGGCCAATCGTCGAAATTGACGAGATGGCATACACCTTGGCCGTCGAGGACCATGTCGGCTCCGAAGACATCCACCTGCAGTACCTCGGCGGCCTTCATGCAAATGTCTTTCACCTTGCCATAGAGGTCGGGGGGAAGGGCATTGGCCGCGTCGTCGCCTTCCGGAGTGCGGAGCGGGAGGAACGCATGGAAAGTGCCGGAAGAAAGGATGCCGTAGCATCGTATCTTCTCACCTTCCACCGCGCGGCTGACTACGGCCTTCGAGATATGGCGGAAGAAGAACTCATGGAGTATCTCCTGCGCCTCCTCTACGTGGCGGCAGCGGGCTATGTCTTCAAGATGATGGAGCGGGGCCTCCCCTTTCTTGACCCAGCAGGCCCCGAACCCGGCCTTGCGCAGCATCTTCCTGACGTCGACATCCGTATCCACTACAAAACTGCACGGGATAGGGATACCGGCCTTCTCAAGGAGGCGGACCATGATCATGCGGATGCAGTTCTCGATGCCATAGCCGGAATTCATGACTATGCGTCCGGCGTCCTCGAGGCTCTGGAGCTTCGCGATGGCACGCTCTCCGCGACACATGGCGAGGACCACGTCTTCACGGATATCGGCGCCGACAAACTCATCTTCCGAATATACGCTGACGTCGCAGCCACGCTTGCGGAGCTCGGCGACGACGGCATGAAGTATCGCCGCATCGTTTGCGATGTGGTTGGGTGAGAATATGCCTGCGCGAAGAACCGCCGCTATGCTGATGTCGGACACTTTTTTTAAGGGTTAAGGGTTAAGGGTTAAGGGGTGAGGGTTAAGGGTTAAAGAGTTGAGGGTTGAGGGGTCAGGATTCGTCGGGGGAGGGTTTCTGGCGGCGGTCTTGCTTCATCTTCTGGAGGGGATTGGCGGTGGCCTCGGCGTGCATGGCGCGGTTGCGGGTGAGGTCGATGCCCTGATAGATGGCCTGGCGCATGGATGTGGGGTCGGCCTCGTTGCGCCCGGCGATGTCGTAGCCGGTGCCATGGTCGGGACTCGTACGCACATACTTCAGTCCGGCGGTATAGTTGACGCCATACTCGCGGGCAAGCGCCTTGAAGGGAGCGAGGCCCTGGTCGTGGTACATCGCCACGATGCCGTCGAATTTCGCATAGTCGCCGTTGCCGAAGAAGCCATCGGCCGCAAACGGACCGAACGCGAGGATGCCCTCGGCCACACATTCGGCTACAGCGGGTTCGATCTCGCGGATCTCTTCGGCGCCGAGAAGGCCGTTGTCGCCGTTGTGGGGATTGAGCGAGAGCACTGCGATGCGTGGCTTATCCATCCTGAAGTCCTTACGCAAGGCGGCATCCAGATTCCTGACGGTATTCATGACGGCATCCTTGGTGATGGCGTCGGGGACTTCGCGGAGGGCCTTATGGGTAGTGACGAGGGCCACGCGGATGTCATCGTCGAAAAGGATCATCGTGGCCTTTCCCTCGTCGTCGGCAAGCCGACGGGCCAGGAATTCCGTATGTCCCGGGAATGGGAACCTCTCGCTGTAGACGGTCTTCTTATTGATGGGAGCAGTCACGAGGAAGTCTATCTCGCCCTCTTCAAGGGCGAGGCATGCGGCCTCGAGGGCGGCTACGGCCGCCTCGCCCGCCTCTTGTGACGGATGGCCCGGAGTAAGCTCGAGCCCGCGGGGACAGACGTCGACGATATTGATCTTTCCGTCCTGGGCGTCGGCGGCACTGCGCACGGGAGTGAATCGGAACGTCTCGGAGCCGATGTCCTTGCGCACCTGGTTGAGGATCTCGGCGCTGCCGAAAATGACAGGAGTGAAGAGATCGGTGATCTCCTCCTCATCGAGCGCCTTGACTATCACCTCGTAGCCTATGCCGTTGAAATCGCCGTGGGTAATGCCCACGCGTATGGGTGTATGCATTGTTGTTGGGTTGTTGGGGTTGGTGGGTTGTGAGGAGATTTAACTTTCAAAATTACAAAATAATTCGGAAACGGCCAAATTATTTTTTCGCGGCAAGCATTCCGCATGCTGCATCGATGTCTTCGCCGCGTGAAGCGCGGATGGTGGCGGTGATTCCGGCATCGTTGAGAAGCTTGCGGAACATCTGCATGCGGTCGTCGGATGCGGGATAGAGATCCACGCCCGGAATGCGGTGGAAGCGGATCAGATTTACGCGGCAGTCGAGGTCGCCGATGAGCTTGATGAGCATGTTGGCATGCGCCACGTCGTCGTTGACGCCGCGCCACATGATGTATTCGAACGATAGGCGGCGCTGGCCGGAAAAATCGTAAGACTTCAGCATCTTCACCACCGACTGGATCGGAAACGCCTTCTGGGCCGGCATCATCGACTCGCGCTGGAGCACATCGGCCGTATGTACGCTGACGGCTACATGGACGCTTGTCTTCTCAAGGAGGTCCTTGAGCTGCGGAAGCTTACCGACCGTAGAGACGGTGATGCGCTTCGGACTCCAGGCAAGGCCCCAAGGAGCGGTAAGGATCTCTATGGCCTTAAGCACTTCGGGGAAATTGTCGAGGGGTTCGCCCATGCCCATGAATACGATATTGGTGAGTTCTCCTTGTTCGCTTCCTCCGGTCTTGTTCCGGCGTATCGGCATGGAGAGCACCTGGTTCATTATCTGCGCCGCGGTAAGGTTGGTCTTGAAGCCGAGTTTTCCGGTAGCGCAGAAATAGCAGTTCATCTTGCATCCGCACTGCGAGCTCACGCATAGGGTGGCGCGGTCTTTGTCGGGAATCATCACCGACTCCACGCGTAGGCCTGCACCGACGTCGAAAAGATACTTCACTGTGCCGTCGGCCGACTTTGAGGCCTTCACCGGCTTCGAGCGGCCTATCTCATAGTTTTCGGCGAGCCACGCCTGGTTTTTCTTCGATATGTTGGCCATTTCGCTGAAGGATGTCACGCGCTTGGCATAGAGCCAGTCGGCGAGCTGCTTCGCCACGAAGCGTGGCATTCCGCCTTGCTTCGCCACTCCTTCGAGCTCTTGGAGGGTCATTCCTATAAGGGAGGGGGTCATATTAAGGGTTAAGGGGTTAAGGGTTAAGGGTTGAGGGTTAATTCATAATGCATAATGCATAATTATTTGTCGCTGAATTACTGCTGAAAATATTTTTATGATACCATACATTTAATTTGAACTAATACTTAGTGATTATGCATTGTGAATTATGAATTATGCATTGTGAATTATGAATTATGAAAATGAGGGTCATCGCCCGGATGGGGATGACCCTCGATATTCGGGGATATTGCATTCGGAAAGCTGGCTTTCCGGCTATATCGTGTTATTCGCCGCCTTCGAACTTGTAGCTCCTATTGACGAGTTTTTCGCCGCCACGGAGCATCTGGTCGAAGTTGGGGTTGACGAGCTGGAAATACTGCTGCTCGTAGTTGGCTTCGTTGTAGGGCATGTCGGCCTTAGCGGTGGAGTTGACTACGAAAGCGTAGACGCCGTCTTCGCCGGGAACGACTACGAGCTTCTTGTCAGCCTTTGCGCCGGCGATCTGGCCGAGCACCTTAGCGTCGTTGACTCCCATGCCGCGGCCCATGCGGAAGGCCTCTACCTGACGGGGCTCAACGCCCATTGCCTTCGCTACGGCCTCCATGCTGCTGCCGCCCTTCTGATATTCAGCCACGAGGTCTTTGCCTGCCTTCTGGCGGCGCACCTTGTTGGTGAGATAGTTCTTCACGTCGGCGTTGGCTACGGGCACATAGTCGTCATACTGTGCGTCGACAGCCACTGCATAGAGCATGGGAGCGGAAGCGTCTTTCGACTCGTAGATGCGTGACACCTGACCAGGCTTGCCGTCGATCATGGCCCAACGCACTACCGAACGGCTGTCGGGGAAGAACTGGTTGTAGCCGGCCATGCGCGGAACGGCGGGAGTAGACTGAGTGAACTGGAAAGTCTGTACATTGTAGCCGGCCTCCGCTGCGTTCTTGCTGAAGAGCTCGGCAGTGTTGTTCTTCTCGAGATATTTCTCAAACTTGGCCATCTCGTCGTCGATGGTCTTGGCGGAGGGATTGAGCTGATAGCTGTATTCTTCAAACTCAACCACCTCGACGGGAGCGTTCTGCTTTACTACCTTTGCAAGCACCGCACCCTGGGGGGAAGTCATGATGGCAACATATTTGCCGCCTGCCTGGCGCAGGGAATCGAGCTGCGAGGAAGCGAGGGCACCTGTCGGGCCGTCCTGAGCGAAGAGGGGAATCCACTGCTCCTTCTGAGCGAATACGCTGTCGGCTGAGAATGCCTTGCCGATGCTGTCGATGGAAAGGCCAGCGTTGAGGCGTGCGGCCACCTTAGCGGGGAGTGCGTCGCCGGCCACCTGCACGATGTTGATCTGGATGGAGTCTACCTCATATGAGCGCTTGCCCATCTTCACGATGTCGAAGCCGCGGAGGTTTTCAGTCACCATGCTCACCTCGCCCGGCTTAGCAGAGGATACGAAAGTCTTCACGGGGCCGTTGCGGAGGTCGGAAGCGCGAAGGTTGCTGCGGGTCATCACTACTCCTTCCTTCTTGATGTTGGCGGGAAGGCCGTTGGCGGCAGAGTCGTTGAGCGCCTTGAGCGTATTCTGGGCGAGAGTCTTCGCGGCAGCGCGGTCGGCATCCGAAGCCGCGATGTTGATGGCGATGAACGACACCTCCTTAGTAGGCTCGAGCACCTCGAAGTTAGACTTGTCTTCGGAGTATGCGGCATTTATCTCAGAATCGGAAACGGGATACTTACCCTCGTCGATGGCGCCGTAGGGGCGATAAGCGAGAGATACGTTGTTGGTGGCCACGTAGTCGTTGTAGAGGGCTTTCTTGTCAAGGTCGTTGGCCTTCACGGTGCCGATTACGAGCTGCTGGTATTTCTGGCGCTTGATGAGCTGCTTTGTCTCCGCCTCCATGGCGATCCAGGCGTTCTGGAAGGGCTTGGCCTGCTGCTCCGACATGCCGTTGCGGCCGGGATTGAAGATGATCTCATATGCCTGCGCGGGGGTCTGCGCGCTGAAGCCGGCAGCGTTGAGCTGCTGGAGGATATTTGTCATCGCCTCGCGGTTGATGGGATTGTCGAGCACGAAGAAGCGAAGCTGTTCGGGGCTTGACTCAATGCCGGCGTTAGCCACAGCGTCGTCGAGGAGGCGTTCGGCCACGAGCTGCTCCACAGCCATCTGTCCGAGCATCTGGGCGTCGAAGTTGGCATACTGCTGGGGATTGGTCTGCTTCAGCTGCTCGAGCTGGCGGTTGAGTTCTTCACGCTTACGCTGATATTCGGTATAGTCGATTTTCTTGCCGCCGATCTTAGCCACTGTAGTGTTGTCGCCGAAGAGGTTGCGGCTGTTGGTGAGTGCGTCACCCACGATGAAAGCGAGAAGCGCCACGCCGATGACCACGATCAGCATGACTGATTTGCTTCTGATTTTCTCTAATGTTGCCATTCTGAAATTATACTGTAAGTAGTTGATTAATACAAAAGAAATGCCTCCAAACCCGAGGATCCGGAAGACGGCCGGCGCGGAGAGCGCCGATTTATCGTGCAAAGTTAGAAAAAAAAACGCTGATTTGCAAATGAATTTGATTTAAAAGTTTAAAAGTTTAGAAGTTTAGCGGGTCGGGAATCCAACGGATTGAGGGAGTTGCGGAATTGCATGCAACTTTTCAGTGAGTTCGTTGTATTACTTATACAATTAAAATTTATTAAAAACGCATAAGATTCTTCAAAACTATAAACGGCTATGAATAAGATCCTGCTAAGCATACTGGCTACGGCCGCCGCGACGGGCGCGCTCGCCCAGGGGCCGGTCTCTCTTGACAGCTGCCGCAATATGGCCCTTCACAACAACAAGGCCATACGGATAGCGGAAGAGAACATACGTGGCGCCGGCTATCTGCGCGACGCCGCCAAGGCCGCCTATCTTCCCGGCATCGACTTCACGGGAGGCTACATGCACAACCAGAACCAGATCGCGCTCCTCGGTGAAGACGCGAAGCTTCCTACCATGAGTTTCGACCCCAAGACGATGAGCTACAACTACAATCTCGTCACGGGCCCTGACGGCAAACCGGTGATGAATCCCGCCACGGGGCAGCCTATACCGAGCGAAGTGGCCGTGATCCCGAAGGAGGCCATGAAATTCGATACGCGCAATGTATTCTTCGGAGCCTTCACCCTTACGCAACCGATCTACTTAGGCGGATCCATACGTGCCCTCAACCAGATAGCCAAGCATGGCGAAAGCATCGCACGGTCGCTGAAAGACCAGGCGCAGCAAGACGTGCTGCTGAGCGTAGACGAGGCTTACTGGCAGGTGGTCTCGCTCGTAGAGAAGAGGAATCTGGCGCAGAGCTTCGTCAACCTCGTGGATTCGCTCAGGCATAGCGTCATCGACATGAAGGAGGAGGGTGTGGCTACGAAGTCAGACGTGCTCAACGTGGAAGTGAAATACAACGAGGCCTGCATCATGCTGACGAAGGTAGACAACGGCCTCTCCCTCTCACGGATGGCTCTGGCCCAGATATGCGGCCTCCCCGTGAATACCCCCATGACCCTTTCAGACGAAGCCTCCGACAACCTCGAGGCCGACATGACGATACCGAGCACCGACATGCAGGACGTATATGCCCGAAGGTCAGACCTTGAAGTGCTCCGCAAGAGCATCGACCTCATGAAGAGCAAGGAAAACCTCTCGCTCTCATCGATGCTTCCGAAAGTGGCCGCCTTCGGCGCCTACAGTTTCTCCAACCCGAACGTGATCGACGGATTCGAGAAGAAATTCGGAGGCGGATTCTCGGTAGGAGCCATGCTGACGGTGCCGCTATGGCATTGGGGAGGCAACTACAACAAATACCGCGCATCCAAGTCGCAGACCACGGCCCAGAAGCTTCTCCTGGAAGACATGGAGGAGAAGGTGAGCCTGCAGGTGAGCCAGGCGCAATACAGCTACAACGAGGCCTTCAAGACCTACGACATGACGCAGACCAACATGAAGAGCGCGCAGGAAAACCTACAGAACGCCCAGTACGCCTTCAAGGAAGGAGTGATGACGACCGACGACGTGCTCGCTGCGCAGACAGCATGGCTCCAGGCTAAATCGGAAGTGATCGACGCGCAGATAGGCATCAGGCTATGCCACACCTACCTGAGCAAGGTGACGGGAATGCTACGCGCCAATTAAGAATTGGGAATTTAGAATTTAGAATTGAGAATTCAAAGCTTGATTCAGCTTGATGTAGCACTATTCAGCATTTAACTAAAAAGACAAAAATTTAAATACCACTCAAAAAAAAGCCTTATGGAACAGCATACTAACTTCAATCAACCGCTCCCCGACCCTACAGAGGTGAGCTCGAAAGAAAAATCCCTGATAGTGACCATCGTGGTCGTACTGCTCATAGTAGCGGCTATGGCGGTGGTGGGATTCATATTCATCAAGCCGGCCCCTGACACGGTGCAGGGAACGGGTGAGGCTACGGAGGTGAGGATCTCCGGTAAGCTCCCGGGGCGTGTCAGCGACATCTATGTGGAGGAAGGACAGCGTGTGAAGGCGGGCGATACGCTCGTGCATATTCACTCGTCGCTCGTAGAGGCACGCCTGGCGCAGGCCGAGGCAATGGAAGACGCGTCGAAAGCCACCAACCGCAAGGTAGACGCCGGCACGCGCAAGCAGATCATCAATGCCGCCCGCGACGTGATGAACCAGGCGGCAGCCGCCAGCGGCATAGCCAAGAAGACATATGAGCGCATGCAGAACCTCTTCGCCAAAGGAGTGATCAGCGAGCAGAAGCGCGACGAGGCCAAGGCGGCGTATGACGCAGCTACAGCCGGCGAAGCGGCCGCACGCAGCCAGTATGAGCTCGCCCTCGCCGGACCGCAGGCAGAAGACAAGGCGGCAGCCGAGTCGATGGTGAAGGTGGCGCAAGGTGGAGTCAACGAAGTGGGCGCCATACTTGAAGACCAGTATCTCCTGGCTCCGACCGACGGCGTAATCACAGTGATATATCCCAACGTCAGCGAGCTCGTAGCCACGGGCGCACCGATCATGAACCTCCAGAAAGACGACGACCACGCTGTCTTCAACGTGCGCGAGACCCTCCTCAAGGACATCACCGAGGGCACAAAGATACGCGTGAAGATTCCGGCCCTCGACAGGGAGGAGGTAATGACCGTCTTCTATATCCGCGACCTCGGCACGTATGCCAACTGGCAGGCCACCAAGTCGACAGGCGACTACGACGCGCGCACCTTCCAGATCAAGGCGCGGGCAGCAAAGAAAATAGAGAATTTCCGTCCCGGCATGAGCGTGGTCTATCTGGGAGTGGAGAAGTAAGTTTAAGGGGTTTATAAACCACATAAACAAAAACAAGATGAGTGGATTCAAGCAGATATTCATGAGGTCGGTGAGACAGCTGACCGGGCGTCCGATCTATTGGGTCGCCATGTTTGCGCTGCCCCTCTTCCTGATGCTGATGCTTACCAACATGATGGAGGATGGTCTGCCCGACAAGGTGCCGGCCGCCATCGTAGACAAAGACGGCACCTCGCTGTCGAGGGAAATCTCGCAAAACCTCGGAAGCCTGCAGATGGTAGACCTCGTAGACCAGAGCAACTCCTTCACTGAGGCGCGCCATAAGATGCAGGAAGGAAAGATATTCGGCTTCTTCATGATTCCGGAGAACTTCGAGCAGGACCTCCTTTCAGGCAAGGGCCCGACGATCACCTTCTACACCAACATGACCTATTTCGTTCCGGCGTCGCTGCTCTTCAAATCGTTTAAGACCACGGCGCTGATGTCGAAGGCCGGTATCATGCTGAATGTAGCCGAGACAGCCGGAATATCGGCCGAAACGGTAGTGCCGATGATGCAGCCGATCAACATCACGAGCCGAGGCCTGGGCAATCCGGGGCTTAACTATGCCATCTACCTCTGCAACTCGTTTGTCCCCTGCATGTTCCAGCTTATGATCATGCTGATGGTGTGCTTCTCGCTTGGAGAGGAGATCAAATACGGCACGTCGCCGAAGCTCATGCGTATGGCCCACGGCAACATCCTTGAGGCCATCGTAGGGAAGATACTTCCGCAGACGATCGGCTGGTGGGTGATGATAATGTTCATGATGTCGTGGCTCTATTGCTGGCAGGGCTATCCTATGAAGGGAAGCTGGTGGTGGATGACGGTGTCGGAGCTGATGTTTGTGGTGGCAAGCCAGTGCTTCGCGTTGTTCGTCTTCGGAGTTCTGCCCAACCTGCGCTTCAGCCTCTCGGTATGTTCGCTTTTAGGCATCCTCTCCTTCTCGCTGGCGGCGTTCTCCTTCCCGGTGGAAAGCATGTATGGAGCCATCTCGATCTTCAGCTGGATCATGCCGATACGCTACAACTTCCTGATCTACATCGACCAGGCGCTCAACGGCATCGACATCTGGTATTCGCGCTGGTGGTATGTGGCCTATATCGCCTTCTTCCTCCTGCCCTTCACCATAATGTGGAAGATCAGGAAGAACTTCGAGCGGCCGGTGTATATACCGTGATGGTTGAGGGGGGAATCATGATGAATCATGATTTAGCATGATATATCATGATACAACATGATTTATCATGATACAACATGAATCATCTTGATATAGCATGATTTAGCTTGATTCAGCATGATTCGTCATGAACAATATAAAAAGCAAAAGAAAAGATGGGAATATTTATCAGATCATATATAAAGGAGCTGAAGCTGATCTCTCACGACATCGGCATCATACTCTTCCTGGCGTTCCTGCCGATAGCCTACCCTATCATCTACTCGCTTATCTACAATCCGGAGCAAGTGAGGGATGTGAGGATGGTGGTGGTAGACCACGACCGGAGCTCACTGTCGCGTGAGCTTGTGCGCAACCTCGACGCCACGCAGGAGATCCGCATCATCGGGTATGCGGCCGATCTTGGCGAGGGAAAGAGGGCCATGAACAGCCATGAGTGCTACGGCATACTTGAGATACCGGAAGGTTTCGCGAAGAAAGTCGGACGCGGGGAGTCCTCCCCTGCCGTGCTCTATTCGGAGATGAGCCTTCTGCTCCGCTACCGCGGTTTCCTGGTGGCCACTACGAATGTGGCGCAGGCTATGGGCAGTGAGATCCTGACCGAGAAGATCAGCGAGACCGTGCCGATGGCAGAGACCCTGATATCCGGAGATCCGCTTGGGGTGCAGAACGTAGCGATGGGCAACCTTGAGTCGGGCTTCGACTCCTTCATCATGCCGGGCGTATTGGTGCTGATACTTCAGCAATGCCTTATACTGGCGATCGGCATGACGGGAGGTGCGAAGAGGGAGAAACCGTGGCTTTACGCCGACATCGACAAGGCTACGGCCGGTGGCACGTTCAAGTCAATGGCGGGCGGTGCACTCGCCTATCTTACGGTGATCATCGTGCCTTGCATCTATATGCTGCATTATGTCCCGCTGATGTTCCGTTTTCCGCAGGCGGGCAATCCGTGGGAGATCCAGGTGTTCATCCTTCCTATGGTGATCGGATCGATTGCGTTGGGCATGATATTCCAGGCAGCGTGCAGGGAAAGGGAATCAGTGTTCGTGCTTTGGGTGGTCACTTCGGTGGCGTTCCTGTTCCTGTCGGGCCTTACGTGGCCCCGCTACGCCATGGCGCCGGTATGGAAATGTCTGTCAGACCTTGTCCCGGCCACATTCGGAGTCGAGGGTTTCATCCGCATGAACACCAACGGAGCTACACTGGCGCAGGTGAGCGGCGACTACATCGCGCTGTGGATCCAGGCCGGAGCGTATACGCTGATAGCGTTTCTGGTGCAGAGGTTCTATGTGATGCCTACGCGCATCCGGGCGCTGAAGGAGCCGGGGCGCGTCGCGATACCGTGACAAGGGGGGAAATCATTTAATTTGACCAGCTACTTATATGAAAAGCGTATGATGGCCGCGACGTTGAGATACCCTATCGGAATACAGACCTTCTCCAAGATAATCGAGGGAGGCTATGTATACATAGATAAAACCCGGTATATAAAACAATTAAGAGATACCGGAGATTATTATTTCCTGAGTCGTCCGAGACGATTCGGGAAAAGTCTTTTCCTGAGCACTTTAGAAGCTTATTTCGAGGGTCGGCGGGATCTTTTCAAAGGGCTTTATATATCCGGTGAGGAATACGATTGGAGTCCTTATCCCGTCTTGATGTTTTCCTTCAATACGTTGGAGGCTTCATCAATGGATTCCCTAAGCAAATTTCTCAATACGGCATTATCACGCTATGAACAGAAATATGGCAACGACCCGGATACTGAGGGACTGCCCCAACGATTCGAAAATCTGCTGGTAAACGCTTATGAGAAGACCGGAAAGAAGGTAGTGGTGCTTATCGATGAATATGACTCGCCGCTCCTTGAGACGCTTGATCGCCCGGAACTGAATGAACGTTACCGCCAGATATTGAAGCCGATGTTCTCTGTGCTGAAATCATACGACCGGTATATTGAGTTCGCATTCGTCACGGGCGTATCCCGTTTCAGCCACACAAGCCTTTTCAGCGGAGCCAACAATCTGAAAGACATCACGCTTGATGATAAGTTCGCGGGAATCTGCGGCATCACCGAAGAGGAGTTGAAAGACCAGCTTTCCGATTCCATAAAGGAGTTGGCCAAGAAGCAGAAGGTTTCCGACGAAGAAGCATTCACCATACTAAAGGAAAACTACGACGGCTACCACTTCAGCGAGGAAAGTCCTGATATCTACAATCCCTACAGCCTGCTCAACGCCCTTGACACGAGGAAAATCGACGACTTCTGGTTCAAGAGCGGAACGCCCTCCTATCTGATCGGCATAATGAAGAGGGATAATTTCTTTCTTCCAGACCTTGACTGCATGGAAACACTGGCAAACGGCTTGAGCGTGAAGGAGTCTTATCTCAACAATCCCGTGGCATTGCTGTTTGAGACAGGCTACCTCACCATCAAGGGCTTTGACGACGAGATGAATCTATATACTCTCGGACTGCCGAATAAGGAAGTGGCGGAAAGCTTCTCAAAGGCCCTGATGCCGATATACTCAGGATATATGGACCGGGAATGTGAGGATCTTCTCGTCAGGATGAGGCGGGCTCTTGTCGAAGGGGATGCCGACCGATTCATGCAAGTACTTCAGACATTTCTCGAAGGCAATCCCTACGGCAACACTGAGATGGCGAAGCGGGAGAGTTACTTCAAGAACAACATCTACATAGTCTTCCGCGCCCTCGGATTCCTGCCACGTGCCGAGGAACAGACCTGCAGGGCACGTATGGACGTAATGCTGCGCACACGCAGATTCATCTATGTATTCGAACTGAAGACCGACGGCAATGCCGCCAAAGCCATGGATCAGATAGAAGACAGAGGGTATGCCGTCCCATACCGTCATTCAGACAAGACCGTCATCAGAATCGCCGCCAACTACTCCACCCAACGCAACAACATTGACTCCTGGGAAATCAGTAATATGCCATAACTAAGGCATAGACGGAAAAACAGCGCGCAGAGTCTCACGGTGAACGTGGGACTCTGCGCTTG
>CAMWMK010000053.1 GCA_947175295.1 uncultured Porphyromonadaceae bacterium
GTAGTTGCAATATCTAAAAAATCACACTGTGGCCGGAGTTTGTGAAAATCCCGGCCACAGCGTTTTTTTATGGTTTAGGAGGTTTAAATGGTTTAAATGGTTTAGGAGGTTTATGGGGTTTAGTATAAAAAGGAAAAACTGAGATAATTGAAAAAAAAATCAGGGATTCAGATTTTTGATCTGAATCCCTGATATTATATTGATAAACTATTTAAACTATTTAAACCGTCTAAACTTACTTCACGTATTCTACAGCCGCTTTCTCCACGGGGAGGGCTTCGAGATAGTTCTTGATATAGCGGTTGAAACCCTCTACGTCTTCCTCAGTAGGAGAGATGCTTGTGCCCGTGTTGCCATTGAATACCTCCATCTCGAGATAGTCTGCGAGGTTGCGGTCGTTGACATTGTTGACGAGATATCCGGCCAGCAGGGCCATGCCCCATGCGCCTCCTTCTCCTGCCGTCTCCATCACCGAGATGGGGGAGTTGAGGGCAGCCGCCAGAATGCGCTGTCCTACGCCTGGAGTCTTGAAGAGTCCGCCGTGGCCCGTGATACGGTCTACCTTGATCTTCTCCTCATCGAAGAGGATATCGTTGCCGATCTTAAGGCATGCCACCGCAGCGTTGAGGTTGGCGCGCATGAAGTTGGCGAGATTGAAGCGGTTGCCTACCGAGCGCACGAAGAGGGGGCGTCCCTCGTTGAGGCCGGTGATGGGTTCGCCGGAGAAATAGTTGTAGCTGACGAGTCCTCCGCAGTCGGGGTCGCCGTTGAGCGCGTTGTTGTAGAGGCGACCGAAGATCTCGTTCATATCTACGGGCATACCCATCAGTTCGGTATATTCGCGGAATATACCCACCCATGCGTTGAGGTCGGAGGTGCAGTTGTTGCAGTGCACCATCGCCACGAGGCTGCCGTCGGGAGTGGTCACCATGTCGATCATCTCGTAGGGGCGGCTCAGGTCTTTCTCAAGCACTATCATGGAGAAGGAAGATGTTCCGGCCGAGACATTGCCGGTGCGCTGCTTCACTGCGTTTGTCGCCACCATGCCGGTGCCTGCGTCGCCTTCCGGCGGGCAGAGCGGAGCGCCTCCTTCAAGGTTGCCCGATATGTCGAGATGCTTGGCACCCTCCGCAGTCAGGCAGCCGGCGTTCTCTCCGGCCACGAGGATCTTCGGAAGCACGTCTTCCAGTTTCCAGTCGAAACCCTTGTCGGCGATCATCTCGTCAAACCTTTTCACCATCCTTTCGCTGTAGTTCTTCGTCTCGGGGTCCACGGGTAGCATTCCGCTGCCGTCGCCGATGCCGATCACCTTCTCTCCCGTCAGCTGCCAGTGGATGTAGCCGGCGAGAGTAGTGAGAAACGCGAGGTCTTTCACGTGCTCCTCACCGTTGAGGATGGCCTGGTAGAGGTGGGAGATGCTCCAGCGGAGGGGTATGTTGTAGTCGAACTCCTTGGAGAGTATGGCGGCCGCTTCGCCGGTGTTGGTGTTGCGCCATGTGCGGAAGGGGGCCAGCATGTTGCCCTGCTTGTCGAAGGGCATGTAGCCGTGCATCATGGCGCTGATGCCGATCGAAGCGAGCTTCCTGATCTCCACTCCGTACTTGTTCTTCACGTCTTCGCGGAGGTCGCGGTAGCAGTCCTGCAGTCCAAACCAGATGGCCTCCTGGCTGTAGGTCCATAGGCTGTTGACAAGCTGGTTTTCCCACTCGTGGCTACCCTGTGCTATCGGATTGTTGTTCTCATCGATGAGCACCGCCTTGATACGGGTAGAGCCGAACTCGATTCCGAGCACGGCCTTACCCGATTCTATGGTCTGTTTGATCTTTTCAGGCATTGTGTATTTACTTATTCAGCATGTAGTAAACGTCGTTGTAGCGGAGTTCCTTCTTGAATCCCTGCATAGTGGTGTCCTTATCGATGCGCACCATCTCGATGCCTGCCATCTCGGCGTAGTCTTCCCAGTATTCGGGAGTGATGTCGTAAGAGAAGCAGGAGTGGTGTGTTCCGCCGGCCATGATCCATGCGCCGGCACCGATCTCGAAGTTGGGCTTCGGAATCCAGAGCGCGGATGCCACGGGAAGTTTCGGAAGGGGTTTCGACTTGATGCATTCCACATCGTTTACGATCAGGCGGAAGCGGTTGCCGAGGTCGATCACAGTGGCAGTGATGCCGTCGCCGGGCTTCGATGTGAAGACGAGGCGTGCTGTCTGTGCCTTGCGGATGCCGATGCCGAGGAAGTGCACTTCGAGGCGTGGACGCTCTTCGGCGATAAGGGGGCATACCTCAAGCATGTGGGCCTGAAGAATGGAGCTGTTGGCGCCGTCGAAGTTGAGGGTGTAGTCTTCAAGGAAGGAGCAGCCCTTGCCCATGCCCTGGCTCATATACCAGAGGGTGCGGTAGAGAGCGGCCGACTTCCAGTCGCCTTCGGCGCCGAAACCGATACCTTCGGCCATGAGGCGCTGCGAAGCGAGGCCGGGAATCTGGTCGAAGCCTACGAAATTCGGGTCGTTGATGTCCTGCGTGCCGAGGTCGTCGAAGTTGGTGGTGAATGCCTTAGCGCCCTTCTCCTTCAGTATGCTGCGGAGAGCGAGCTCTGCCTTAGCGGCCTCGTAGACTGACTTGTAGCCGTCGGTAGAAGGATCCTCGAGGGCGGCGTCGTGGGCGTATTCCTTGAAGTATACTGCCATAAGGGCCTTGGTGTCTTCATCGGATACCTTCTTGTAGTGCTCCATAAGCTCGCTCACGGGGCAGTAATCTACATGATAGCCGAGCTGCATCTCAGCGTCTACCTTGTCGCCGTCGGTCACTGCCACATTGTTCATCTGGTCGCCGAAGCGGAGCACGAGCATGTCCTGTGCGTCTGCCCAGGCGGCAGCCACACGCTGCCATACTGCGATACGGTCCTGGGTGTTGGGGTCTTTCCAATAACCCACTACAACTTTACGGCGCACCTTCAGGCGGGCGCAGATGTGGCCGAACTCGCGGTCGCCGTGAGCGGACTGGTTGAGGTTCATGAAGTCCATGTCCATCGTGTCCCAAGGTATCTCGGCGTTATACTGTGTGTGGAAGTGGAGGAGCGGTTTGCGAAGTGCCTGCAGGCCGTGGATCCACATCTTAGCCGGAGAGAAGGTATGCATCCATGTGATTATGCCGACACACTTTGGGTCGTTGTTGGCGGCCTTCATCACAGCCTCCACCTCTTTTGAGGAATTGGCGGTGCCTTTATAGACCACCTTGATCGGAAGACGTCCGGAATTGTTGAGGCCGTCTACCATTTCCTTTGAGTGAGCGTCGACAGCCACTACAGCGTCGCCTCCGTAGAGCAACTGAGCGCCAGTCACCCACCATATTTCAAGATTTTCGTACATTGTTATATTTAGGTTTAAAGGGTTATATATTGGGTTTATTCAGTTTAAGGAGTTTAAGAAGGTTAAGAAGAGAATTCTCAATTCTCAATTCTCCATTCTCAATTACTTCTGTCCGTAGTAGGCGTTGGGGCCGTGCTTGCGGTTGAAGTGCTTCTCTACGAGGAGCGGATTCATCGTAAGGTTAGGGTTGGCGGCGAAGGCTATGCTCGCCATCTTCGCTACCTGCTCCATCACGACAGCATTGTGAACGGCATCATGGGGGTCCTTGCCCCATGCGAAAGGTCCGTGGTTCTTTACCAGCACGCCGGGAGTGTGCATGGGGTTCATGCCCTCGAAGCGCTTGATGATGACGTTGCCCGTTTCGAGCTCGTAGGCACCGTTCACTTCCTCCTCCGTCATATCGGCAGTGCAGGGTATGGCCTCATGGAAATAGTCGGCGTGGGTGGTGCCGATGTTGGGGATATCGAGTCCTGCCTGGCTCCAGCCTGTGGCGAAAGTGGAGTGGGTGTGTACCACGCCGCCTACTTCCGGCCATGCGCGGTAGATGGCGAGATGGGTGGGAGTGTCGCTTGAGGGCTTGAGGTTGCCTTCCACTATATTGCCCTGAAGGTCTACCACCACCATGTCTTCCGGTTTCATCACGTCGTAGTCAACGCCGGAGGGCTTGATGACCACGAGGCCCTTCTCGCGGTCGATGCCGGATACGTTGCCCCAAGTGAAGATCACGAGGCCGTGCTTCACGAGGTCCATATTGGCCTTATATACTTCTTCTTTGAGATTTTCAAGCATATTGTATGTATCGTTTTTCGCTGTTGTCATCGTCTTCTCCGTTGTCTTGGGGATTCGTTTCGACGGCAGCGACTGATTTATAACTGCTATACGCCGTAGGCGGCGTATAAGTTCTTGATTTTACGGATAATTAAAGATAATAATAAATCTTTAATGATAATGTCGCTGAAACAAGCATCCTTCAAATCCGGCCCCTCCGGGGCTGATGGGATAGGGGAGCGCATATTCCCCCGATTGCATCGGGGGTTAACAAGATGATTGCCCTCCGGGCAATCTGCGCCTGTAGAGTGTCGCTCCGCGTTTCGAACCGGTCTTGTCTATGAGGTCGGTCTTCTCAAGATCGTAAGTCTCCATGATCCTCTTCCGGAAATTGCGCTTGTCGAGCTTTTCGCCGAGGATCGCTTCATAGACCGACTGCAGTTGGCTCAGGGTGAAAAGCTCCGGCAGGAACCTGAAGACCACCGGCGTCCGCCCTACCTGCTGGCGCAGATATCCGAGGGCTTTCTCCACTATTGCGGGATGATCGAAAAAGAGCTGAGGCATTTCTTCGACGGGCACCCATTGAGCATCGTTGTCGGTCATCCGCTGATGGTCCTGCTCATTGAAGTTGAGAAGCGCGCAGTAGGCTACCGATATCACTCTCGCTCCAGGGTCGCGGTCGATGGCTCCGAAAGCACCTACCTGTTCCATATAGACGTCTTCGAGGCCTGTGAGCTGATGGAGCACCCTCTTGGCGGCGGCGTCGAGCGATTCGGCTTCCTCGACGAATCCTCCCATCAGCGACCATTGATCCCGTCCGGGCATCATGCGCCGCTTGATGAGAAGGATGTTGAGGCGTCCCTCATGGAGACCGAAGATCACGCAGTCGACACCGACGTAGTGCCGCGCATGCTCTTTATAATAATTCATAATGCATAATTCATAATTCACAATTCATAATGCATAATTGGAGGTGTTCCGCAGTCTGATGATTGATTACTTCACCGGGGCACGTCGATTATGCATTATGAATTATGCATTATGCATTGTAGAGGGGATTACCAGAAATACCAGTAGAAGGCAGCCGTTATGCCGAGGATGATGATGGAGTGGATCACATCCCACTTGTCCCAGCTTGCACGAGTCACCGCACGCTCCTCCGGAGTGGAAGTGCCGAACACGAGACCTTTGATCTTTTCGGGATCGGGAGCCTCAGTAAACATGCTGACCACGAAGATCACCGCCAGGCAGAAGACGAGCATCCAGCCGCAGAAGAAGAGCCAGTTGGTATCGTAGAAAAGCCACTGGAACCATGAGCCGCCATCGGGCACGGCGCCGATGTTGCTGTAGTATACCTTTGCGCCGAGGCGTGTGATGCCGATTGCAAGGCCTGCGATAAGGCCCCACATGCCGCCTTTGGCGGTGGCTTTCTTCCAGGTGACGCCTAAGAGGAACGCCGCCGCGATGCCGGGGGCGAGCACCGACTGCACATCCTGCAGATAGAGATAGAGCACGTCGCCGACGGAGCGCATCACGGGAATCCAGAGGATGCCGAGGATCACGATCACTACTGTAGCGGCCTGGCCGATCTTCACGAGTTTCTTCGGGTCGGTGTCAGGCTTGAAGCGCTGGTAGAAGTCGATGGTGAAGAGGGCTGCCGATGAGTTGAATAGCGATGCGAGCGACGACATGAGGGCTGCCAGGATGCCGCATACGATGAGACCCTTCACGCCGGCCGGAAGAAGCTTGGCTACGAGTGTGGGGAATGCGGCGTCGCTGTTGGGAAGGCCTTCCGGAGTCAAGGGAAGGAAGCTGCCGAGCTGCTGATGGAGGGCGAAGGCGATCATGCCGGGGATGAGGAAGAGGAACACGGGCAGGAGCTTGAGGTAGGCGCCGAAGATGGTGCCTCGGCGTGCCTGCTTCTCATCGCGGCCTGAAAGCACACGCTGCACGATGAACTGGTCGGTACACCAATACCAGAAACCGATTACGGCCGAGCCAATGAGGGCGCCGAGCCAGGGATACTGCGCGTCGCGGTTGTCGCGGATGAGGTTGACCATGGAGTCGCCGTATTCGTTCACCTTCACTTCGGAGCAGATGGCCATCATCTGGTCCCAGCCTCCGAGCTCCTTAAGGCCGAGCACGAGGATGATGAGCGAGCCGAGCAGGAGGATAGGGGTCTGGAGCACTGATGTGTAAAGCACTGATTTCATGCCGCCGAAGATAGTATAGAGCGCGGTGATGACCACGAGGCCGATGGCTGCGATCCAGAAGAAGTCGATGCCCCATAGGCTCTCGATGCCGAACACCTGCTGGAACACGAGGCCGCCGGCATATACGGTGACGGCCACCTTGGTGAGAACGTAGCTGATGAGGGAGATCACCGAAAGGATGGTGCGCGAAGCCGGGTTGTAGCGTTTCTCAAGAAACTGCGGCATGGTGATCACCATGGAGCGGCTGTAGAAGGGGACGAACACCCAGCCGAGAAGAAGGATCATCCAGCCCTGGATCTCCCAATGGGCCATAGCCATGCCGGAAGCCGCGCCGGAGCCGGCGAGGCCGATGAGGTGTTCGGATCCGATGTTTGAAGCGAAGATGGATGCGCCGATTGCGATCCAGGTGGCGTCCTTGCCGCCGAGGAAGTAGTCGTCGGCATTGTTCTGCTTCTGCTTCATCACCCATACGATGATGCCTATCAGCGCCAATGCGAATATTCCGACTACTATCCAGTCTAATAATGCCATTGTAGTTAGGGTTTTTAGGTTGTTGGGTTTTTAGGTTTTTTGGATTGTCATTTCACTGTCGAGAAGCGGAAGACGCAGTGGCTCGTATATGTCTCTCCCGGCTTCAGGAGCGCGGATGGCCATTCGGGCTTGTTGGGTGTGTCGGGATATTTCTGCGTCTCAAGGCAGATGCCGGTGCGCTGCTGGTAGGCGATGCCGTGCTTGCCGGTCACTGTGCCGTCGAGGAAGTTGCCTGAATAGACCTGGATGCCGGGTTCGTCGGTAAGCACCTCAAGCTGTATTCCGGTAGCGGGGGAGTAGAGGGTTGCGGCCACCTGGCTGTCGTCGCGGTCGGTGTCGAGCACCCAGTTGTGGTCGTAGCCGTTGCCGTTCTTAAGCTGTACGAAATCGAACTTGTCGATGTCGTCGCCAACCACTTTGGCCACCGTGAAGTCCATCGGAGTGTCCTTCACTTCAAGAATCTCACCCGTAGTCATATATGTGGAGTCTACGGGAGTGTAGCGTTTGGCGTTTATGCTCAGCACATTGTCGGTGATGGGCTGGGTGGGGTCTCCGTTCAGGTTGAAATAGGAGTGGTTGGTCATGTTGATGATGGTAGGCTTGTCGGTGGTAGCCTTGTAAGCGATGTCGATGGCGTTGTCGGCCTTCAGCGTGTAGGTCACCTGCGCCTTCACGTTTCCAGGGAAGTTGCTGTCGCCGTCAGGGCTGTCCATAGTAAGCACCACTGTGGAGTCGTTGGGCTGCTCCGCTGCGTATACCTTATACTGCCATCCCGCAGGGCCGCCGTGGAGGCAGTGTCCGAAATTGTTCTGAGGGAGCTGGATGGTGTCGCCGTCGATTACGATTCTGCCCTGGTTGATGCGGTTGGCGTAGCGGCCTATGGATGCGCCGAAATCGCTGAGATTGTTTTCAGGGAAATATGCCTGCACGCTGTCGAAGCCGAGCACCACGTCCTTGAAGTCGCCGTTGCGGTCGGGCACCATGACGGAGACGATGCGGCCTCCGAAGTTGGTCACGCATACTTCCATTCCGTTGGCGTTCTTCAGGGTGTAGAGGGCGGTGGGCTTTCCTTCGTATTCCGCTACGAAGTTCTGCGGGTCGAGACCGGAGAGTGTGGTCTGTGCAGTCTCGTTGGTCTTGCAGGCCGAAAGCGCTATGGCCGCTCCGGCAAGCATCATGAATGTTCTTGTCGTTTTGATCATGAATATTGGTTTTTTAAGTTTTGTTTCATTGGTTTTTCATCATCGTAATGTCCTCCGATGATGCAGGATATTGAGTGTAAAAATTACACTTTTTCCTTTCGGGCGTAAAATTACAAAAACATTGCTGTCTTACCAAATAAAAACATATGTTTTTCAGCATAAAACGTAAATTCCTAAGTAAGCTTCAGTAATAGGCAGCTAAGACACCTTCGTTATTTTCTTAACGAATTTTAAACTATCGCAAACGGGGATTGTTACTCAGAATATAGACTATATCTACGCCTCAACATGCAATCTAACGAGAAAACCACACAAATACCCCCGGCAGAGGAGCAGAATCCACAGCCTTCCTCCGAGCCAAAACGAAAGCACTTGATCCGCAATGCATGGATCAGGCGCCCGCTTAAGGTGCTCGGATGTCTCATACTGCTGGTGCTCCTTATCCCCGTGCTTCTGTATCTTCCTCCCGTGCAGGACTTCGCCGTGAAGACGGCCACCGAGATCGTGGCCGACAAGACAGGCATGAAGATAGGTATCGATAAGCTGCGCCTGAAGTTTCCGGTCAACCTTTCGCTTTCCGGCGTCAGCGTAATCGAGGCTTCGGGCGACACTATGGTCATGGCCCGGGAAGCCATCGCCGACGTGAAGCTGCGTCCTCTGCTCGGCCTTGACATCCAGATCAAGCGCCTCCGCCTACGCGACGGATACTACCGCATGCTTTCTCCCGACTCATCAATGCTTCTGACGATCAAGGCCGGACTGCTCGAAGTAGACGAAAAATCCTCGATGAATCTCCGCTCCAGCACCATCTCAATCAACGAGGCCAAGTTGCGCGACGGCGATATGTTTCTCTCGATGGACGTATGGAAGCAGACTCCTTCTCCTCAGGACACTACCTCCACACCTTTTTATATAACGGCAAACAAGCTCGACATCGAGAACATGCTCTTCACGATGACGATGCTTCCCACTATCGACACCCTACGGTTTCAGACGGATAAGCTTCAGGTAGTGGATGGAGTGGTCGACCTCCGGCAGATGACCATCCGGATGGCTGACGTCACCGCAGCACATGGCGATGCCCTGATGCTCGCACCTTCACTCGAATACGTCAAGGAGCATCCGGCTCCTGCTCCGGATACCACCGCAGCTCCCTCGCAGCCCACCACCATAGTGGCCGACCGCATTACACTTACCGACTTCAACGCCCGCTACGCCGTAGAGGGTTCGCCGGCTGTGAAGGGTTTCGACACCAACGACATCCGCGTCTCAGCGCTCGACATCGAACTCGAGCATTTCTACAATCAGGCTACCAACATAACCCTTCCGGTGACATATCTGAGGGGTATGGAGCAGTGCGGCCTCTCGATCACGGAAGGCACGGGTGTGTTCTCAATGGATTCCACCGGTATGAAACTGCGTGATTTCGATATCCGCACTCCCTACTCCCGCGTGCAGGCTACGGCCGCCATCCCCAACGCCCTGCTTGCATTCGAGCCCTCCGCCCTTCTGGATGTAGACGTCAACGCAAGCCTTGGCCTAACAGACATCAACAGTTTCATGCCGGCCCTCTCCACATATACGTCGGCCATACCCGCTACAACTCCGCTCAACGCCCTGGTAAAGGCTAACGGCCGACTCGGAGACGCCGACATAGAGCAGTTTGATGTGGCGCTTCCCGGCACACTGTCCCTTCGGGCGAAAGGAAAGGCGAAAAACGCCCTCGACATAAAGGAACTCGTAGCCGACCTTACGTTCGACGGTGAGCTCCGCCGTCCGGAAATTGTGAAGAAGTTTGTCAGCCTCAACGGAGTGAACATACCGACCCTCAACATCAAAGGAACGGCTTCCGCCAACAGGGAGAACTATGCAGCCGACTTCAAGATGACCACATCCTACGGCAACCTCGCTGCCGACGGCCACGTAGGCATGAACTCGGAGCGCTACGACGTGAAGGCCGCCGTGCATTCTCTCAACGTAGGCTCCTTCCTGGGCGACAAGACCATAGGGCCGGTGACTGCATCGCTCTCCGCGAGCGGAGCCGGGTTCAATCCCGAGAAGCACGGCGCCTACACCGACGTGCGCCTCGACCTCTCGAGCGCGGTATACAACGGACATTCCATCAAGGACATCTTCCTGCTCGCTACCTTGCGCGACGAAGACTTTACTCTGAAGGCGAAGTCGCCGAATCCTGTGCTCTCTTTCGACATTGAAGGCTCAGGACGCATATCCGACAATCTCTATCAGGCCGACATCAACGCCGATCTCCACAACGTTGACCTCCATGCCCTCGGCTTGTCGGAGACAAAGTGTGACGGAGGAGCGCGCTTCCACATCAACGGCACAGCCTCTCCCCACACCTGGATCTATGATGTCGACCTCGACACCCAGTCGGTAGACTGGCATCTCGCCGACCAGGACATCAGCATACCCGACAGCGTCTCGCTGCGCTTTGTCTCTACGGCGACCGACGTGCGCTGCCTTCTCGGAGCACGCGGCACCGACCTTAAGTTCCTCTCCTCGGTGGGACTCAAGCCGCTTATCGACCGTTTCACAGAGGTGTCGGCGATGATTCCGAAGGCCATCGAGGCCCGCAGCCTTGATGTGGCGCAGCTTGAGGCCAAGCTTCCTCCATTCACTCTAACGGCCGACGTGGAGGGCGACGGCGTAGTGTCGCAGTTCCTCGCTCCCTCCAAGATGGGCATAGGCGACCTGAAGGTGGAACTGAACAAGGATTCACTCATCAACGGCAACATGGTGCTGAATAAGCTGACTACTGAGTCGATGCGCCTCGATACCATAACCCTCGACCTCAGTTCGCGCGGAAACCTGCTCGACTATACGCTGCATCTCGGCAACCGCCCCGGCACGCTGGATGAGTTTGCCGACGTGCGCATGAGCGGATATCTCGGCGGCAACCGTCTGTCGGCATATCTCGTTCAGCACAATATAAAGAACAAGATGGGATATCGTCTCGGTTTCACAGCGTCGGTGGCCGACTCTGTGCTCTCGCTGCGATTCACTCCGTTGAAGGCGACCATAGCCTATATGCCCTGGACCTTCAATATGGACAACTATGTAGACTATACGGTCACAAGCCGGAAAGTGAACGCCAACCTTGAGGCGAGCAGCGCCAACAGCAGCATACTCCTCCGCACGGAAAAGAACGAAAAGGGACAGGACAACCTTCACCTCAACCTCAAGAACATCCAGGTGGAAGACTTCACGCATATGATGCTCAATCCGCCTCCCATCAAGGCAAGCGTGAATTCCGATATCAACGTCAGATATACGGGCCGGGCCCTCGTAGGCCGGGGTTCGCTCGACATAAACGATTTCATCTACGACCGCAAGAGGGTAGGAGACTTCGACTTCACCTTCGCGGCCGGAATGGGCAATAAGGGAAAGAGCGCAGGCAAAGTCGGCATGATGGTCGACGGCCGGGAGGCCGCCGCCGTGCAGTTCGTGCTTGCTCCAGACTCAGTCAATCCTGCGGCCGGACTCGTGGCCGAACGGCTGAAGCTTATGCTCACCCGTTTCCCGCTTGAGATAGCCAATCCGTTCTTCCCTCCGCAGACGATGAAGGTGTCGGGGCATCTCAACGGCGACATGAGCCTGAGCGGTACATTCACCGAGCCTAAACTCAACGGAAGCATATCGTGCGACTCGGTGGGGCTGCTGGTCAATATGCTCGGCACCCGCTTCAGCTTTGACGGAGATCCGATAACTGTCAGCGACAATGTGCTTGATTTCCATGAATTCGACATATTGGCGGTAAATAAAAATCCACTCACGCTCCGTGGCACTGTCGACGCCACAAAGATGAGCGACATGAAATTTGACCTCTCTGCCAAGGGCTCCAACGTGCAGCTGGTAGGGGGCTCGAAGAAGGGCAGCGCCGATATGTATGGCAACCTTTTCGTCGACCTCGATGCCTCGGTGAAGGGACCGATGTCGATGATGGATATCAACGCGATGCTCAACGTGTTGCCGGCGACTGATGTGACCTACGACCTGGTGATGGAGTCGGATGGCCTCGGACAGGGAGAGGGAGCCGACGGAGTGGTGAAGTTTGTCAATTTCTCCGACACCACCCAAGTGGCGAAGGCTGATTCGATCACTGCCGTCGTAGGCATGCGCATAAGCGCCAAGGCCATCATCTCGCAGGGTGCGGAGGTGACCGTAAACTTCGACCAGCCCATGATCAAGGCCAACGGAAAAGTGCAGTGCAATCCCTCGGGCACACTCAACTATTTCCAGAACTATCTCGGCGACATGCGACTCAACGGCACGCTCTATACCGGAACGGGCTACGTACGCTACGCGATGCCGCTGCTCGGAACGAAGACCTTCAATTTCAATCAGGACAGCCACATCACCTGGGGAGGCGACATCATGAACCCTCAGCTCGACATAAAGGCATACGACAACGTGAAGGCCAACATACAGATGAACGGCAACTCGAGCCTGGTCAACTTCCTCGTCTCGCTCAACATTGGCAACAACCTCTCGGCTCCCTCCGTGACGTTCGACCTCTCGACCGACGACAACATGAGCATAAGCAACGAACTCCAGTCGATGACGGCCGACCAGCGGCAGCAGCAGGCAATGAGCCTTATGCTCACGGGAGCGTATACCGGACAGAACGCCAAGACAGTAGGCGGAAATCTCGTGACCAGCTCCGTATACGGCATACTGACGTCGCAGCTCAACTCCATGCTCGCTAACGCGGTGAAAGGAGTCGACATAAACCTTGGAGTAGACCAGTACCAGACCGGCACAAACGGCAATATGACTACCAATACGTCTTACTCGTATCAGGTGTCGAAGTCGCTGCTCAACAACCGCTTCAAGATCATCGTAGGAGGCAACTACACCGATGGGGCGGGCAATGAGGATTTCGAGCAGAACCTCGTAAGCGACATCGCCTTCGAGTATGTACTCAAGCAGACCAACAACATGAGCCTCAATGCTAAGCTCTACCGCCACTCGGGCTATGAGAGCGTGCTTGAAGGAGAGATCACTGAAACAGGCGTCGGCCTCAACCTGCGTCGCAGACTCGCCTACTTCTCCGAGATCACACATTTCGGCCTCAGCAAGCTCTGGAAGAAAAAGAAGCCGGTGCTTACGGATCCCGACCTCAAGGAGGGCGTGGATTCACTAATCGACATAAGCAGGCCCATCTCAGATGCGGCCGATTCAATCAAGGCTATTCAAAGAAAGGAAGATGAAGATACGGCCAATTCAATCAAGGCTATTCAAAGAAAGGAAGACGAAGATGCGAAATAAATCCAATATCTGTTCATTCAGAAGCGCGTCGGCCTCGCTCGCGGTGCTGACGCTACTCCTCGTGCTCTCTGCGGCATGCAGCACTACCCGCCGCCTCGGCGATGACGAGACGCTCTACAACGGAATGAGCATCAAGATCAATCCCACCGACGACGAGAAGCTCCCCGCCGGGCTTGTGTCTGACCTGACGCAGGCCGTAAACGTAAAGCCCAACAACCCCTGGCCGTTCCTGCCCACATACAAGCGCGACCCGTTTCCCATCGGCCTCTGGCTCTACAACAATTGGAGCGACTCCGCGGGAGGACTAAAAGGCTGGATCTACCGCAAATGGTCGCGCCAGCCGGTGCTCATCTCCGACCTTCGCACCGAGATGCGCATGAAGATGGTGGAGAACATCCTCGCGGACAACGGCTACTTCGGTTCCACAGCTTCATACGAGGTGGTGCCTGACAAGCGTAACCCGAAGAAGGCCAAGATGGCCTATACATTCGACGTCTCCTCACCCTACCGTATAGATACGATCGAATATTTCAGCCGTCCGGCAGACAGAATCAAGACGTTTATCGATTCGATCGCTCAAAAAAGCGAGTGGTTTCAGAAAGGATCTGTCTTCTGTGTCGATTCGCTGTCATCACTACGTGTGGATATCGCCAACCATCTTCGCAACAGGGGATACTATTATTTCCGGCCTGAATACCTTGAGTTTCTCGCCGATACGTTCATGACCCCCCATGCAGTGGCGATACGACTCAATTTCGCCGATAATATGCCCGGCCTTGCCCTGCATAAATACCGTACGCGCAATATAGTGACCCTTCTACAGCGCAACGAGACATATGGCCCGGGACGTCCCGACACCATCGACACCGATAGGGGGGAGCTGATCGTCATGCGTCCGCAGCGCGTGCGCAAGGGCCTTATTCCGGGCTGCATCACTTTCCGGGAAGGAAAGGTTTTCTCGGTCCGCGATATGGACCGCACCCAGACGCGCCTTTCGCGGCTCGGTATATTTTCGAATATCCAGATACAGCCGATGCTGGTAGACTCCTCGGCTAAGAATCCGCTGATGGATGTCTTTATCACTTGCCGCTACGACCGCCCGATGGAGGCTACGATAGAGCTCAATGCAAGTTCGAAGTCGAATTCCTATATCGGCCCCGGCCTCGTGGCATCCTTTACCCATAACAATATATTCGGAGGGGCCGAGAAGCTAAATGTCTCGCTCAACGCCGACTATGAGTGGCAGACGGGTCGAAACCGTTCGAGTGTGTTCAATTCCTATGAGTTCGGCCTGCAGACGTCGCTTGCTTTTCCGCGCCTTCTCGCGCCTAAGTTCATACCGCGCTCGAAGCGCGAGCTTAACTGGACCACTGTCTCGCTTGGAGGTTCCGTGCTCAACCGCCCGAAATACTTCATGATGGCGGAATACAATATGGGAATCACCTACGACTGGAGGGCATCCCGATATTCCACCAATTCCTTCACTCCATTCAAGCTCACCTACAATAAGCTTATCCGCACTACGGAAGAGTTTGATTCAGTGATGGCGATGAATCCTGCCGTGGCGCTCAGTTTTGAGAGCCGGTTCATTCCGCAGCTCAGCTACACGTATACCTACGACAGATGGTTTGAACGCGCTCAAAACAATGAACTCACCTTCACTGCAACGTTCACGGAAGCCGGCAATCTATTCGATGTCATCTACGACCTGGCCAAGGTGAAGGGACAGAAAAAGCTTTTCGGCACTCCGTTCTCCCAGTTCATCAAGGGGCAGGTGCAGCTCGTATGGAATCATCGCCTTTTCCCGAAGCAGGACCAGTGGATTGTCTCGCGTGTGCTGCTCGGCGCGGCCCATGCCTACGGCAATGCGAAGGAGGTGCCGTATTCGGAACAGTTCTACATCGGAGGTGCCAACTCCATCCGAGCCTTCACTGTCCGCTCCATAGGCCCCGGCAGCTACCGCGCGCCTAAGGACCTTGTCAACGGATATTTCGATCAGACGGGTACTTTCAAGTTTGAGCTTAATTCGGAATACAGGTTCCCCATCTTCGGAGACCTCCACGGCGCGGCCTTCATCGATATGGGTAATATATGGCTGCTTAAAAACGACCCTTATAGACCTGGAGGACAGTTATGCGGGAAGACATTCCTTAAAGATATAGCCTTAGGCACAGGCGTAGGACTCCGTTACGACCTCGGGATGATTGTGGTGCGTGTCGATATGGGCTATGGCCTCCACACGCCTTACAGCAACGGAACGCCCCACTACTTCAACGTCGGCTTCAAGGATGCCTTCGCTTTCCACCTCGCCCTCGGATATCCGTTCTGACTTTCGCTTCCTGCCATTTCTCCGCATAGGCGCAGAAATGGCAGGAAGCGGCGCAAAATGTAATAAGCTCCCGGATCCTGAGATCCGGGAGCTTATAGTCTGATTGCCGTTATGTCTGCTGAAAGGCCTCGCGCCTTTGGGGACTTGTCGGGCATAGGTTTTTGTTCATAAGTTTTTCAGGTATTGTATACAATTACCATTTCATCCTTTCTGTAATTATAACGCATGCCTGCTTCTTAGGTTCAATATCTGTCTATCCTCTTGCATTTTTTATTTTTTTTAACTAATTTTGCACTTTCAATTCAGCGTTGGCAATGATGACGGCGCTGACAATGACGTCAACTATATGAAAATCGTTCTCTTCGACAATAGGGAGGACCACTTCGACCTCCTCCCGCTTTCTTTCACACGCCCGATATGCGACTTTCGCGTGGGCATAACCACAATACGTGAGAAATGGGCCTCGTTTCTCCCTCAGGCGGAAATCCACGCTCTGCCGGTGGAATACCTTCGCCCTCGCTTCGGGCAGCCGGACAATCCCGATGAGGAGATGCTCTTCGTCTCCGGCACGGTGGTTCCGGATGCCGACATTGCGGCCCGGATCGTTTCGCTCAAGACAGGACAGGCAATTGTCTGCGATGGGCGCCCCCTCGCTTTCCTTGGATCATGGAATGGACTCGAGGCCCGTCAGTTTGCGGATGTATTCGACGAAGACCTTCGTCATCTGCGACTCGTCTACGACGTTTTCCTGATGAACCCCCAGGTACTTGTGGAGGATTTCCGCCGGATTACAGCCGACCGACATTCCCAACCTCTGCCTGATTCCAATCATGTGATAGGCTCCCTTACAGACTCGGAAGGAAATCCGATGATATTCATCGAGGAGGGAGCTGAAGTGGAAGGAGCGATGTTCAATCTTAAGGAGGGTCCCGTATATATCGGCCGCGACGCTTCCGTGATGGAAGGCTGCTGCGTCAGGGGGCCTATCGCTTTCTGCGACTATTCCAAAGCCCGCATGGGAGCCAAGCTTTACGGCGGTTCCACTTTCGGCCCCTACGTGAAGGTGGGCGGGGAAGTGGACAATTCCGTAATCTTCGGATATTCCAATAAGGCGCATGACGGATATCTTGGAAATGCTGTGGTAGGGGAGTGGTGCAACATCGGTGCCGGCGTCAACTGCTCCAACCTTAAGAACGACTATTCGAAGATACGCCTTTGGAACTACCGCCAGCATTCCTTCGCACGCACCGACCTCCAGTTCTGCGGTCCCATCATCGGCGACCATTCGAAACTTGGAGTCAACGTGATGCTCAATACCGCCACCGTGATCGGGGTAGGTGTCAACATCTATGGTGCCGGTTTTCCCCGTGTCTTCGTTCCGAGCTTTCTCGAAGGAAGCGCCAATGGCGGCTTCAGCGACGTACCGGTCAAGAAATTCCTTACGGTAGCCGAGCGTGTCATGGCCCGTCGCGGCCGCAGCCTCACCGACCTTGACCGCGTCATCTTCGACCGCATCTTCGATTACGCCTCCCACCTCAAACGCTAAACATGAGGGGCGACTGTCCTGTCGCTCCTCTTTCATGATATTTCTACAGGTAATTACAGGATATTTCTACAGGTAAAATTTTTGATATGAACATTCTGCATTCCATTGATTTCCACCCGAAAGCATTTTCGATGTGGAAGGGCTACGGTATGGCCCGTTTTAAATCCGATCTTACGGCAGGCATTGTGGTTGGTATCGTGGCTCTCCCGCTCGCCATCGCTTTCGCCATCGCCTCCGGAGTATCGCCGTCCATCGGTCTCATCACTGCGATCATTGGCGGATTCATCGTCTCCGCGCTTGGCGGAAACTCTGTTCAGATCGGCGGTCCTACGGGCGCCTTCATCGTGATTGTCTACAGCATCATCCAGCAGTTCGGCCTCACGGGCCTTGCGATCGCTACAGTAATGGCAGGCCTTATCCTCGTGCTTATGGGTATCTTCCGCCTGGGTACCGTAATCAAGTTCATTCCATACCCGATTGTAGTGGGATTCACCGCCGGTATAGCCATAACCATTTTCTCCACCCAGATCAACGATTTCTTCGGCATGGGACTTCGCGACCTTCCCGGCGACTTCCTTACCAAATGGGGTGTGCTGCTCTCCAATATTTCGAAGATTGACTTGACTACAATGGGCGTAGGCATAGTTTCGCTCCTTATAATCACTCTTACGCCTAAGATTTCGCAGAAACTTCCGGGCGCGCTAATCGCGATCATAGTCGTCACGTTTGGATGTTGGCTCATCGGCAGTCTGGTGCCGGGATTCCATGTCGAGACCATTGGCGACCGTTTCGGCGATATGAAGTCTGACATCCCGATGCCCCATGGTTTTGAAGTCAATATGGCCACAATCAATGCCCTTCTTCCCTCAGCCTTCACCATCGCGATGCTCGGCGCCATCGAGTCGCTGCTTTCGGCTACTGTAGCCGACGGTATCACCGGATCACGCACCAATTCGAATACGGAGCTTTTCGGTCAGGGAATCGCCAATATAGTAGTGCCTCTTTTCGGCGGCATACCTGTGACGGGCGCCATTGCACGCACTATGACCAACATCACCAACGGCGGCCGCTCACCGCTCGCCGGCATGGTCCACTCGGTGGTGCTTCTGCTGATCTACCTTTTCTTCATGCCTCTGATCAATCTCGTTCCGATGGCCTGCCTTGCCGGAGTACTGATGGTCGTGGCCTACAACATGAGCGGATGGCGAACTGTACGCGCAATATCCCACAATCCCAAGGGTGACTTCTCCGTGCTTCTCGTCACCATGATCCTTACCATCATCTTCGACCTCACCATCGCTATTGAAATCGGTCTGCTTCTCGCTATGGTGCTGTTCCTGCGCCGTGTGACGGAAAACGCAGAGATAAAGGTATATGGCGAACAGCTTGACGTAGCCGAAGGTACCGAGATGCATTCTCATGAAGTGCTCCATATCGAGAAGGGAGTATCAGTATATGAGATCGACGGCCCGTTCTTTTTCGGTATAGCCACTAAGTTTGACGAAATGATGCGCTCTACCATGCAGCAGAAGCCGCTTGTGCGCATCATCCGCATGCGTAAGGTCCCGTTTATCGATTCTACCGGCATACACAACCTCGAGACCCTCATAAAGTCTTCTCAGAAAGAGGGTATCCAGATAGTCCTCTCCGGTGTTCAGCCCGGTGTGTATAAGGTATTGGTCAATTCCGATATCGTCCACCTGATAGGAGAGCGCAATATATGCGACCATATCTCGAAGGCCGTGCATCTTGCCAATACAATTGTCCGCGACCATGACATTATCCCTGCATGGCGTCGCAACGGGGGAGCCACTGTATAACCGACTTGTTCTATATATGTCAATGGCCAGACAATCCTATGCCGGATGTCTGGCCATTGCCGTATCCATCACTTTGTTTCAAAAAGCCCCATCCTTCACGAGCACCGTACCATCTCCGGCAAGCAGATAGAGCGATGGCAGCGCGGGAAAATAATATGATTCTCCATCCAGAGGGTCTGTGGCGAAACATATCGTCCATTCCTTTGGCATTCCGGCCTTAGTGGCATCCCACCCGTCTTTGTCTTCGGTCGCTTCCACTGCTACGACCGGATACCTTACGCCGGCAGCGGGATCCTCCAGGCGCGCCACCGTCTCCTTGCAGTGTTCGCAGTCATAGTCGTAGAATATCACTAATGTAGTGTCCTTCAATTCCCTGAAAAGGGTGGAGGCCTTGCCCTCCCGGGTAAGCAATCTGAAATCAGCCGTCTTGGTTCCGGGCCTGTTCTTCATTGCCTGTTCAAGTCTGTAGGCCGCCCGCTCCCGCTTGGCTTCCGTAAGTTTAGGGTCGGATGCAAAACGTCTTAAGAACGGTATGTACAGCTCCTCGTTGCGCATCGGAGAATTGGGGTCGTCAAGATAATGGTGTGAGATGTATGCGGCGAGGTCATAGACATCGGAGTCTGCGGAGCATCTGTCGGCAAATGCTGTTACGGCCTCGTTACGCGCATCTTCGGTTGCGTAGGGGAGGAGGCTTATGAAATTGGCAAAGGTCTGTTCCATAAGGGCGGTGTCAAGACTCTGTGTATGGTCAGACGGATTCAGGGAGTCCCAGAAATGCCTGACTGCATACGCCGCGCGCTCTTCAGGCTCCGTGATCGACGGCGGCACATCCGGCAGCGGCAGCTCCTTTACAGTCTGGGATTCGGAAGCCATAATAGTGGCGGGCGCTCCGGTCGTATTCTTTCCCCCGTTGCAGCTCCACGACATCGCCGCCATGACAAATCCTTCCATCATCCACAATATGTTTTTCTTCATGATTTTCGCTTAATATGGTTTGGTTGCAAAATTACTAATTATCCTACGAATCTCCAAACGTTTCGGTCTCTTCGTAAGCGGTGTCGCGTCGTGCCTGAATGCCTGCAGCCCTTAATTTCCCAATAGGATGAACAGTGCGAAACTTAAGGATAAAAATATTTGCATAATTCGTTGAAATTTTGTAACTTTGCAGTGTCTTAGGGCATAAACCACCCGCCATCTTCGCTATCGGATTAATTATTAGTCGGTTAGCGTCGGTTTACAGTATATGGGGCTATGCCTTTGAGATGTGCTGTAAGGTCTCTGAGGCCTCTATGGCGCGACCCAAAATGAAGAAACATCATAAGTTTTTAGATATTTTTAAATTTTTAACAAACTAAAATGCCTACAATTCAGCAATTAGTAAGAAAAGGACGCGTTGCCCTCGTCGACAAGAGCAAGTCGCCGGCTTTGGACTCATGTCCGCAGCGTCGCGGTGTGTGCGTGCGTGTGTACACCACGACCCCTAAGAAGCCTAATTCGGCTATGCGTAAGGTGGCTCGTGTGCGCCTCACCAACGGTAAGGAAGTCAACTCCTACATCCCGGGTGAAGGCCACAACCTCCAGGAGCACTCCATCGTCATGGTGCGCGGCGGTCGTGTGAAAGACCTTCCCGGTGTGCGCTATCACATCGTTCGCGGCACTCTCGATACCGCAGGTGTTCAGGGCCGTACACAGCGTCGCTCCAAATATGGTGCGAAGCGTCCTAAGGCAGCTAAAGGTAAGAAATAATAGCTGTCAGTAAGAAATCATTTATCTTTAACCGGTTTTTGATTCTTTGACAGCTATATGGTTGAGTAAACGCCCATCCGGCGCTCCGCGAGGAGTTCCCAAAGTGCGTTGAAGTTTTCATCAAAGCAGCCAAAATCAAAACTTAAACATCAAGCAATGAGAAAAGCTAAACCGAAAAAACGTGTGATCCTTCCCGATCCCGTTTTTCACGACGTGAGAGTGACAAAGTTTGTCAACCACCTCATGTATGACGGAAAGAAGAACACTTCCTACACTATCTTCTACACCGCCCTTGAAATCGTGAAGTCAAAGCTCCCCAACGAGGAGAAGAGCGCACTTGAAATCTGGAAGAAGGCTCTTGAAAACGTTACTCCTCAGGTGGAGGTTAAGTCTCGTCGCGTCGGCGGCGCTACTTTCCAGGTGCCTACCGAGATCCGCGCAGACCGCAAGGAGTCCATCTCCATGAAGAATCTCATCATCTATGCCCGTAAACGTGGCGGTAAGACTATGGCCGACAAGCTCGCTGCCGAAATCGTCGACGCTTTCAACGACCAGGGTGGCGCTTTCAAGCGTAAGGAAGATATGCACCGTATGGCTGAAGCCAACCGCGCATTCGCTCATTTCAGATTCTAATTCGGATTTAACAAATGGCTAAACACGACAATCTCCAATTGACCCGTAATATCGGCATCATGGCTCACATCGACGCCGGTAAGACTACAACTTCCGAACGTATCCTCTTCTATACCGGTCTTACCCACAAAATCGGTGAGGTGCACGACGGTGCAGCCACTATGGACTGGATGGAGCAGGAGCAGGAGCGAGGTATCACCATTACTTCTGCCGCTACCACTACGTTCTGGAACTATCAGGGCAACAAATATAAGATCAACCTTATTGACACTCCGGGACACGTCGACTTCACTGTAGAGGTGGAGCGTTCACTCCGCGTTCTCGATGGCGCTGTCGCTACTTTCTGCGCTGTAGGCGGTGTTGAGCCCCAGTCTGAGACTGTATGGCGTCAGGCTGACAAGTACAATGTGCCGCGTATCGGCTATGTCAATAAGATGGACCGCTCCGGCGCCAACTTCCTCGAGGTTTGCCGCCAGGTGAAGGATGTGCTCGGTGCAAACCCTCTCCCCATTCAGCTTCCTATCGGCGCTGAGGAGACTTTCAAGGGTGTTATCGACCTCGTGCTCATGAAGGCTATCTTCTGGCACGACGAGAGCATGGGCGCAGAATACACAGTTGAGGAAATCCCCGCTAACCTCCGCGACGAGGCCGAGCAGTATCGCGACAAGATGCTTGAGACTCTCGCAGAGCTCGACGATGCCCTCATGGAGAAGTATTTCGACGATCCCTCCACTATCACTGTAGATGAAATCAAGGCTGCGATCCGCAAGGGTACTCTCGCTATGGAGATCAACCCGATGATCTGCGGTTCTTCATTCAAGAATAAGGGCGTGCAGACTCTCCTTGACGCTGTCTGCGCCTACCTTCCCTCGCCCGAAGACAGCGGTGCTGTTGAAGGTCACGCAGTTGACGATCCCGATGAGATCATCACCCGCGAACCGACTCCGGAGGCTCCGATGTGTGCTCTCGCGTTCAAGATCGCTACCGACCCCTATGTAGGTCGCCTCGTGTTCTTCCGCGTTTATTCAGGCAACATCGATGCCGGCAGCTACTGCCTCAACAGCCGCAGCGGCAAGAAGGAGCGTATCTCGCGTCTTTTCCAGATGCACTCCAACAAGCAGAACCCCATGGAGCGTATCGGTTGCGGCGATATCGGCGCAGGCGTAGGCTTCAAGGATATCCGCACCGGCGACACACTCTGCGATGAGAACGCTCCCATCGTGCTCGAGGCTATGGAGTTCCCCGATCCCGTGATCGGTATCGCTGTAGAGCCTAAGACTCAGAAAGACCTTGATAAGCTCGGCGTCGGTCTTCAGAAACTTGCTGAGGAAGACCCGACCTTCCGCGTAGAGACCAACGAGGAGACAGGCCAGACCGTCATCAGCGGTATGGGTGAGCTTCACCTCGATATCATCATCGACCGTCTCCGTCGTGAGTTCAAGGTTGAATGTAACCAGGGTCGTCCTCAGGTTACCTATAAGGAGGCCATCACCAAGCCCTACGAGGGTCGTGAAGTCTTCAAGAAGCAGACCGGTGGTCGCGGTAAGTTCGCCGACATCATCTTCCGTATGGAGCCCGCCGATGAGGATTTCGTTGGTTCTCTCCAGTTTGTGGATGAAGTGAAGGGCGGTAACGTGCCTAAGGAATACATCCCCTCCGTACAGAAGGGCTTCCAGACAGCTATGAAGAACGGTGTGCTCGCAGGCTATCCCGTAGAGCGCCTCAAGGTGACACTGCTCGATGGTTCGTTCCACCCCGTCGATTCCGACCAGCTCTCGTTTGAGCTCGTTGCCATCCAGGGCTTTAAGAAGGGTAGCGAAAAGGCAGGTCCGGTTCTTATGGAGCCTATCATGTCTGTCGAAGTTGTTACTCCCGAAGAGTCAATGGGCGACGTGATCGGCGACCTTAACAAGCGTCGCGGTCAGGTAGAAGGTATGGAGACAAGCCGCAGCGGTGCCCGCATCGTCAAGGCTAAGGCGCCTCTCGCCGAGATGTTCGGTTATGTGACAGCGCTTCGTACGATCACTTCCGGACGTGCTACCTCCACAATGACTTTCAGCCACTATGCTGAAGTGTCCAACTCAATCGCCAAGGCTGTGCTTACAGAATGCAACGGCCGTGTAGACCTCATCAAGTAATTAAAGAATCTTCAACAATATGAGCCAAAAAATCAGAATCAAACTGAAGAGCTACGATCACAACCTCGTCGACAAGTCGGCTGAGAAGATCGTAAAGACAGTGAAGGCTACCGGCGCAGTAGTAAAGGGCCCGATTCCCCTGCCTACCCACAAACGCATCTTCACAGTCAACCGTTCGACTTTCGTCAACAAGAAATCCCGTGAGCAGTTCCAGCTCAGCAGCTATCAGCGCCTCATCGACATCGACGGCAGCACAACGAAGACCGTAGATGCCCTCATGAAGCTCGAACTCCCCAGCGGTGTTGACGTAAGCATCAAGGTCTAACCTACGGTAAGGCCTATCTCCAACATTTAACGTTCAAAGTCCTGCGGAGCATCCGCTCCGCAGGCAAATAAATAAATTTTTCAAAAGAAATGCCAGGATTATTAGGAAAAAAAATCGGAATGACATCCGTTTTCAGTG
>CAMWMK010000054.1 GCA_947175295.1 uncultured Porphyromonadaceae bacterium
GCGGCGAGCGACATTAGAAAGATATATCTTGATTTCATGTTAGTCTCGTTAAGTCTCGTTTGAGATGTTAGTTAAATGCCTTGGTTAGCTGTGCCGTTTACCATCCGGGGTTCTGGATGAGGCCGTAGCCCTTGTTGATTTCATCCTGCGGGAAGGGCATCATGAACCATTTCTTCACTTCGAGCGAATTTGGATCCTTGCCCCAGAGCACGCGTCTGCCCTGCTGGAGCTCGAAGAATTCGTATTCGAAGCGTGCAGGCTCGGCCATGCCGCCGTTCTTGTCGTCGCCGAACCAGGGAGAGTTGCGGCGCACCCACTGGTTCTGCGCGTTCTTGATCATACGGTAGGTAGCCATACCGTGGAGGGGCTTCACCATCCAGTCGCCACGTTTGCGGCGGATCATGTCGATATAGCGTGCGTTTGTCTGGCCCAGCTCGCAGGCGCGTTCGCGGAGGATCTCCTCGATGAGGTTCTCCTTATTGTTGCGGAGATCGAGCGCGTTGTTGCAGCTTACGATGCCCTTCAGGCCGACGCGGCTGCGGATGAGGTCTACCTGTGTGATCGCATCGTCAAGACGTCCGCACTCAGCCAGACACTCGGCATACATCAGGATCATATCGGGGATAGTCAGCACGTTCCAGTGCATGTTCGGGTCGCGCCACCATTCGTCTCGGTTGAGCACATACTTGTAGGCGCCGAAGCCTGTTGGGCAGGTAGTGGTCAGAGACTCTGTAAGAGTATTGTCGGCCGGGTCTTTCACGCAGTTGCCGGCGTTCTGTCCGCCTACCCACATCTCCATGATGTTGCCCGATGCCTTCTGGTCGGCCGACTGCAGTGCGAGGGTGGACAGTGTGCCGCTGACTGTAGCGTTCTCATAGAGGCGAGGGTCGCGGGAATATGTCTTCGAAAAGCCGCCACGTATTTCCTTATAGGTATAGAAGAGTCTGTCGTATGTACCGGAGAGGCAGGTATAGACATCCCAGTTCGATCCGTCTTTATCTGCCGTGTAGGATTCCTTGTATTTGAAGTCGGATTCGTGATTGAAGGGCTTGCCGTCGCTCCAGGGGAACATCTCGACATATTCGAGTGTCGGGCAGTTCTTCGTACGGCGCACGCCGTTCTCGTCCCAGTTCCACATCAGCCAGGTGTAGGCTGACTGCGATCCGAAGATACTTGCCACCTTCGTCCAGTGGATATTCTCGGGGGAATCGTCAAACATATAGCCGCGGCGGTAAGCCAGACGGTATCCGTCGAGGGTCTTGGTGGTAGCCTGATAGAGGTGGTAGTAGTCGCCGTTCTTCCGGTTCTCCTCCCAGAATTCCTCGAAAGCATCCAACGCGCGCTTCCAGCGGTTCTGGTCGTAGTTGCCATACCATACGAGGTTTTTCTGCTCGGCTTCTGAAGTGCCGTCCATATATGCCTCGTTGGAGTTGTAGAGCGGGGAAGCCGCGAGCCAGAGCACCTGGGCTTTAAGCGCCATCACGCCGGCCTTTGTCCAGCGGCCTGTCTGGCGTGAGCTTGCGTCGGCATCAGTAGTGCTGTTGTACGCCCAATAGAGGTCGTCCTTGGCTTCGTCACACCACTTTACGATTGCATCTACCGTCTGCTCGAATGTGCAGCGTTCGCCCACGCGGCGCTCGCCATACTCGTCGCTTACAGTCTCAGCCGCGTCGTTGATAGTATGGTCGATAATCGGAAGACCACCGTAGTGAGGAAGAAGTGTCATATAGGCTGAAGCCTGGAGAGCCTTCGCCTGAGCGAGGATATATTTCTTCTGTTTGTCGCTAAGGCCGTCGCAGCGGTCGATGTTCTCCTTCATGACCGACACGAGGTGTACGATTTCCCATACATAGTCGTTGGAGAAGGAGATAAGGGGATCTTCTTTGGCGGAGAAGGTGCCTGTGTAGTAAGACGACCAAACCTTGCAGCTCGACCAGTGCATCTGATAGAGGTCGGTCAGCGCGTCGAGCTTACCGTTGTAGGGGCTGGCGGCCTGGTTCTTGCCCTGGTTGTATGGAAGTCCGTAATACTGCTTGCTGTAGATGTTGGTCAGCAGCTGATTGACGTAATCCGAGTTTGCAAAGATACTGTCGAGGTTGGTCGTGCCGCCCGGAGCCTTGTCGAGGAACGCATTGCCGAGCTGCACCTCGTCGGTACAACCGGTGGCTGCCATTCCTGCCAGTATCGCTGCGAATATGCTGTGAAATGCTTTTTTCATGATTTCTTGTTTCTTAATTCGATGTTACGGTTAGAATCCTACCTTAAGACCGATGGTGTAAGTACGGGTCAGAGGGTAGTCCGGGCTGCTTGAAGCGCGGTTTTCCGGGTCGCCCCATTTGTACTTGGAGATAGTGAAGAGGTTGTAGGAGCTGAAGGAGAGCTGAAGGTTGCGGATACCGATCTTCTTCTGCCAGGGCATATTGAAGTCGTAGGCCACCTGAAGCGACTTGAGTCGAACGTAGCTTGCGTCCTTCTCCCAGAGAGTAGAGCCTGCATAAGTATGCTTTGTGTAGGCCAGTGTCGGGCGCGGATATTCGGCGTTGGGGTTCTCTGCCATCCAGCTGTCTTCGAGGTGGGTCTTGAGAAGGCCGCCATGACCGTCGCCTGCGGAGTTGTAGAAGGGCTGACGGAATGAGCCGGCTATGCTGCGGGTCACGTCCCATGCGCCGGTGAACTGCACAGCCAGGCTAAGTCCCTTCCAAGATCCGCCGAAGTTGAGGCCCGCGATGAAGCGGGGGTCGTCGGTCTTGCCGAAGTCGCGGCTCTCGTCGTTGCCGTCGATCTTGCCGTCGCCGTTGAGGTCGACATAGATGGGGTCGCCGGGGTTGAGCTTGTCGTTGGGTTTGAGCTGAGTCGGGAGAACGTGGGGAAGATCGTAAGGATTGCCGTCCTCGTCATATGCGATGAACTGCTCCGGATAAGCCGCTGCATACTTCTCCGCTGTCTCCGGTCCTTCATAGTAGCCGAAGAAGAGCATCTGTGAGCGAGCACCGATTCGGTGGCCGACAGTCTTCTGATAGTCATAGTTCTGAGGAGCCTGTCCGTCGCGTTTGATCTTGTTATCGTTGTATGAGAGGTTGAAGCGAGCCCAGTAGCTGAAGTCCTTGCCTACGAAGTCACTCCATCCCACTGAGAGTTCCCAGCCCCAGCTGTCTACGATACCGTAGTTGGTCATGGCCGGTTTGTAGCCGAGTATAGTCGAAGCGTTTTCGTTCTGCAGAAGGATATCGGTACGATGTTCCTTATAGTAGTCGAAGCTGGTCTTCAGACGGTCGTTGAAGAACTGGATCTCCACGCCGTAGTTCTGCTTCACTGATTTTTCCCAAGTCAGGTCGGGATTGTTCTTCTGCATCTCCCAGGCGCCGGGCAGAGTACCGTAGACGCCGTTGCCGATACCGAAGTTGTAGCCGTAGGGATTTTCACTGGCAGGACGTTCCTGAACGGCACTACCGTTGATACCGAAGGGGTCGGAGAGGTACATGAAGCGTGAGCCGCCGATCTTGTCGTTACCTACCTTACCGAGAGTAGCGCGGAACTTAAGGAACGACAACCAGGGCTGCAGGCCCTCCATGAATTTCTCGTTGCTGACAACCCAGCCGATAGAACCTGCGGGGAAGGCGCCGAAGCGCTTGCCGGGAGCGAAGTTCTCCGATCCGTTGTAGCCGAAGTTGACCTCTGCGAGGTAGCGGTTGTCATAGTCATATGTCACACGGCCTACGAGACCGATATATCCGCGGGCGATGTCGGAGTAAGTCTTGGGATAGAATTCCTTGCTCTGGTTGTAGAGCACGAGGGCTGTCAGGTTATTGTCGCCGAAAGAACGGTTCCAGTTGAGTGATCCCTCGAGATACCAGTTGCGCCATTTGCCGAGGCCGCCGGATGCGATCTTGTAGGAAGCGGCTTCCTCGAAGCTCGTAGTGATGAACTCCATTGTTCCATCGGGCATCATACGCGGAGTGATGATGGCAGCCGATGAATTGAGCTCCTTGTTCTGGTTGAATCCTGAGTTATAGGATCCCTTGAGGCGGAGAGAGAGGTTTTTTGTGATGACATCGAGTTTCTGGTCTACTATAAGGTCGGTCGTGATGGTGTTGGCCGTGTTGTGATAGGCACCAGGCTGATATGTCACGTATGTCATCGGGCTTGAGCCTATGAAGGGGAGGGTGATGGAGTGGGGTTCGCCGTCGGCGTCATATTCGATGTTGTAGTCGGGATCGGTATTTGTGCTGATGTAGCGCCCCTGATTGTCGAAACCTGCTGAGGAGAACGGTGTAGCTTCGTAGATGGCTTTCACCATGCCGGATGCGCCCTGACCCGTGCGTGGCTTCGCACTGCTGTCGATCTTACCTGCCACGTTCAAAGTGATCGTAGTGGTCGGAGTGACGGTGATGTCAAGGTTAGAGCGATAGTTGAAACGGTTGTATCGGTAGTCAAACGCGAAGTCATCTCGACCGAACTGGCTGAAGATACCGTCCTGGCTGAAGAAGCCGGCCGACACGAAGTAGCGTACGCGCTTGTTGCCGCCGGAGATGTTGACGTTGTGCTGCTGCTGGAAAGTAGTCTTCTTAAAGATATAGTCGGTCCAGCGCATGTTGGGGAAGCGGATACTGTTGATGTAGTCGGTTGCCCCGAATCGCTCGATGACATCGTCGGAGAAGACCGCACCCTGGCCGTCGCTCTGCAGCATGTAGTTGTAGAAGTTGGCGTATTCCAACGAGTTAGCCATTTCGATGAGCTTTGTGGGCTGCTGTGCGGAGAAGTTGAGCGAAACGTCGATCTTCGCTTTGCCTTCCTTACCGCGCTTGGTGGTCACGAGAATTACGCCGTTGGCGCCGCGCACACCGAACACTGCAGTGGCGGAAGCGTCCTTAAGCACTGAGATAGACTCGATTTCGTTGGGGTCGATGTCCCACATGTCGCGTTCCACGCCGTCGACCTGGATGAGGGGCTTGGCGTTGTCGGCGTCGAATGTGGCCTTACCGCGGACGAAGATGTCGGCGGCGTCGGAGCCCGGCTCACCGGAGTACTGCACCGTAGACACGCCCGAGAGCTGTCCGGCGAGCACATTGTTGACCGAGCTGACCGGGGTACGGGTGAGGTCTTCGTTCTTGATTGAAGAGACCGCACCTGTCATGGTCACTTTCTTCTGAACGCCGAAGGCCACGACCTCCACGGCGTCGAGCATGGAGGCTGACTCCTTGAGGATGACCTGCATACCTTCTTTAGCGGGGACTTCCTGAGTCTCATAGCCTACGTATGAGAACACGAGCTTCGCACCCGGTTTGCACTTGATGGAGAAGTTACCGTCAAGGTCGGTTGAAGTGCCGATAGTTGATTTGGCCACCATGACCGTAGCACCGATGAGGGGCTCGCCTTGGTCGTCGAATACGCTACCGGTCACAGTCGTCTCCTGCGCGTAGAGCGCCAACGAAGCGAGAAGGCACACCAAGGCTGTCAAGAGCCTGCCGCCTCCCTGCATCCGTCTGAATACTGACAATACTGGATTGTTTTCGTATTTCATGATTAGTTGAAATGTGGTTAGTTATTATTGTTGTTTAATTCTTACAATAGGTAGAAGTAGGTTAATGTTGTTTATGATGGTTAGGCAGTTACCGATCAGGCTACCGGCTCAATAGTCCTTCTTAAATACATCGCCGTTATGCCCTTGCTGCATCACGGTAATCTAAAGGATTATTTTGAGTCAATCGCCCAAAAGAGTATAACTGAGTGCAAAGATACAAATAATTTTTTATAAAATTCAATAAACCTGACTTATTTTTTATAAAAAAAGACCAAATTTAACACATCATACAATTTATTTAACATATCATACACTTTTTTTACACGGTGAAATAAAATATGGCGCTGCCGCGATATAGCAAGGAAACCGTTAAGTACTGGAACGAAAGAATTTTGGCTCAGATCTCCAATCAGCGCGAAACCAGCAGAAGGAACGCAGAAAAAAATAAGAAAACGCCGTCTTCTACTTCTTCGTCGCCGTCGCGTCAGTCGTGTTAAATTTGTTTATTATTTTTTGCATATTACAATTTTTTGATTTATCTTTGCAAAAAATAGAGATGTATGTCTGAACAAGAAAAATATAATAAAATTATAGAAGCCATAAGAAATAAGGCTAATGAGATTCTTCCTAAAGGTTCACAGGTTGCATTGTATGGTTCAAGAGCCAGGGGTGACTATCGACAAGACTCTGACTGGGATATACATGTGCTTATTCCCGGGGAGACCAAGCTTCCTTTATCATTGTGGGATACGATAGCGCATCAATTGGAATCTGTGGGATGGGAATTCAATGAATTGATAAGTGCACGAGTCTATTCTTTTACCGGATGGCTGAAACGTAGCTTTCTTCCTTTTTACAAAAATGTAGAACACGATAAAATCATAATCTTTAAAAACTAAAAAGACGATGACTCTAACTCCTGAAGACAGGCAAGCCATAATCGATTATCGAATCGAACGCTCACATGCCACAATGAAAGAAGTTGAATTTATCGTTACCGGTAAGTTCTGGAATCTTGCAGCAAATCGATTATATTACTCTGTGTTTTACATATGTGAAGCTTTACTTTTAAGCTGTAAGTTGGCAGCGTCAAGTCATACTGGAGTAAGCCGAATGATGCATCTTCATTTCATAAGAAGCGGTAAATTAACAGAAGAGGAAGGAGCTTTGTTAGGAAAACTTTTCAGGATGCGGCAGACTGGAGACTACGATGACCTATGGGATTGGACTGAACGTGACATACTTCCTCTCGTACCAGAAACCAAACAACTCATTGCAAAGATTGAATCTCTCATTTCTTAAGAAAAGAAGATCATCGTTGAGTAAGAAGATCATTCTGAATATCATCCCATCGGGGCTCGCCAGACGGCGCGCCCCGATTTTTTGTTTGTTACCTTATGACGCTCACGCGCACGTAGTGCGCTATCTACGAGGGGAGCCACCGCAGTAAAAGTTACCTTATGACGGCTCGGGGGGAGGCTGGAAGCCTCCTTTCCATGGGCTACGCAATAATATGCTATATGGGCTACGCAGTAACGTGTCGGCTTAGCTATGCTATATTTTTTATAATTTTAACTAAAAATTTGTTGTCATAATCAATTAAATATCGTAAATTTGCAGTCTATCTATTAATAACCAGAAATTTCAACCTATATCAAGCTTGACATTATGAACAAAAAAATTATGCTTGCGGTGGGTGCCACGTTGGCGATAGCGCCTACTGTCACCGCACAGCGAGTGACCGACGATCTGGGACGTGGCCTCGTAGCCATGAAGACCGACGCCGGAGTATTCTGCTCATGGCGCATCAACGCTACGGAATGGGACGACGGCACGGAGTATAACATCTACCGCGGCTCCACCAAACTAAACAGCACTCCGCTGAAAGTATCCAACTTCACGGATCCCGCCGGATCCATAGACGCGACCTACACGGTGCGCCCCGTAGTGGGAGGCGTAGAGGCAGCAGCCTGCGCTCCCGTCAAGGTATGGGAAAAGAACTATACCATCATTACTCCGCAGCACGCTCCCGAAATCAAAGCCGGTCTCGTGCCTAACGACGCCACAGTGGCCGACGTTGACGGCGACGGCGAACTCGAAATCATCATGAAGTATGACAACCAGGCATCGAGCTACCACGACGGCGACGACGGCATATTCACAGTGGTGGAATGCCTCGAGATGGACGGAAGCGTAAAATGGTGGATCAACTTCGGCCCCAATATCGGAGACTTCCAGAACAATGAGATCAACATCATAGCCACCGACTGGGACCAGGACGGAAAGGCCGAGGTAGTGTTCCGCGCAGCCGACGGCACCGTAATACACCAGGCCGACGGCACTACCTATACTGTAGGCGATCCGAGCATCAACTACCGAGGCACCGACTGGCCCAGCGGACAATGGTTTATCCACTGGGGCAAGGAATACCTGATCTACGCCAACGGCGAGACCTGCCAGCCCTACGAATGCATCGACTACCCGCTGCTGCGTGTAGAACCTGAGAACAATCCCGACGGAATCCTCAGCGGAAGCGCCTACGACACTCTCGTCAACAATGAATGGGGAGACGGCTACGGACACCGCTCGTCGAAATACTTCTTCGGCGCACCCTACCTCGACGGCCGCAAACCGAGCCTTTTCCTGGCACGAGGCATCTACACCAAGCACAAGATGATAGCCTACGACATCGACCCGACCACCCACAAACTCGTAGAGCGCTGGCGCTGGAACGACATCGGCGGCGCATGGCACGGCCAGGGCTACCACAACTTCGGCATAGCAGACGTAGACTGGGACGGACGCGACGAGATCGTATACGGATCGATGGTGATCGACGACAACGGCTACGGCCTCTCCACCACCGGACTCGGCCACGGCGACGCGCAGCACTGCGGCGACTTCGACCCATACACACACGGACAGGAGATATTCGCCTGCAACGAAGACAATCCCAACAACAACTACCGCGACGCCACGACCTCCAAGATCTACTACCGCTCCATAAGCGGCAGCGACGACGGACGCTCCATGATGGGCAACTTCATCGACGAGTATCCCGGAGCAGAAGGAATCTCGGCCCACGACGACAACCTAATCGGCGGCGCATCACACAAGTCGATTATCGGCGACAGCAAGAGCACCGTCAGCATCTCGCAGAATTTCCGCGTCTTCTGGGACGGCGACCTGCTCGACGAGTCGTTTAACTACTCCAACGGCAAGAACACCGCCGGCGAAATCTACAAGGCGCGTCAGGGCGTCATCGCCACACTCGAAGGAAGCAAGACCAACAACGACACCAAGGGTACCCCTTCATTTCAGGGCGACATCCTCGGCGACTGGCGCGAGGAATACATAATGCGCGACAAAGACAACAATATCCGCATCTACTCCACCGACATCCCGACCGAACACCGCATCTACTCGCTTTGGTATGACCATCAATACCGCAACGCGATGAACTGGCAGATGTGCGGCTACAACCAGCCGCCCCACGTAAGCTTCGCGCTCAGCGTATTCGAAGACATCACCGTGCCCCCGGCTCCGCTGACCATGAGCGGCCGCTCGGAAGTGGCCGACGGCGGCTCGATCGACGCTTCGCTCAACGGCAAGCACGTCATCGTATGCGAGACCAACGACATGACCCTCTCGGCTGCCGACGGAGCAGCACCTGCCGTGCTGACCGTCAACACCCCGACATGGGTGGAAGGACACAACAACAATAACAACATCACCACCAAGACCTATACCCATACCATCGCCGGAGGCACCTTTGGCGGCGAGATGAAGCTCATCAAGCAGGGCGACGGCAAACTCATAATGCCCTCCGGAAAACACGCCTACAGCGGCCCGACGGAAGTATGGGCCGGCACAGTGAACCTCGACGGAGAACTGACCAACAGCCGCGTATGGCTCAACCGCTTCGGAACGCTCGAAACATCTAAACTCTCGCTTCCCAAGGGTCTTGACATGAACTACGCTTCCGTCCTGAAGCTCGGCAGCGACTCCGAGGCCGGAACGCTCGACGCCGGCGACGTGACATTGGGATTCGGCTCCATCGTAGAGCTCGATGCCTTCGCCGACGAGACCATCGACCGCCTCAACGCGGCGAAGCTCACCATCGAGACCAAAGACTGGACCAACGGTCCGGAATACCTCCAGCCCATCATCCGCTTCTCAGCGCATCCCGCCGAGGGAACCACTACCCTACCCCAGGGACGCTACCTCATAGGCGAGATCGGCGAGATAGAAGGAAGCATCGACGACATTATCCTGCTCGGCATCGACGACATGAAGAAGCAGCTCGCATATGAAGGCGGCCGTCTCTACATCGACCTTTCCGCCTACGAAGCGGGCACCAAGACCTGGGCCGGAGCCGAAGACGGACTCTGGGACCTCGGCAGCTCACATGCCTTCACCAACGCCTCCAGCGGCGAAGCCGACGTATTCGTACCGGGCGACGAAGTGCTCTTCGACGACACTGCCGCCAACACCGACGTGGTGATCTCGGGACGTCTTCAGCCTGCAAGCGTGACATTCCGCAACAATGAGAAGGACTATACCCTCTCGGGCGAAGGCCAGATCGTAGGGGAAGCCAAGCTCATCAAGGAAGGGGAAGGCAACCTGACCATCTCCAACATCAACAGCTACACCGGAGGCACCTACATCAACGCGGGCAAGCTGACCGCCGGAACATTCTCCAACAATGTCGGCAACGACCTCGGCGCCCTCTCAGACGTAGGCTCGCGCATCTACATCAGCAACGGCGCGACACTCGCCGCCAACGCCACCGGTACGCTCGGACAGCGCATCTCCATGCCCGACGGCAACGCCGCAATCGAAGTGAACGACGGAGTGACGCTGACCGTAAGCAACGGCATCTCCGCCGGCGGACTCGGCCAGATCCTCTATAAGCGCGGAAAAGGCACACTCAACCTCGGCAACGGCAACACGATGAACAGATTCGTGATAGAAGACGGCGCCGTCAACGCCTCCGAATCGGGCGACCAGGTGTCGCTTCCGAAGACAGTGGAGTTCGTCAAGGGTGCGCTCTACGACCCCAACACCATGGGTTCCTACAGCACCAACCCGATCAACTTCATCGTAGGAGAAGGCCACAGCGGCTCCCTCTACTGCGACCCGCGCAGCAACTACAAGGGCACGCTTACGGGCAAAGGCTCGTTTACGGTCTACGCGGCCGGAGTGCGCAACTATCTGCAGGGCAACTGGTCGGAATTCGAGGGTGAGCTCACCGCAGCCTACCTGAAGCGCAGCACCTACGACCCCGACTTCCTCTGGGACAACAACTACGGCATGCCCAAGGCTACGCTCAACGTGCTCAGCGGCGTGACATTCAACGCCGGAAGCCGCAACCTCGCCTTCGCCAACATCAAGGGCAACGGCACCATCAACACCACCGGCACCATCACCGTAGGCAACGATGAAAAATCGATCTCCTACACGGGATCCTTCGCCGGAACCCCGGCATTCGTAAAGACGGGAGCCTGCGACCTCTATATGGCTCGTCTGCTGACAGGAGTCAAGAGCGTGACCGCAAACGAAGGAACAGTATCGCTGCAGGCCAACAAGAGCCCCTACAACACACAATACTTCGATGCGCCGCTGACTATCGAAGGGTCGGCGAAACTCCGTGGACGCGGAAGCCTCACAGACCTGACAGTGGCCGACGGCGGCATCGTGGAACCGGGTTCTTATTCCGACTCCAATATCCACCACTACGGACCTATCTTCGCCACCGGCAACGTCAACATCGCTCAGGGGGGCACACTCAGCCTCTACCTGCGGGTGGCCGGCAAGAGCAACGACTGCTCCTACCTCAACGTGAAGGGCACGCTCAGCATCGACGGCGACGTGAAGGTGACCATGAATCCCGACTATGCTCCGGCCGTTGGCGACCGGTTCCAGCTCTGGACGGCAGGCTCCTTCGCAGGCACGCCCAACATCGAGCTTCCCGAACTTCCCGAAGGTCTCGAGTGGGACTACAGCGGACTTAAGGACGCCAGCGGCATACTGACAGTGGCCGAAGGCACGGGAGTAGGCATGATCGACGCCGCAGCTGCGGTAGAGTGCAAAGTGTATGATGCTGCAGGCATCTGCCTCGGCAGCTTCAAGACCACGAAGGCCGAGGCCGCCGAAGCTGCCAAGCGCATATTCCACCTCGGCTCCGGCATCTACATCCTGACCATCACCGACGGCACATCCGCCGAAACCATCAAGCTCCAGAAGTAGGGACGCACGGCTCGTGCGTCCGCACGCGTCCGGCTCCAATGACACTGAAATGACACTGAAATGCCGACACGCGGACGCACGAGCCGTGCGTCCCTACGTAATTTTAAAATACTATTCAATAATTACATTCAATACATGGGAAACAATCTTCCTACCCGGAAATCTCCGCGAGCATCATTTTATGATTACTCCGACGGAGATTTTTTCGTCACTATATGCACTCTCGAAAAAGAACATTCTTTCGGAGAAATAAAGGATGGCATCATGAATTATTCATCTGTCGGTATTTATTGCGACCAACAGCTGAAGGATATACCACAGCATTATCCTTACGCACAAGCCCTAATCCAACAGGTGATGCCCAACCATCTTCATGTCATAATACGTCTTGAGCCAGAAGGCGATTATAAAATACCTCAAATACGAACTTTACTAAGTGTCGTTGTCGGCGGCATAAAGAGAGCTGTAACGATGTTTGCCAGGAGAAACGGCCATCAATTCGGTTGGCAGACTCGCTATCACGACCATAAAATCCGAAACTTAATTGATGGCCAGAGGATATGGGAATATATCGAAGGGAATGTCCAAAAATGGCAGGAAGATTGTTTCAATCTATACGATCGCAATCCCGATCCATTCGGCATCAAGGGCCAAAAGTAGGGACGCACGGTTCGTGCGTCCGACCGCGGTATAGGCCAAAAGACTTCGAAATGACATCACAATGCCGGTACGCGGACGCACGAACCGTGCGTCCCTACTTTTCCAGCGCGCGGCTTGAGGAGTCCGAATGTCATTTTTTTTTTGGGGATTTGCGATTTTTTTTGTATTTTTGTGCAAAATGCATAAACTGCACCATTATGGCCGATATCGACAACAACGACGACAACATCATCGAAGAAGAGAACCTTAAGTCAGAAAACATTGGTAATGAAACGACTACCGAATTCCTCGTAGAAGACGGGGAGGCAGGCGTCGTGGAGACTCCCGAAGACATAGCCCTCGAGGAGGAAGCCGCCGCGGATATTCCGCAGGAGACGGCGCCGACATATAAAATACCTGGTGCTTCCGACAAGAAACACCAGCTCTCCGGAATGTTCAAGAACTGGTATCTCGAATATGCCAGCTATGTCATCCTGGAGCGTGCCGTGCCGCATATTGAAGACGGATTGAAACCGGTGCAGCGGCGCATTCTCCACACTATGGAGACGCTCGACGACGGACGCTTCAACAAAGTGGCCAACATTGTGGGCAGCACCATGAGCTATCACCCTCACGGCGACGCCTCGATCGGCGACGCCCTCGTGCAGCTCGGACAGAAGGAGATGCTCATCGACACGCAGGGCAACTGGGGCAACATACTGACGGGCGACTCCGCCGCCGCGCCCCGATATATAGAGGCGCGCCTCAGCGAACTCGCCCTCGAGATACTCTTCTCGCCGAAGATCACCGAATGGCAGCCCAGCTACGACGGCCGAAAGAAAGAGCCCGTAACGCTTCCGGCTAAGTTCCCGCTGCTCCTCGCCCAGGGCGTGGAGGGCATCGCCGTAGGCCTCAACAGCAAGATACTGCCCCACAACTTCAACGAGATAGCCGAAGCCGCCATAGCCTACCTGCAGAAAAAGCCTTTCGCCCTCTATCCTGATTTCCAGACCGGTGGTCTGATGGACGTGTCGCGCTACAACGACGGCGCACGCGGAGGGCAGATCAAGGTCAGGGCCAAGATAGAGAAAATCGACAACAAGACACTCGCCATACGCGAAATACCTTTCGGAAAGACGACCGCCACGCTCATCGACACCATACTCAAGGCGATGGAGAAGGGCAAGATAAAGGTGCGCAAGGTAGACGACAATACATCGGCCAACGCCGAGATCGTGGTCCATCTCGCCCCCGGCGCCTCCAGCGACAAGACCATCGACGCCCTCTACAGCTTCACCGACTGCGAAGTCTCCATCTCTCCCAACTGCTGCGTGATATGGGACAAAAAGCCTCGGTTCCTTACCGTCAGCGAAGTGCTGCGTTTTTCAGTAGACCGCACGCAGGCCATCCTTCACCGCGAACTTGAGATAAAGCTCGGAGAGGCCCTGGAGAGCCAGCTCTTCGCGAGCCTCGAGAAGATATTTATCGAGGAGCGGATGTATAAAGACCAGCAGATCGAGCGTGCCGCCGACATGGACGCGGCCCTCGCGCGCCTTTCAGAGCTTTTCGAGCCTTACAAGGCATCCTTCTTCCGCGAGATCACACGCGAAGACTACATGCGCTTGTGGGAGATCAAGATGGGACGCATACTGAAGTTCAACTCCGAAAAGGCCGACGAGAAGATAGCCCTCCTCGACCGCCAGATAGCCGACCTCCGCAAAGACCTCGAGCAGATAGTAGACTACACCATTCGGTGGTATAAGCACCTGAAGGAGAAATACGGCCATGCCTTCCCGCGGCGCACCGTGATCCGCGGCTTCGACTCGATCGTTGCCACGAAAGTGGCAGAAGCCAACAAGCGCCTCTACTACGACAAAGAGGGGGGCTTCATAGGCACCGGACTGAAGGACGCGGAATTCAAATTCACCTGCTCCGACATCGACGACGTGCTGGTGGTATACCGCGACGGCACCTACAAGATATCGAAGGTGCAGGAAAAGCTCTACGTCGGCAAGAAGGTGATCCATGTAGGACTCTTCAAGAAAAACGACAAGCGCACGATCTACAACGTGATCTACCGCAACGGCAAGGGGGGCATCTACTACAAGAAACGCTTCTTCATCACCGGCCTGACACGCGACAAGGAATACAACATGACCAAAGGAGAGCCGGGCAGCCGCATAGAATGGATGACCGTCAATCCCAACGGAGAAGCCGAGACTGTGAAGGTGCTGCTCAAGGACGATCCGGGTCCTGACGGACGCCGCCCGCGCAACCGGGAGGTGATGTGCGACTTCGCAACGCTCGACATCAAGGGCAAGGAATCGCTCGGCAACCTCGTGACGAAATTCAGCGTGCAGTCGGTGACGCTCGACAAGAAAGGCACCTCCACGCTCGGCGGCCGCGACGTATGGTTTGACCGCGACGTGCTCCGCATCAACTACGACGGACGCGGCGACTACCTCGGCTCCTTCCTCGGCGAAGACCTCGTGCTCGTCATCACCAAAGATGGAGAATTCTTCACCACAGGTTTCTCTGAAGAGAACCACTATGAAGACAATATCCTCCACATCGAGAAATACGTAAAAGGCAAGGTGTGGACCCTCGCGCTCAACGACGCCGAATTAGGCTATCCCTATCTGAAGAGATTCGAGTTCGAACCCTCCAAAAATCCGCAGCGCTTCGTAGGCAACGGTCCGGAATCAAGCATGATCCTGCTGACCGATACCCCCTACCCTCGCCTGAAAGTGACATTCGGAGGCAACGACTCAGTGCGTCCGGAACTTGAGATAGACGCAGAGGAATTCATATCAGTGAAGGGATTCAAGGCCAAGGGAAAGCGCATCACCACCTATCAGCTCGGCGAAATCACCGAACTTGAGCCGCTCCGCCACCCCGAACCCGAACAGCCTACCGAGACTGCGACCGCCGACCAGCCTGACGACGACACCGACCAGCAGGAGGATACCGAGCAGCCGGCGCCGGTACTTGGAACCCTTTTCGATGAAATCTGACCACAACAGTGCTTATGAACCAACTCAAGACATTGCCCTGGACCGTGGCCGCCATGATAGCCTGCGGCGTCGCGGCGTCATGCGTAGACGAAGAGCACATCGACATATACGACCCCGTCGGCAACTTCGACATGCTCTGGGAGACGATCGACAGGCATTACTGCTTCTTCAACGAAAAGGGAATAGACTGGGACGAGATCTACACGAAATACCGTCCGCTCGTCAAAGACGACACACAGTATCTTGAGCTCTACAGCATCTGCGCCGCGATGCTCGACGAGCTCAAGGACGGCCACGTAAACCTCATATCATCGTTCAACACCTCCTACTACAGGAAATGGTGGAGCGACTATCCGCAGGATTTCCGCCTGCGCACGATTCAGGAGGATTACCTCGACTTCAACTATCTGTCGACGTCGGGCATCTCCTACAAGATGCTTCCCGACACGATCGGATATATGTATTATCCATCGTTTTCCTACGACATCGGCAACCTCAACCTCGACTATATCCTCGCCCTCCTCTACCAAAGCAAGGGGCTCATCATCGACATCCGCGACAACGGCGGTGGCAACCTTACCAACATCAAGACCCTCGTCAGCCGCCTCATCGACCATAAGGTGTCGGGAGGCACCATCCGCCATAAGACAGGCCCGGGCCACAATGACTTCTCGGAGCCTTACGAGATCTTCTACGAGCCCTGCGACACCACCCTACGGATAGCCTACCTCAACCGTCCGATAGCGGTGCTTACCAACCGCAGCTGCTACAGCGCGGCCAACGACTTCGTATCCGTCATGAAGTCGCTACCCAACGTAAGCATCATCGGCGCGCGCACAGGCGGCGGAGGCGGCCTCCCCTTCAATTCGGAGATGCCGATAGGCTGGGGAGTGCGTTTCTCGGCAAGTCCGATGACGTCGCCGGGAGGCGGCATCACGGAGTTCGGCATCGATCCCTCGCCCGGCTGCGAGGTGCATGCCCCCGACTCGCTGCTCATCCGGGGCATCGACCCTATCCTCGACTTCGCCGTGAAGCATTTGCTTGGCGGGGAGAGGTAAGTTTTTTTGGGGAGGATTTAGGGGGATTTTTTTGTCGGTGTTGAATTTTTTTTGTAAATTTGCAGGGTTATAATGGCGCAAAATGCGGTTGTTTAAAAATTTCGTTTTTAAACAACTGATTTTCAACCTATTGAAAATTGAAATTCTGACAAATTCCAGTCTATATTGAAATATCGATAGGTATATAGACACTACATGCGGCGAGCTTCGCCTCGCCGACGCCGGCAAGCATGTAGCGATAGCCGGCTGGGTACAGAAGGCCCGCAAGATGGGCGGCATGACATTCGTCGACGTCCGCGACCGCTACGGCATCACTCAGGTGGTGTTTGACAGCGAAAGCAATCCCGAACTCTTCGAAGCGGCCAACAAGCTGGGACGCGAGTTTGTAGTGCGCGTGACAGGCAAGGTGGAGGAACGCACCTCCAAAAACGCCAACATCCCCACGGGCGAAGTGGAGATCATAGCCGACGGCCTCAAGGTGCTCAACAAGAGCAAGACGCCCCCCTTCACCATCGAAGACAACACCGACGGCGGCGACGACCTCCGCATGAAATACCGCTATCTCGACCTGCGCCGCCCCTGCGTGAAGAAAAACCTCGAGCTGCGCCACCGCATGGCATTCGAGATCCGCCGCTACCTCGACTCGAAGGGCTTCCTCGAGATCGAGACCCCGATTCTCGTGAAGTCTACTCCGGAAGGAGCACGCGACTTCGTGGTGCCCTCGCGCATGAACCCAGGCGAGTTCTACGCCCTGCCGCAGAGCCCGCAGCTCTTCAAGCAGCTGCTGATGGTGTCGGGCTACGACCGCTACTTCCAGATCGCCAAGTGTTTCCGCGACGAAGACCTCCGCGCCGACCGCCAGCCGGAGTTCACTCAGATCGACTGCGAGATGAGCTTCGTGGAGCAGGAAGACGTCATCGACATGTTTGAAGGTCTCGTGAAGCATATCTTCAAATACGTGAAGGGCATCGACTTCACCGAACCCTTCCCGCGCATGACCTGGAACGACGCCATGCGCCTCTACGGCAGCGACAAACCCGACATCCGCTTCGGCATGCAGTTTGTGGAGCTGACCGACCTCGCCAAGGGCCACGGCTTCTCGGTGGTAGACGACGCCGAACTTACCGTAGGCATCCTCGCAAAGGGCTGCGCCGACTACACCCGCAAGCAGATCGACCAGCTCACCGACTTCGTGAAGCGTCCGCAGGTAGGCGCCAAAGGCCTGATGTGGGTCAAGTTCGAGCCCGACGGCAGCGTGAAGAGCTCCGTAGGCAAATTCTTCACTGCTGAAGAACTCCAGGAATGGGGCAAGCGTGCAGGAGCCGAGGCCGGCGACCTGCTGCTCGTGATGAGCGGCGAGGCCATGAAGACGCGCAAGCAGCTCTGCGAACTCCGCCTCGAGATGGGCAACCGCCTCGGACTCCGCGACAAGAACACGTTCGCCTGCCTCTGGGTGGTGGATTTCCCCCTCTTCGAGTGGGATGAGGAGACACAGCGCTTCTACGCCATGCACCATCCCTTCACCTCCCCCAACCCCGAAGACATTCCCCTGCTGCGCACCGACACAGGAAACGTACGCGCTACGGCCTACGACATCATCGTCAACGGCACTGAGCTCGGCGGCGGCTCGATCCGAATCCACGACTCGGAACTTCAGAACGAGATGTTTGAACTTCTCGGCTTCACTCCGGAAAAGGCGCAGGAGCAGTTCGGCTTCCTGATGAGCGCGTTCCAGTATGGCGCGCCTCCCCACGGCGGCCTCGCGCTCGGCTTCGACCGCTTCGTGTCGATACTGGCCGGACTCGACAGCATCCGCGACACCATCGCCTTCCCGAAAAACAATTCGGGCCGCGACGTGATGAACGAATCCCCCTCACCCATCGACCCCGCTCAGCTCGACGAACTTGACCTGCAGCTGAAGATTAAGGGTTAAGAGGTTAAAGGGTTATGGAGAAACCCATGATATATCGTGTTGCATCATGATAAGACATGACATATCATGGATTCACATACAACGCATAATGTGAAATCAAATGCTTAAAGTAAAGGACATAGCAAAAGCCATAGAAGACTTCGCGCCGCTCAGCCTGAAGGAAGACTGGGACAACCCCGGCCTTCAGGTAGGCGACCGCGAGATGGAGGTGACCGGCGTGCTGCTCTGTCTTGACGTGACAGAGGAGATACTGAAGGAAGCCCGCAAGCTCGACTGCAACATGATAGTGAGCCATCATCCGCTCATCTTCGGAGGGTTGAAACGCCTTACGGGCGCCACCCCAACCGAAAGGATAGTGGCCGACGCCCTGCGCTACGGCATCGCCATTTATTCGGCCCACACCAACCTCGACTCCGCCTTCGAAGGGGTGAGCTACGAGATGGCGCACATGCTGGGCATGAAGGAATGCCGTCCGCTCGAAAGGAACGCCTCCGGCAACGAGAAGGAGGGCCTGGGCATAGTAGGCGACGTCTCCCCCACCCCGAAGCTCGAGTTCCTGCGCAAAGTGAGAGACACCTTCGAGGTGAAGGATCTCCGCTACTCGGCGCAGACCCCGGGCATAATGGTGAGGAAGGTGGCTCTATGCGGAGGATCGGGCGGCAGCCTGATCCGGGCCGCATTGAAGTCGGGCGCCGACGTCTATCTCTGCGGCGACCTGAAATATCACGACTTCACCAGCTATGGCAGCGAAATCCTACTTGCCGACATCGGCCACTTCGAAAGCGAGCTATGCAGCCGCAAGATACTCAGCCGCGCCATCCGCTCGGCCCATCCAGACTGCGTCATCTACTTCTCGGAGTGCGAACGAAGCCCCATATGCATAATGCACAATCCATAATGCAAAATTCTCAATAAAATAAAAATGGCAGATAAGAAAAACGACAAAGAGCGTTCCGTAGAGGAACGCCTCACAGCCCTCTTCCGCCTCCAGACCTGCCTCTCGGAGGTGGACCGCATCAAGAATGTGCGCGGAGAGCTTCCCCTTGAGGTGAAAGACCTTGAAGACGACATCATACGCCTTCAGACACGCATCCAGAACTATCAGGACGAGATCGGCCGCCACGAGGAGCTCATCGGCGTCAAGAAAGGAGAGATCGAGATGCGCCGCGAGAAGATAGCCCGCTACGACGAGCAGATCAACAACGTGCGCAACAACCGCGAGTTCGCTTTCCTGGAGAAGGAGAAGGAATTCGAAAACCTCGAGATCGAGCTTGCCGAGAAGAACATACGCGACGCTCAGCATAAGATCAACGACAAGCAGGAGGAAATCGTAAGGACCCAGGAGGAGCTCACCGACCGCGAGCACAACCTCGAAGACAAGAAGAAAGAGCTCGAAGACATCATCTCCGAGACCAAGCAGGAAGAGGAGAAGCTCCTCATGCAGGCCAAGGAACTGGAGACAAAAATCGACGACTACACCCTCAACGCCTTCAAGCGTATACGCAAGAACGCCCGCAACGGTCTCGGCATAGTATGTGTGCAGCGTAATGCCTGCGGCGGCTGCTTCAACCGCATCCCGCCCCAGCGTCAGCTCGAGATCAAGATGCACAAGAAGGTGATCGTATGCGAATACTGCGGACGCATCCTCATCGACGGCGCTCTCGCCGGAGTGGAGGAGATCGTCACCGAACAGCCGCAGCCGCGTCGCCGCGCACGCCGCGCAAGCAAAGATTAATGATTTTTCAGGTATGGTATTCCATACGGAATACCATACCTTTTTTTCATTCATTTCATGATACATTTCAGAAGATACGCCATAGCCTTCATATGCGTAATAGCGACGATTCTTACAGCGAAAGCAGAGCAGCACCTGGAATTCATCTGGGGCCACCAGACCACACGCTGCACCTACCTCTCCCCTCTCGCCTACACCGGCCCGGGCTACGGGTTGGGCTATGAGTGGCGGCATAAGGCATGGCGCGACGGCTCCGTGGGCATGCAGGCCCACGCGCAGTTTGACTACGGTTATCTTCTGAGTCCGGCTAAGAATTCGCGGATGTACGACCTTACGTTCCGTCTCGACTGGGGCGTGGAGCGGCTATGGGACGGAGGCAGAGGGTTTCATTGGAGCGCCGGAGCTACAGTCGGCGCCGACGGAGGAGTGATATATCTGCCACGCAACGGCAACAACCCGGCGCAGGCTCTGATGTGGGCCGGAGCTACCCTGACCGGCCGCGGCTCTTACGACCGACTGAGGCTATGCGGGAAACCACTTTGCATCAGCGAAAGCATCGAGGTGCCGACGCTGGGATGCTTCTTCTGTCCGGCTTATGGAGAGACTTACTATGAAATATATCTCGGCAACCATAACGGACTGGCACATTTCGGATGGTGGGGCAACCGTCCGCAGGTGCGGAGCCGTCTGCGCGCCGACTGGCAGCTCGGCCGTTATGCGCTGACGCTCGGTTTCGACTACCGTTTCCAGGGGCTGGAATGCAACGGCATCACTACGCGGATGGCGCAGTGCTCGGGTGTGATTGGGGTTAGGTTTTGACGTTTTACGTTTTACGTTGGACGTTGGACGTATTAAAGGGTATTTGCATGAGAAGAAGAGGAGGATTGCGGATATTGTCGGTGTCTGCGGTGTGTATGCTTTTGGCCGGGGGATGCGGGAGGCATCAGGAGGAGCTGCAGAGGATCGATGCGCTGTGTGATGTGGAGCCGCGGCAGGCGGTGTTCGCGCTCGACAGCATCGACTACGGCGCCCTTTCTGAAAAGGAGCGGCATTATTTCGACCTCCTCTATGTCAAAAGCCGCGACAAGGCGTATGCCCGTCATGCCTCCGACAGCCTGATCCTGGACGTCATCAACTACTATTCGAAGCATAGGGATTGCACCCTTTACCCGCAGGCGCTCTTCTACGGAGGTCGCGTGTGCTCCCACTTAGGCGACATTCCGGCTGCGATCGAATATTACCGTAATGCAGCGGAAGCTCTTTCAGGCGTCTCCGACGATGCGGAGATGATCAGGCTCAGGGCGGAGGCGCAAAGCATGGCGGGACTCCTTCTTGCCGAACTTCAGCGCCGGAAGGCGGGCATCCCCCTGATACGCAGATCGATCTACGACCTCAGGCAGCTAAACGACAGTGCCGGAATTGCCTACGATAATCTGAGTCTCGTCAAGATATTTGCCGATGAAAGCGACTTCGACATGGCAAGGCACCATCTTTCGGAAGCCGTAAGATATTCCGACCATATCAGGGAGGAGGGAAAAGCCTGGATCCAGGCTGAAAAGGCATCGCTATTGATGCGTGAGGGAAAGGACGACTCGGCCATGATGATCATGAGGCCTCTGACAAGGCTCGTAGACTCGCTCTATCAGACCTATGCGTACCGGCCTACCGGAAAGTTCTTCAAAGACGGAAGCGATGCGGAATATCTGTATGCGAAGGAACTGTCGTTCAGCCGTGACTTCAACGGCCGTGTTGTAGTCACCCAGATGATGCATCCGCTTATCCCAAAGGATTCGGCGCGTTCATTCGTGATGGAATATGAGTCAAGGCACGATGCTGATTTCGCTCGCTACGAATCGCCGGAGGAAATGATGCAGAAGACGCGCTATAACTACGACCGGCATCTGAAGGCGCGCATGAAAGCGGAGGCGGAGAAGCGACGGCTGATATGGGGAGGCGCCATCATTCTGCTTATAGCTGCCGGCGCGGCTGTATATTACTGGATACGGAGTCTGAAAAATGAACTGAGGCTGCTCATGGCGCTCAATTTGATCGAGCGTATGGAGTTCGCCTTGGGTATTGACATGGTAGAAAACCATGAGATATCCTCTCTCGCACGGATAGAATATGCGCGGAGGATCAAGGCTCTTCCCGCAGCGGCAGTAAAGGATGCCCGGGGACTTAAAGACGAGTTGCTCGCCCGGCTTCAGGCCGTAAGCGGAGATGGAGTGCCGGAGCCTACAGTGGATGAGGAGCTGGAGCAGTCTGAAGAGATGAAAACACTTCAGGGGATGCTTGCCGAAGGAAAAGGGATAGCGAAAAACGATGATGAGATATGGACTGACATCGAAAAGGCGGTAGAGGCCGTTTCGCCCGGTTTCCGGTCGAAGCTCGATGTGCTGTCATCGGGGAAGATGACAAAGAGTGAGTATCAGGTGGCGCTTCTGGCAAGGTTCGGCATCACGCCTAAGAATATATCATTGTTGCTATTCAGATCGAAATCCGCCATCACAGACCGTCGCTCGTCGCTGGCCAGGAAGATATTCGGAAAGAAAGCCGACACCC
>CAMWMK010000055.1 GCA_947175295.1 uncultured Porphyromonadaceae bacterium
CCGTACGCTACGACATGGGAACCCAAGAGGGAAATATAACACACTGTACAACCTGTGATATCCATTACAGCCCTGAATTCCGGCATTTCCTGTCTAAGGTGTTTGAAATATTGAATTAAAGAATATCAAGCATCAGGGCAACCGCATCAAAATCCATAGTTTTTAAGAACTCTTCTTAAAAACTATGGATTTTGATGCGGTTGCCCTGTGACATCGGGAATATCGGTACTCTGAAGCCTAAAATATGCTTATAATCCTCCAAATCTATGCTTTCTGACCCACTTTTGGAGGATTATAACGTGGTTTTCTCAAATCTTTTTATTAACTTTGCATCGGAAATCCGATACAATCCAAATGATAATAGGAATAAAAATCAATATGTTATATTGATGTTCCGCCCCTCCGGCTTATTATCGAAAGCGATGAGATAAGTCTTCGATTCCGGATTCCAGCGGGAGGATTCCAGGGATTCCACTCCGTCTATTTTCACGCTTTTGGGCCGCTTAGGTAGCGCTACCCTCGCGATGCCGTCGGTATCCACCGGACTTTTGGCCGTAAATGAATAGCTTTGGGGAGTCACCTTTTCATCGCTCTCCCTGAACGATGCCGCAAGCACCTTAGGGGTCTTCTTCTCTTCCACCTTGCCGAGATCGATCAGAAGCGCCTGCGTGCCGGGGTTAAGCGTTACGTCCTCCACTATCGGAAGCTCCGGATCGAATAGGTCAATATATCTTCCTTTCATCGTCAAGGGAGCATCGCTCACGCTTTCATCCATTACGGCGGCCACTACGTAATGACCACGGTGAAGCAGGAAGTTGTTCTTCAGCTCCATTCCTTTTTTCTTGCCGTAGAGGTCAGCTATGCTGCCCATGTAGTCTTTGTCTCCCCCTTCTGTCAGGATATGCTCTTTCGGGTCGTTGCGCATCACCCTCACTTCCCCTTTTCCTACCTTATAGCTCCCTTCGCCTGCATTCCGGTCGAGACCTAACTGTTCAAAGAGGTGTTGCGATGCTGCCGTATATGAGTTGCCCCCTGTCGTCCACCATTCCCTGACGTTCTGGAAGGGATCCCGGTCGGAGCCTACGAAAAGAAGTCTTCCTCCCTTCTTCACCCAGTCGGCTATATGGCGATGGGCTTCCGCATCAAGGGGCTTCATGTTGGAATACGTCATCACGAGCACATCCGTGTCGGCCAGCGTAGCCGGAACCCCGAGATTCTCTATATGCACGGTCTTTACCGGAACTCCCCTCTTCACAAGCGGGAGGGCGAGACCATAGAAGTTGGCCAGCTGAGGATCGTCGTAGCTGTCATGCTGCGGGAATCTCTGGAACATCAGGGAGTTGCCCATCAGTATCCCGATACCCTTGCTCCCGTTCACTTCCCTGTCTACCACCGGCATCTTGTTGAGCGCATTGATCATTACCTGCATCTGGGTGGAGTAGAAACGCGGTATGCGGCTCCGCTCGTCGCTTCCGTTGCCCACTTTGTAGAGTCCTTCATACACTCGCTCGGGCCATGGCATCACTTCGTAGTCGCCCACTCCGGGATAGAGGAGCTGGGCCGTGAAGGTGGCCTGATAGTTGCGCTTGTAGTCGTCCCAGTCTTTCGCGCGGTCTTCGATCGGATCGGTCAGGAAAAACATCTTGCGCCCGGTAGGTGCCGTCATCGACTCCATCGAGCCGTATTCGAGGAATGCGGTCTCAAACACCCGCTCTCTGTATTTCCCGTCGTAATAGTTGGGCTCGCGCGATGTGCCTGTCCACACCTGCGCGATGTAGCCGTCTACGCAGGGAAGCGTGGCGAGGCTCGCCTCGGGCGATACGATCTGCCACTGTGAGTAGTTGACGAGTGAATGCGTCGGCACATAGCATTTGATGTCACGCCCAAGCGATCTGCCATACTCTTTTGCAAAACTGAACACCTTGTCGAGTGCCCTGTAGTAGAGGTGGTATTTAAGCTTGTTGGAGAGATAGGTGGCTTCCGGCGATGAATGCTGCGGTTGCCATTCAGTGCCGTAATATTCTTTCCATTCCTTCTTGAAGGCGTCGCTGTAGCCCGAGCGGGCCCAGAATTCCGGCTCCTCCATGAATATGGCGTCTACGCCTGCGTCTATCACTCTCTTCACGTGCTTCTCGTTGAGATACTTTATGAAGTTTTCCGATGGCACGATATAAGGCACCATTCGCCCGTGCCAGATGGTGTCGCCCTGCTGTGTCACCTGCCCCTCGTCGAGATGCGGCTTGCCGTCCCACTCTCCCGTGAAGTAATCCTGATATTCGCCCCAGGCTATCCCGGTCATGAAGTGTACGGTATATCCTTTGTCTTTCCAGCTTTTCACCCTCTCTTCGAATGTATGCCGGTTGCCGTGCCTGTCGCTCGGATTTCCTCCTACGCCATACACCATCACGGCGTCGGCACGGTTGTCGATGGTCGGGCTCCATGCCCGCGAGGTCTGGAAAGTGGTCTTTACATTGTCGTTCACTTTGCCGGCGCCCATCATGGCCATGCCCGGAAGGCACAGGGCAGAGAGCGCGAATGTCAGTTTGTGCTTCATAATTTCTTATCTATGATAGCGAGGGTGTATCTTGACCTTGATCTTGATACACCCTCATGTTTAAGTATTGCTGATTTCCAACTTAAGGTCAATACATGACCTTGCTTACTGATCCATCCGGTTTCCTTACGATGTTGATGCCAGGCACCGGCGCATTATGACTGCATCCCATAAGGTCATAATATACTGTCGCGCCGGTGCCGTCAACGAAAGGGACCACTTCCACAGAAAGCTCGATAGGCTTCTTCTCCGTCGGGTCGTTGCCGTAAAGCTTGCGAAGCTTCATGGCTGCGTCGCGGATCCTCTTTTCATCGAATTTGTTCACCTCTCTGTCATAGGTCATGAGGCCGTTGACCTCTGTCTCTACGTCGGTTGTCTGAGTATATACGGCAGCGCTCCAGCAGAAGGGGGTCTTATTGCCGTCGTTGTCGATGCCCATTGCCTGCTTCTCGATCTGGTTGGCGAGTCTTACGTAGGCGTCGGTCATGTCGTTCTTGCTCGTATAGGTGTTGTAGGTCTGGGAGTTTTTCTCATACCAGCGGTGGCCGGGGGTGTTGAAGCCGAGACCGCCATACTCGCCGAGTACGAACGGACGGTTGGGATCGGCGACTCTTGAGAACACTTCCAGAGGCTGATTGTAGGTATGTTCGTCTACGAATGTGTTCGAACCCTCTGCAAACTTGTAGTGGTTGCCGCCCGACGCCGGATTCACCAGACGGGTGTTGTCGATATCCTGTGTGTACGCTACGATTTCAGCGGTCTTGAACTGTCCCCAGCGCTCGTTGAAGGGTGTCCACACCACGATGCACGGATTGGAATAGTGCTGGTCGAGGATTTCCTTCCACTCAGCCTTGAAGTTCTTTTCGATTGTGCCTGCGTTCGGGCCGGGGATGTTGCAGTTGTGGTCGCGATACCAGTCCGCAACGGTCCAGTCTCCCTCATCGGTAGAGAACTGCGATGGCATGTCCTGCCATACGAGGAGGCCGAGGCGGTCGCAGTGCCAGTACCAGCGGGCGGGTTCCACCTTCATATGCTTGCGCACCATGTTGAAGCCCCAGTCCTTTGTCTTCTCCAGGTCGTAGGCAAGAGCCTCGTCAGTAGGAGCGGTCATGATGCCGTCGGGCCAGTAGCCCTGGTCGAGGGGGCCGAACTGGAAGTAGTCCTTGTTGTTGAGCGTCAGGCGCCAGTGGCCTGCCTCCGGTCCTTCGGTCACCTTGCGGTAGCCGATCTTGCGCATGGCGGCGTAGCTGTCCACTTCGTCGGTGGTGCTGCCGTTGTCATATGTCACTTTCACTCCGTAGAGGTTGGGCGATTCAGGGCTCCAGAGCAGAGGATTCTCCACCGGCACTGTGAGGCTGGTCACCGACGATGCCGGTTCTGTCACGGAAGCTATCTCTTTGTCTCCTTCATACACCTTCACGTTCACGTTGCCCGAGATGGTGCCGTTGAGCTTCACGTCAAACTTGAAGTTGCTCTCGTCAAGATTCGGAGTGGTGCGGATGTCGGCGATGTAGGATTTCTCCAGAGGTTCCATCCATACTGTCTGCCATATGCCGGATGTCGATGTATAGTTGATGTCGCCGTTGCCTAAGGGATAGCGGCGCTGTTTGCCCACAGGCTGCGCGCCTTCATCCGTAGCGTCGATCACCTTTACATATACTGTCAACTTGCCGTTTTCGATCTTGCCGGTCAGGTCGGCGTCGAATGAGGTGTGGCCTCCCTTGTGCGTGGCTATCTGATTGCGGGCGGAGCATCCGTTGGCATATACTGTGGCGTCGTAGTCGGCGGCGCCGATGTGAAGCACTACGTTGCGGCCGGCCCAGTCGTTGGGAATCTCGATTTCTTTCTTATACCATATGGCGTTGCCCGGCTCAAGAGGCATGCACACTCCGGAGAGCGATGACTCGATGGGGAAAGGCACGAGGATCTGGTCGCCTGCGAAGTAGGAGTCGTTCATTGTCTGTCCGGCCGGTACGATGGCGTAGTCCCAGAGGCCGTTGAGGTTCACCCATTCGTCGCGCACCATCAGCGGACGCGGATACTCAGGCAATACGTTTTCAGGATCTACTTCCGCTGCCCAGCGGGTCTTGATGTGGTCTCCCTTGGGCTCCCATGCGGTGCTTGGCTCGGGAAGCTTCTGGAGTTCGCGGTCCATGAGCACCTTTGCCCAGAGGCCGGCGATCACGGAGCGGGCGGAGAAGTTCATGGCCCGCCCTGTCGAGCAGTCAAACCAGTCCGAAAGGGGAATGCGTGACTCCGTATCGTTGATGTAGTCCCAATGCTTGTCGGAGAACGCCTCGAAGGTGGGAAGGTCATCGGCGAGGGCAGCGGTCCACATCAGCCAGTCTGATTTGGCTGAGTTGTCGCGTCCGTCAAGCGGTGTGCCGTATTTCGGATTGTGGTTCAGATACCATGCCATCTCGCGGTCGAACACATACTTCGGGAAGTTGTCGTAGCCGAACATCTTGTCCCAAAGCAGGTTGTATTTCTGGCTCCATGTGTCGTTGGAATCAGAGAAGCCCATCTTGTAGTGGTCGCCGCCGCGGGCGGTGGCTTCCCAGATCAGGCCCATGTCCTTTGCCTTCTGGCGGTAGTTGGCGATTACGCGGGGCGTCGTGCTGCCAAGCATTTCGGCTATGTCGGCGTAGGCCGAGAGTGCGGTGATGCCCTTGATAGAAAGATTGGTGTTCTGCTCGCTCGGACCCTTGAAGTCGTCGGTACAGAGCTGGTTGCCGGGGTTCTGGCTGTTGTCCTGGCAATACTGGGCCCACTTCGCCAGTGTGTTGGCGTAGGGCTTCAGCCATGAGGCGTCGCCGGTGATCTTGGAGATGGCGGCGCAGAGGATGAGGGTGTTGGCTGTCTCTTCAAGAGGCATCGTGTCGCCATACACCTGGCCGTTGGCCTTCGGATACTGGCCGAGGTCGTGTGCGGCGCAGTTGGCGTTCTTGCGCGCGTCGCTCAGCGCGTAGTCGAGGATGGATATCACCATGCCCTTCAGCAACTCGGGATTGTAGAGAAGATAGAGTGGTGCCGACGGATATGTCAGGTCCATGGTGTTGACACAGCCGTTGCTCTTGTTTTCCTTCGAGAAGTAGAGCATGTTGCCCTTGTCGTCCTGAAAACACTTGTGCGCGGCCATGGCGTGGCGGTATACTCCTGCCAGCTGCTCGGCGTATTTCTGATTGCCTGCGGCGAGGCCGTCGTCATAGATCTTCTTGTCGAGGTCGCGGCAGCGCTGCATCAGTGTCGGATAGTCTTTGGCGAAGTCTTCGAATGCCTCGAAGATGGTCTTCCCGTTGCGGGCGTAATAGGCCTTATACTGCTTGTTCATGTATTCCATGTCAAACACTTCGTCGTAGCCTATCATCATGAAGCTGCTGTTCTGCTTCGTCTTGCCAAGGTCTTTCACATAGATCATCAGCGGCATCTCTGCCTGGTTGCTGCTCACGCTCACGCCAGGTATCGATGCGGGCACCTTGCCTGTCTTGATAAATTGTGCCTCGCCGGCTTCCGGATCCGCGATGGCGATTTCGCCGCCGTTCACTTCCGGTATGTAGAGGTAGCCCCAGTCTATCGATACCATGTCGCCGGTCGTTGAGAGCGGACGGTTGTCCTGGGCTCCGGCCTTGAGGTATTTCCTTCCTCCTTCGGTCACTATCTGGGTCTCTGTATTGTTGTCCATATTGTCCACTGTCAGCTGCGCAGTGGTGGCGAGGTAGAGCTTCACGTCATGCTCCCTGCCGTCGGTCGAGGTCACCTGATACGATATGAAGTTGATGGGGGTGGAGAGCACGTCGGGATCGTCTATCAGAAGAGGTGAGGTGAAGACGAGGTCAAGGTCCACCGGACCGCAGGTGAAGTTGTAGAAGCTGCTTGTAGCCGTTACGTTCACCTTATTCTGCTTGGCAAGCTGCACATCTGCCTTCTCCTTGGAGTTGGAATAGAGGCCGAAGTCGAAGTAGGAGCCTCCGGTGGTGTTGTGGCAGTGGCCGGCGAGGATGTGCTTGCCGGGCTTGAGGCTGTTTTTCACCGATGCCGGGATCTCTTTCTTCTCTCCCTGCAGCCATGTCTCTCCTGTCGAGGCTATGCGCTGTCCGTCGAGGTAGATTTCGCATACGTCGTCATGCGAGAACTGAAGCCAGAGTTCATTGGCGAGGTCATCGGCCGTGAGGGTCACTTCGCGGCGTACATATAGGTCTTTGTTCTCTCCCGTCCATGAGGTGTTGCAGTTCGGATATTCTCCTGCGCTGCCCCAGGCTGCCGGCTCGGTGGCCCATGAGGAGGCGTTGAAGTCGGGCTGCGTCCAGTTGGTGTCGCTCTGCGGGGTGTAGTTCACCTTGCCACTCCAGTTCACTCCGTCTATGGTCATGCCGGCTATGGGGTTCAGAAGCACGTCCTGCCCTGCGCCCATGAAGCGGTAGGCGGAGCCGTCTACGAGCAGTATGCCGTCGATGCCCTTTTCTTTTTCACACCAGTGGCGTGTCGGGCCGCCGTTCAGGGCGTCGTAGTTCGACCATATCGAGAAGAAGGGATTGTTGACAAGAAGCGGAACCGAAGGCAGCCTCAGGTCGCTCTCCTTGTATGGCACGAAATCGGCCTGTGTCTGCGCCGATGTCGATGTCAGGCATGCCGCTGCCATGACTGCCAAAAAGGTCCTTGGGTAATTCATGATGGGTATGTTTTAATGATTCTGAAAAATTTTCTTTCGCAAATTTAGACATAATTATTGATTCCTGCACATAATAACCGTTCAATAACAAATATTAATTAGTCAAGCTGATTTTTAATGATTTATAGGATGTATTCATATCTGCCAAACGCTTATCCGTCTGGTTTCTGACGAGATAATCTCACTATTTGAACAGATTTTATCGCCCTGACAGGAAATCTCTGACTAAATTTGCAAATCACTACTCATTTAAACACAATTAATCAATACAATTAATAACTTAAAATCAACTAAGCATGAAACAGAACGTCTTATTTTTGGGTCTGTGCGCGTTGACAGGAGGCGTGGCATCGGCTGCATCCCCCTACACAGGCACATCCCCTGAAGAGGCATTTGCGAATGGCGGTAAGTACTACCTCTATCAGGTAGAGACCGGCAAATGGCTTCAGACAAACCGTAATGACAATGGCGCCAACTGCTGGACCACACACGCCGAACTCGGCGGCATCGGCTTCGACGTGGAGCTGCGCCGTCCGGAAGGTGCCAACTTCGAGAAAGGCTATCAGATCTTCTGCAACTTCACAGCCAACGGCGAACTTAACGGCTCCGACGAAGACCGCTTCTTCCTCGACCAGGGCGACCGTATGCTCACGGAGTGGATCTTCGAACCTACCGATGGCGGCTATAAGATCAAGGTAGAGGCTCGTCAGGTGGCCGAAGACCGCCAGGGACGTGACGGTGTGGCCGAAGACAGATATATCGGTTCGAATGAATCAGACACCTATGGAGGCCTTTCCGACGACCCCACTGCATTTACATGGCAGCTCGTCTCCCGCGAGGAGCGTATCGCCAAGATGAAGGAAGAGGCTGCTAAGAATGGTTCGGCCGACGCCACCTTCCTCCTCCCATGGAACGAACATGGTCGCAACGATATCCGCGACCGCGGTTGGGCTGTGACCGATGTCAACAACCATGGCGGCGGCATTGCCCTTGACGGAAGCCAGTTCTATCCCGTTGTGGAACGCTGGCACCGCATCGACCACAAGGCTTCGGTGACTCTCACCGACATCCCTAACGGCACCTACAGCTTCGCTGTCCAGGGCTACTACCGCGACGATGATATCGACAATCAGGATCTCCGCCGCCGCGCAGGCACCGACTCCTCGATCCTCGCAGCATCATATTTCGCTGGCACTGAAACTGGCACGATCAAGAGCATCTTCGCCGACGCGAAGACCGAAGCACAGGACGGTTTCCCCTATGCGGTGGAGCTCCTTGACGCCGACGACATCGTGGTGTCTACTGTATATGTGCCCAACAGTATGAGCGACGCTGCAATTGCCTTCCATCAGGCAGCCGATGTCGACGTGATGGATATGAATACCCCTTACATGAACGAATGGATCTCCGCCGGAGTTCCCGACGGTCTCCTTACTCTCGGTGTAGAGAAGCATGACACGGAGCGCGACCACGACTGGCTCGTCTACAAGCGTATGTATCTCCGCTACGACGGTGAGCAGGTGAAAGGCGAGGACATCAGCGGCCTTCAGGCTCAGCTTCAGGCCCTCATCGACGAGGCCGCTGGTCTCTATCAGTCTGAGTATATGGTCAATGCGATCGAGAATGCCAAGGCTACACTCGCTTCCGCTCAGAGTTCAAGTGTGCTTATCCCGGCCATCGACGCCCTTCAGGAGGCCGTCAACCGCATGAAGGACTCTCAGGGTGTCATCGACACTTATTTCGCTACTACCGAGCTCTTTACTGATGCCGACGCACAGAAGAAATTCGAAGCTGCCTCCAACCGCGGCGAGTATGAGGACGCCCTCAAGACACTCCGCTTCGCACGCCGCCGCGCTGCTGCCGAGAAGATCAACGACGTTTATGAAGGTGTTTCTGCCGAAGATCTTAAGAAAGGCGGCGATTTCTACATCTACAACGTTGGTCAGCAGCAGTTCCTCTCCGGTGGTTCCGACTGGGGTGCTCACGCTGCCCTCGCCAACCCCGGCATCGTAGTCACTCTCGAGCCCGAGGAAGGTGTGGCTGAAGGCCTTAGCTTCTACATCAATACCCACCTCCGCAACGGTGGCGACGATGAAAACCCAAGCCAGTATATCAACTACCGTGGCTACTGCGACTGCCCCAAGGGCGATGATTTCTATTTCCAGCCCGTTGATGGAAAACCCGGTGTCTACAACATTCTCCAGAACGACTACCGCGACGTCCACATGGCATGGAATCCCTGGGCTTCCGTAGACGGCGGCCAGGGCGATGAGACAACCGTAGGCACAGAGTGCCGCGGCCTCGACCCCGAAGACCTCAACGCTCAGTGGAAGGTTATATCCGTAGCCGAACGCAAAAAGGCTCTTGAAAGGGCTACTCTCGACAATCCCGTCGACGCTTCGTTCTATATCGACAACCCCGGCTTCAACCAGCGTGCCACAGATGAGAATTGGATCTCTACAGGCACTTGGGCCGATGACAGAAAGGGTGAAGGCATCTGGGAACGTGGTGGCAACCACAACGATTTCGCTTGGGAATACTGGAACGCTCTCGACTTCGAGCTCAACCAGAACGTCAACGTAGAACTCCCCGAAGGCGTATACTGCGCTGAGGTTCAGGGCTTCTACCGCAATGGCAACCACGATATGCAGGCCACTAACCGCGACGACGAGGCCAACAACTATCTCGCTGGTTTCTACGCTGGCAGTGAGGAAGCGCTTCTCTCCAACATCCTCGACTATAAGGACCTCTGCCCCGGTGAAGGCCGCACTGCTTTCGACGTGGCTTATGAAGGCGAAGGCGACGACCGCGTGGAAGTTTCCCGCGAAGCTGTCGGTGAGATCCCGATGTATGTAAATGAAGCTGAAGCTTGGTTCCACGCCGGCTTCTACAAGACTCCCATCGTGTTCTGGCACAATGGCGGCCCACTCTTCCTCGGCATCTATAAGGAAAACCAGGCCACTCAGGAAGACTGGGTTGTGGTCGACAACTTCCGTCTCTCCTACTATGGTAAGGACACTACAGTTGGCGATGTAAGCGGAGTCGAAGACATCCAGGCTCCTGAGCAGCTCAGCGATGGCCGTATCTACAACCTCATGGGTGTGGAAGTGAAGAATCCTACCGCTTCAGGCATCTACATCCGCAAGGGCAAGAAGTTCATCATTAAGTAATTATCTTCGGTGGGAGGCTGTCTTCGCCAGCCTCTCCACCCTTTCCGGTATAAAGATCTCCCCGTCTCAGGCAATCCGCGATACGGGGAGATTTTTCATTTTCTTTCCGGGAAAAGTTGTCCGGATGAAATCAAATCATTAATTTTGAATCATGAAACCTGCAAGACTCCTAATCTCGCTGCTTATTCTCTGCCTGGCGCATACCGTATGCGCTGCATCTGTACGTGTCAATCCCACTGGAGCAGCCAAAGGCACATTCAATCTCTGCGCGCTGCGCGACAGGTATGGATTCCTATGGATAGGCACCTCATCAGGACTTGCCTGTTTCGACGGCAACGGCAGGCCGGTCAACAATCTGCCGCAAGGAATACTGCGCGCCACATCCAACATGCGCGTCACAAACATATTCGAATATGGCGACGATCTACTGCTCGCCACGCCCGACCGCCTTATGAAGCTCGACCGCACTGCTATGTCGGTCAGCCGCATGCCGGTCAAGACCGAATACGGGGTTGAGATTGCCTCTCAGGTCAATAATATCTGCCATGGTCCCGGCAAAAGCTCCGACATCTGGATCGCGACACAGGGACAAGGCCTATTCAGATACGACTCAAACAAGAAAAAACTTATACAGAACTCCAGGCAGGGATCGTTCTTCACCGACGTTATCCTTGCCGACGACGGGGCCATATATGCCGCGGAGATAACAGGAAAGATATTCCGCTATAGGCCTGACGGCGAATATGAGGCCTCTTTCCCGATTCCGGGATATACGCAGAATAAGACCATGATCGATCTCGAGCCTGACGCCGACAGGATATGGATATCGAGCGGTGTGGATATCTACTGCCTCGACACCGCGACCGGCTCAATAGCGCATATGGCGTCTGCACCATCTATGATATCCTCCCTTATCCGGCATGACGACTCCCACCTGATGCTCGGCACGGCTTCAGGAATAATGGAATACGATACATCCGCACGCTCTCTGCGCAACATGGAAGCGGTCGAGACCGGACATAATCCGGGCGCAGTGGATATCGACGTAAAAATCAATCAGCTGAGAAAAGACCCGGCATCCGGTGGCACTCTTGCCGTGAGGCAATCCGGAGAAATACTCGAACTGTTCGCCTTAGACGGCAAATACCGGTTTGTACCTATCGCGAAGGAGAACGGCAAAAACAACTTTGTCAATGTGCTGACATTCGACCGCCGATCCCGTCGCCTATGGGTCGGCTCCGACTTCGGACTTTACTCCTATGATTTCAACACATCGGCCCTTTCCTCTCCATCCATACCCGGACTTGGAAAGCAGCCTGTCTCATCCGTCACCGTCGACGGCGACAGGATATTCATCGCGACTGCAGCCGACGGCCTTTTCGAATACAACTGCGCCTCCGGAGTGTCAAGGCATTTCCGACACGACGAGGACACACCATACTCCCTGCTGAGCGATGAAGTCAGCGACGTGTTCGTCACCACACACGGCGAAATCTATGTATTGACTCACTGGGGCATATGCAGATACAACCCCGACAGCGGCGAATTCAATACCCTCACCGAGGTTGGACACCGCACCGAAGTGGTCTCAATGGCCGAATACTACGACGGCAGCGTCTGGGCCGCTACTTTGAAGGACGGCCTCCTGTGCCGACGTCAGGGCGAAAACCGCTTTGATCGATTCAACAGCCGCAACCTGGAAAACATCAGCGTCACCAGGTTGATGATGGGGCGCAACGGCACTCTGTTTGCCGCTACACAGTCCGACGGCCTTTTCTACTTCGACCGAAACAGCCACGACTTCGAGCGATACAGGCTTCCGCTCCTATCCAACAGAAGCATCCTGTCTATGCAGGAAGACGACAGCGGCGACCTCTGGATCCTTACCGACGAGTCAATCATCAAGATTTCAAGATACGGAAATGTCGAAGCCTGCTATAGGAACCTTCTTCCTTCCATTGCAATGACGCGTCCCTTCGCACTGGTCGACGGAGGGGGAATCGCTATCGGAGGCAACAACGGATTCCAGATCATCGACTCTTATTTCATATCCGGGCATAAGGACGTAGCTGCCTATCCCACAGTCATTACGTTTCCATTCGAAGACGACACGAAGGTCATCGACCAGTTGGGACTGAGCATCCTGCTCTACACCACCGACCGCATCACCCTCCCCTTCGATCATAATTCATTCACGATCCATCTTGCAGCCAACCATTCATCCGACATTCCGACCGTAAGCTACGACTATATGCTTCAGGGAATAGACAAGGACTGGAATATCGGCTCGTCGCAGTCGGAAGTCACCTACAACAACCTTCCTCCCGGCACCTACAACTTCATGGTGCGTCCCAGCGGCTTCACCGACATCGAGACCAATGCCCTGACCATCACCGTATCTCCTCCCTGGTATCTCTCTATGTGGGCCTATATCGGGTATTTCGTGCTCCTGATGCTGGTCGCCGCATGCATCTGGTATGTCGTCAGGATGATGATACGACGTCAGTACGCACGCCGCATCGAATCGCTTAAGATCCGGAGGGAAAGGGAAGACTGGGAGTCGAAGATGCGCTTCTTCGTCGACCTTGTCCATGAGATACGCACGCCGCTCATGCTGATAGCACTCCCCCTCGAGCAGCTCTTCAATCGCTTTAAGGCGATATCATCTGAGCCCGGTGTCCGGAAAAGCCGCGAAGCGTTCGACCGCGAGCTCAGTCATGGCAGGAAGTATCTTGAATCGATGCAGACCAATCTCGACTACCTCTTGGGCATCACCAATGAGCTTCTCGATTTCCGGAAGGTTGAGAATGAAACCGAACACAATCTCACCCTTAGCTCCTGCAACCTCAACCTGATGATAGAGGAGATACGGGAGCGGTTTGAAGAGCCCATGAGGGCGGAAGGTAAACGCCTGACAGTAAGTCTGCCGGACGCCCCTGTAGTGGCCGATATGGATAAGGCGAAGATCGACCGCGTGCTAATGAACCTGATCGGGAACGCACGTAAATACTGCCGGACAGTGACGGAAGTGAAGATAGTGCAGACCGACGGAAATGTGGTCATCACCATCTCCGACGACGGCCCCGGAATACCTCAGGAGCACCGCGCCCATATCTTCGACCTTTACTATCAGATCAAGGGAGATGTTGTGGCCGCCGCTCTCGGCACCGGATTAGGACTCGCATATGCACGCTTGATAACACAGTCGCATGGCGGCGAGATTTCAGTAGGACAGTCACCTGAAGGAGGCGCTATGTTCTGCCTGAGCATTCCCGTTAAGAAGACTGATGCCGCAGCTTACGAAGCTGTATGCGAGATGTATGATGATGATGTCCGTGACGCGGCCGACGATGCGCCGGCTTCAGACTGCGTGCAGGCCGCAGACTCCGCAGACGAGGCGGCCGAAGAGCCGTTCTCCATAATGGTGGTCGACGACAATAAGGAACTGCTTGAGATGATTAGCGACGGCCTGACAGGCAGATACCGCGTGGTGACCGCCGTAGACGGAATTGACGCACTGGAAAAACTGAAAGACAACGATATCGACTTCATTGTGTCCGACGTTATGATGCCCCGGATGGACGGAGTGGAACTCCTGCAGAAAGTAAAGGGAAATATCGACACCTCCCACATCCCGTTCATCATTCTTACCGCCCGCACCACCCGCGAGTCGCGCGAGGAAGGCATGGAGAAGGGTGCCGACATATATCTTGAGAAGCCGTTCTCTATGCGCGCCCTGATATATCAGATCGAAAACATACGCCGCACACGCCAGTATTTCTATGCCCGCAGGCGGGGCACTGAGCCGCTGGCCGAAGTCGAGGCCGACGAGAAAGAAGCCATAAAGGAAAACAAACTGCCCGACATGAGCAAATATGATCGTGATTTCCTCGACCGCATGGATAGCCTTATGGCTGAGAATATGTCTGACGATATGTTTACAATCGATATCCTTGCCGAGCGCATGAACATGAGCCGCTCCAGCTTCTACCGGAAGCTGAAGGCCCTCATGGGCATGACGCCAGTGGAATATATGAAAAACTACAGGCTTGACGCCGCTGCCGAAATGCTCAGAAACCGGGAGCGGGTGAATGAAGTGGCCGCCAACGTTGGATTCTCTTCCATGTCATACTTCGCCAAATGCTTCAAGGAGAAGTATGGTGTCCTGCCTCGCGACTATGTAAACTCCCAACCTAAAGCCTAAAGACTTACGACTCAATACTTCCCGAACTCCGGCAGGCCATCGCTCCATTCTATGCTTTTGAGCAAAACGGAACTGTTGACGTTGATCGTGCCGGAGAAACTCTTGGTCTCATACAGCATCAGGGTCTTTTGTCCGTCAACCGATGGAATCAGCGATATGTTCGACACCCCTCCGTATTGCGAATCATCTGCCACACAAAACACCGGCTCCGGCGATTTTGTCCATGACTCAGGATTCAGAAGGTCGGCCGAAGCAGGTGCCCAAAGCATCCCGAGTGTGGAGAATACAGTCCATATGCCGCTGGCGGAGTAGTTTATGATCACATTCCTTCCATCGGGCGAGATGTAGGCCTCCGGATTCTCATTGACGAAAATAGGATAGGCCGAGCATGAGCCGTCGGGATTGATCCACTGGCGTTCCCATTCATGTTCCGGACGAGAGATCAGCACTCGTTCCGACTTAAGAGTCCAGGGATTTTCCATCTCCGCTATGAATATGCATTGGGTCTCTGTCTCTGTCCTGCGCTTTTCCCAGCCAGACCATATCATGTAGAGCCTGTCGCCGACCGTGAACGCCGACGGATGGATGCCGTAGTTCCATTCCTCGTTGACCACCACCGGACCGTGGAGCTGCCAGTGACGGTTGAGGGGACTCTCCGTTTCGTTCTCAAGCACGTAGATGTGATGGTTGTCGGTATTGCCGTCGTCAGCCTCGAAATACATATACCATCTTCCGCCTATCCGGTGCAGTTCAGGCGACCATATGTGCTGGAAGCCGGCATCGTCAGTCTCCCATACAGTGACCGGCGACGACTGTCCCAGGCTGTCGGGAGATGTAGCCGAGTATATCGACAGGTAGCCCTGACGCGAATCCGGCATGGTGTAGTAATACGTATCCCCCTCCTTTATCGCATGAGGATCGCCCCCCTTCGGAAACACCAATATCGCCTCGTCACTCCCTTCAGCATCCGAACCCGACTCGCATCCCGACATCGCCATCAATACGGAAAGGAGCAGTATGACTATGTATATGTGCTTGTGAATTTTCACTGTCGGTCGATTTTATATTCATTTTTGCAAATTTAGTTAAATATTCCGACATAAGCAAATTATATTGAATATCATCATGGGCTGAATAGAATTTTGTGATATTTGAACAGAATGTATCACCCTTTCCCGTTGGAATTCGCTTATTTTGCACTCGATGCCGCCGACACCGCCATTCGCAAGCGGCGCGGGGCATGCAAATCCAACTGCATTTTATTTAAACTTCACATCATGTATAAATTATCAATCATCAAGACCATGAAGAGGGGCTTTGGCTTTCTGGCCTCTTTGGGGATTGCTTTGACTGCCGTTTCCTGCTCCGACAGCGACAAGAACGATGGCATAGCGGCCTACGACCCCGCCGGGACTTTGGAGATATCCGGTTTTACGCCCGAAGAAGGCGGCTATCAGGACCAGATCATCATCTATGGATCTAATTTCGGCAACAACAAAGACAACGTCTCCCTACGCATCGGCGGAAAGGAAGCCGTTGTGGTCAGTGTGGCGTCCGACAAGCTTTACGCTTTCGTCCCCTCGGGAGCGTTCTCGGGAGAAATCGAACTAACAGTCACCGACGACAGCGGCAATGGAGCCAAGACCATCGTCTCCGGTAAGAAATTCAACTATATCCGCAAGAAAGTGGTTGGCACCCTTGTCGGCTACCAGAACGAGCAGGACGACCAGGGCGAGGTCTGGGGCTCATTCGACATCGCTGCCGGTTTCAACGCCGAGGGCTGCCTTAAGTTCGACCCCCTCAATCCCAACATCCTGTATGCGGTCTATGACCGCGGCGACGGGTTCGTGGCCCAGCTTGACCTTGCAGGGCGTACTGCCACCAAGCTTCTTGACGCCAACCGCTTCCAGAATCAGCGTCTGCGCAACATCGACTTCACTCTCGACGGCAAATACATGCTCGTTTCTACCGACCGCGCCGACAACAGCAACCACTCTACAAGCGTATGGGTAGTGGAGCGTGGAGGCAACGGTTCTTTCTCCGGTCGCACTCCCCAGGTGCTCTACGCCTACAAGCAGTGCAACGGCGTGGCCGTACATCCCGTCAACGGAGAGATCTACTTCAATTCATACGAGAACGGCTCCCTGTTCCGCGGAGAGTTTGAGGATTACCTCGAGGCGCAGGCCAATCCCATCCCCGACCTGAACAATCCCGGCAACACATTCTCCTGGACCGGATTCATGGATGACGCCCATTACACAACTTTCCGTGAGCTCTACCGCATACAGGACCCCTCATATGAGTTCCAGATCACAATCCATCCTACCGGCGACTACGCATACATCACTATCGTCAACCGTAACGTGATCATGCGTACCGACTACGATTGGAACAAGAAGGAGTTCACTACTCCTTACGTGATCGCCGGTCTAAACTCCAACCTTGATGATGGCTCATGGGAAGACGCCGTAGGCACCAACGCCCGTATCCATCGTCCTTATCAGGGTGTCTTCGTCTACAATCCCGAATATGCGAAGGAAGGGAAGGACGACCACTACGACTATTACTTCTGCGACTGCCTTAACTTCTGCGTGCGCTACGTGACGCCCGACGGTCTCGTCCGCACTTTCGCCGGTCGCGCTCCTTCTACCAACGGCAACATCTGGGGCACTGAAGACGGCGACCTCCGCCAGCAGGCACGTTTCCGCGATGTGACCGGTCTGGCCTATGATCAGGAAAACGACATTTTCTACGTGCTTGACCACAACAACCGCCGTGTGCGCACTATTTCCCTCGAAAACGAAGAGACGGAGGCTGAATGATTTTACAACGACTAATTCCAACGACAATGAATCAACGACTTTTTTCGGTAATGACGGCAGGCCTGATTTCCTCGTTTGCCATGATTGCCAAAGAATATAGAGGCAATATCACAAGTGCCGTCGATGGTGAGCCCCTTATCGGTGCCACTGTGATGGTGAAGGGCACTTCCGTAGGCACTGTGGCTGATATCGATGGCAACTGGGTGCTCGACGTCCCTGACAATGCCAAGACCATTGTGGTCTCTTTCGTAGGCATGGAGCCCCTCGAGGTCAACGTAAAGGACCTCAGCACTAAGTGGAACGACCTGAAGATGGACGAACTCAAGAATGAGCTCAGCGAGGTCGTGGTCACCGGTATGGGTGCTCGCAAGAAAATCACGGTGACAGGTGCCGTGACAAACGTAGATGTGGGCGACATGAAGCATTTCGCCACTTCCAACATCTCGAATGCCCTCGCCGGCAACGTCCCGGGCGTGATGGCCATGCAGACTTCCGGTCAGCCCGGTAAGAACAAATCCGAGTTCTGGATACGCGGTATCTCTACTTTCGGCGCCTCTAAGAGCGCTTATATCCTCGTCGACGGTTTCGAACGCGAGAATATCGACGACCTCAACATCGAGGATATCGAGACTTTCACTGTCCTTAAGGACGCTTCGGCTACTGCCATCTATGGTTCCAAAGGCGCCAACGGCGTGGTCCTCATCACTACCAAGCACGGCAAGGACGGCAAGATCAACGTCAACGTGAAACTCGAGTCTTCCTACAATACCCGCACTAAGACTCCCGAGTTCGTGGATGGCGTGACTTATGCCAACCTTCTCAACGAGGCTAACATCACCCGCGCTAAGGGCATCTATTTCACTCCTACTGAGATCGAGCTCTTCCGCAACGGCCTCGACCCAGACCTTTATCCCAACGTCGACTGGAAGGATCTTATCCTCCGCGACGGCGCCATGAGCTACCGCGCCAACGCCAATATCTCAGGTGGTGGCGAACGCGCTCGCTACTACGCGTCTATGTCTTACGTCACCGACCAGGGTATGTATAAGACCGACAGCGCTATCAAGGATAAGTACAACACCAACGCCAACTACAACCGTTGGAACTATCGTGTCAACCTCGACATCACTGCCACTCCTACCACCATCATCCGTATCGGTACGTCGGGCGACCTCTCTACCCGTAACGCTCCCGGACAGGGCGACGTGGATCTCTGGAACTCACTGTTCGGCTACAATGCCATCCTCACTCCGGTGCTCTATTCCAATGGCTATGTCCCCATGATCAATATGGGCCGCGACCAGCTCCGCACCAACCCTTGGGTCATGACCACTCAGACCGGCTACCTTACCGAGTGGAACAACAACCTCCAGAACAATATCTCGCTTGAGCAGGATCTCCGCTTCATCACTGAAGGTCTTAAATTCACTGGCCGTATCGGCTACGATACCTACAACTTTTCGCAGATCAAGCACTATCAGCAGCCCGACCGCTGGTATGCCAACGGCCGCGATAAGGCTACCGGTGAGATCATTTTCGACAAGATCTTCGACATGGAGCCTATGCACCAGAGCTCTGACAATAATGGCTCGCGTCGCTTCTTCGTCGACCTCCTCCTCAACTACGACCGCCACTTCGGCCTCAACAACGTAGGCGCCAACGTAAAGTACACCTACGATTCTTTCACCACTACTCAGAATATCGGCGACGATATCAAGAATTCTGTGGCTAAGAAGAATCTTTCGTTTGCCGGCCAGCTCCTCTATAACTATGACTACCGTTATTTCGCCGACGTCAATTTCGGCTACAACGGTTCGGAGAATTTCGCCGACAATCACCGCTGGGGCTTCTTCCCGGCTTTCTCAGTCGGTTGGGCTCTCTCCCGCGAGAAATTCATGGAGCGCGCTTCCGAATGGCTCAATCAGCTCAAGTTCCGCTACTCCTGGGGTAAGGTCGGCAACGACGCTATGGACGTCCGTTTCCCCTACCTCTACACTATCGACTACAGCGGCGACAATGTCTACAACTTCGGTACCATCCAGGCCCCGACTATCGGCAACTGGCAGCACGGTATGCACTACACCGCCCTCGCTTCCAACAACGTGACCTGGGAGGTTTCCACTAAGCAGGACGTCGGTGTCGACATCTCGGTCTTCAACGATAGGTTCTCTCTTACGGCCGACTACTTCCACGAGAAGCGTACCGGCATCTATATGCTCCGCAATTTCATGCCCGGATCCCTCGGTCTGGAGTCTTCTCCATGGGCCAACGTGGGTGCCGTGAAGTCGGAAGGTGTCGATGGCAATTTCCGCTACACTGATAAGTTCGGTGATTGGACCCTCACAGTCCGCGGCAACATGACTTATTCGAAGAATACTATCCTTGACTACGATATCGAGAACGTAACTTATCCCTATCAGCTCCACACAGGATATCGCGTTGGCCAGATATATGGTCTCGTGGCTGAGGGCCTGTTTGCAGACTACGACGATATCCGTTCTCATCCGCAGCAGCAGTTCGGTGAGGTGATGCCCGGCGATATCAAGTATAAGGACGTCAACGGCGACGGCGTGGTCAACAACGACGACCAGGTGGCTATCGGTTCTACCGACCATCCCAACCTTATCTATGGTTTCGGTGCCTCTGCTCAGTGGCGTGGTTTCGACCTCAATGTCCTTTTCCAGGGTGCCGGCAAGCAGACTGTGATGCTCAACGGCAAGAGCGTCTGGGCTTTCTCTCAGGACCGCTACGGCCAGATCCTCGGCGACCTCGTAGCCGACCGTTGGGTAGACAAGGAGACTGCCGCTCAGCTCGGAATCCCCGCCAATGAGAATCCGGATGCAAGCTATCCGAGACTCGTCCACCTCCAGGGATATACCGAACACAACAACTACCGTGCCTCTTCCTACTGGGCTCGCAGCATGTCTTACCTGCGCCTCAAGAATCTGGAGTTCGGCTATTCTCTCCCCCAGAATGTGCTTGAATCCCTCCACATGGCAAGCGCACGATTCTATTTCCAGGCCACCAACCTGCTGACATTCTCCGATTTCAAGCTCTGGGATCCTGAGATGGGAAGCACAAACGGTGAGGCTTACCCCCTCACAAAATCATTTACTGTTGGCCTGACAGTTGCATTCTAATGTGAAAAAAAACACTGCAATGAAAAAAAGATTTTTTCTCCCGTTCTCGGCTGTTATAGCATGCTCCGCGCTCCTCTCTTCGTGTGCCGACGAACTGGATTCAGATAAATATTTCGAAGACCGAATCACTATCGAGACCGTCTTCACCGATATAAATATGACCAACGGCTGGCTTTCCCAGGCCTTCAGCTTCCTCAAGGGCGACCTTGCCGACTGCAAGACCAAGGGCGGCGCCTTCAGCCAGTGCTTCGCCGATGATATGTACTACGGCGACCGCGACCCGAATAAGGGCGACGCATACCCGTACATGGAGTCGTACAACGCATTCAAGCGTGGCGACTACAATGAGAATTTCGGCTCCGGCGCCTGGAACGACGCCTATAAGGGCATATATCAGGCTTCTGTGTTCATCAACAATATCGATATGAACACCAAGCTTTCGGCCGAAGACCGCAAGGACCTTAAGGGTCAGGCCCGTTTCCTTCGCGCCTACTATTATTGGCTCCTGCTCCGTAAATACGGTCCCGTGCCCATCATGCCCGTGGAGACTGCCGACTACACCCAGTCTTACGAGGCTCTGTCCATCCCCCGCAACTCATATGAGGAGGTGGCACAGTTCATCGGCGACGAGATGGTGCAGGCGGCTACTGAGCTCAAGATGGTAAGCCGAATATATCAGGAAGGTGTAAATACCGACGCCACCGCCATCTGCCGCCCCACGAAGGGAGCCGCACTCGCCACCCGGGCGCTGGCCTATCTATACGCTGCCTCCCCTCTTGCCAACGGACAGCTCAGCAACGGCAACCCACGCGCTACGGAAGCGGCTTTCGTCGACCAGATGGTGAATAAAGACGGCAAACAGCTTATCTCTACCGTCTACGACGAGTCTAAATGGGCACGCGCCGCTGCCGCTTGCCGCGACGTCATGGAGCTGGGCGGAGGTTATGAACTCTACCACGCAGGCGTCAACACCACCAACAATGAATCTTCCGGCCGCCCGAAGACCATCACTCCTCCCGACGACGGCGACTTCTCCACTCAGTCATGGCCCAACGGCTGGGCCGACATAGACCCCTACCTATCCTACCGCGACCTCTTCAACGGCGAGGTAGGACTGGAGAATACGGAGATAATTTTCTCCCGTGGCTACAATATGACCGGCCATCAGGGTGTGGAAGGCTTCGTGACCCACGCTATGCCCACTACCCTCAACGGCTTCAACTGCCACGGCCTGACCCAGAAGATGGTAGACGCATACTATATGAACGACGGCACAAACTGCCCCGGAATGAACAGCGAACCCGGCTACGAGGCTTCTGACTTCGTCGACAACCGCGAACGCCCTACCGAGTTTACTGAGAACTCTCCGCGTAAGCCCCAGACCCTCTACACCAACTTCCCGCCGCTGGATGTGGACGTCAACATGCAGTATGCCAACCGCGAGCCGCGCTTCTACGCATCGGTGGG
>CAMWMK010000056.1 GCA_947175295.1 uncultured Porphyromonadaceae bacterium
TAACCAGTAGTGTTTTTCTTGGGATTGGCATATGACACAATACGGGGAGCATGCGAGCATGCTCCCCGTATTGTGTCATATGCCAATCCCAAATTATGAGACTGTGAATATTTTGAAAATCAGTTCTCGCTGAAGGTCGTATTCGTTCTGCAGAGAACCGATACCCTTGCTCTTACAGTCGAAGTCGCGGAGTGCGGAGATGGCAGCCAGCGACTGTCGTGGGGTATACATCCGTAGTCCTTCCCTGATCTCTTTTAGTGCATATGGAGTTTTAAGCTGTAACGCCTCCATAAGCCCTCTGTCGGTCTTATCGGCTGTGAAGTGAGAGATCACTATCTGGCTGAAGAATTTCTGCAAAGCCGCCGTTGTCATTATGCTTGGATTGTTTTTCGGATTTTTTCGGAAGTAGTCGAGGATACGCAATGTCTTCGGATAGTCTTTCTGCGATACTGCCTTTGTCAGTTCGAAATTGTTGAACTCCTTTGATATTCCGATGTTTTCCTCCACCATTGCTGCAGTGATGCGCTGCCTGCCTTCGCCGGCACCCACTATCAGTTTGTCTATTTCCCTGAAAAGCTTCTGGAGGGAATTGCCGATATATTCGATGAGTATCTGTAGCGCCGGCTCTTCTATTGCTACATTCCGGCTTCTGCAGTATTCCTTTATAGGTGCTGAGAGCTGATAGTCGCGTATTTTCGGACTTTTGAATATTGTCACTCCCTCGCTCTTGGCCGCAGTCTTCATGAGTGCGGATGTAGCTGAAAGGTTGTCGCCTTTAAATGCCAGCACGAATACTCCATTATTGTTGGGATGAGCCACATATGGAGCAAGTCTATCAAGCTGGGATTTTGCTCCGGGGCATGTCTGAGCCTCTTTGAGCAGGACGAGCTGGCGGTCTCCCATGACGGGATACTGCTGTGCCCTGGCTGCGACGACATCCAGATCTGCATCCGCCCCATAGAATACGAGCTGATCGAAGGCCTTGTTTTCTTCCGAGACCACGCTTCGTTCAAGTGCTTCTATGATAAGGTCTATATAGTAGGGTTCTTCCCCCATCAGCAGATATACTGCGGAGAATTCCCTCCTCTTGATACTATCAAGTACGTCGCGGTATGAAAGGTCTTTACTTGCTTTCGGTGGCATTGTCGATTGTTTTAGCGGTTTTGTCAAAAATCATGTCGGAATGGCCTTTCAACAGTCCGCGGCGATAAAGGAAAATTATGAGTATGGCCACTGTGATTGCGCTTACCACAGCAGAGGTGGGAAATCCTCCGTCAGCCACCCCCATCATGTCGAACTCCTCCGAGAGAAGACCCTTGTTGATACACCACGTTGAGATGATCACCAGACTGTTGTTGAGTGCATGGGCAAATGAATTTATCCATATGTTTCCGCTCCACCAGTACAGATAGCCGAATAGGGCGCCGAGAAGCAGTCGTGGCACGAATCCGTAAAACTGGAAATGGATAGCGCTGAATATTATTGCAGATGTCCAAATGGCCGTGTGGGGATTAACGCCACACCATACGAGACCACGCTGGAGAGCTCCTCGGAAGAAGAATTCCTCGCCTATGCCTGTAAGGATTCCGATTACGAAGATATTCATTAGTGTTGGAAATATATCGGTACTGCTTAGAAGTCCTTTTGTTTGGGCTTCAGCCAATTCCTCCATTTCTCGGCTCCATTCCTCAAACGATGACAGGAACTCCGGAAGATGCATCTCCTGATTCCAGTAGATTATCTGGTTAAGGACGGGCATACCTGCGAAGTAGAGCAGTAATGCGATTCCTATCATCCTCATGGAGGGAATTGTGTCGGCTTCGATTGCACGCGTGGGAGCTACTTTAAAGCAAATCCTCCACATAAGCATAGCCGGGACTATGAATGCAAGGATGTTCTGGCCTGTGAAGATGATCCATTGCTGTGCGTTCCCTTGGAGCGGAAGGAGCCCAAGGGTTGTAGTGGCGAATAGTCCGATAAGGGCTAAGCCAAGGAGAACCAGGATAAATTGGCTTATTTCGATGAATCTTTTCATTTCAGTCGAATTTCTTACGTCGGAATATGAAGTTCCTACCAAGATATTTCTCCCTCACTATAGGATTTTCAGCCAGTTCCTCGCTGGTTCCTCTGAATAGGATTCGTCCTTCGAAGAGGAGATAGGCCCGGTCGGTGATGCTGAGTGTCTCAGGAGCATTATGGTCGGTGATGAGGATTCCGATATTCTTCTCCTTGAGTTTATAGACTACGCTTTGTATATCCTCTACGGCGATTGGATCGACACCGGCGAATGGCTCGTCGAGCATGATGAATTTAGGATTGATGGCAAGGCAACGAGCTATTTCGGTGCGTCGTCGCTCACCGCCGGATAGTTGGTCGCCGAGATTCTTCCTCACTTTATGGAGGTTGAATTCGTCGATCAGTTCTTCAAGTTTCTCCTTTTGCTGCTCTTTAGTCATTTTTGTCATTTCGAGCACGGCGCGGATATTGTTTTCCACTGTAAGCTTACGGAATACAGATGCTTCCTGGGCAAGATAGCCGATGCCGAGCTGGGCACGCTTGTAGACGGGATAGCTCGTGATGTCTTGGTGGTCGAGGAAAATTTTACCGCTGTTGGCGGTGATCAGTCCCGTCGTCATGTAGAAGGTAGTGGTTTTCCCAGCTCCATTGGGGCCGAGAAGCCCTACGATCTCTCCTTGCTTCACATAGATCGAAACTTTATTGGCAACCGTACGCTTGCCGTATTTCTTTACAAGGTCTTTCGTTCGGAGGATTCCCTTCTCAGGTTCTGCTTCGATCACTTCATCTTCCAGCATTCCATCCGGCGTGTCAAGGAAAATATCTTCCTCGCGCTCTTTTATCTGTGTGTCTGGCATGACGCCTGTCTCAATCATATCGTTAGCCACTTCCTTTTCCGGCACTTCCAGATAAGTGGTAGTGTCGTTCTCTATTCCTTCTTCATCTCCTGAGAAGAGAGGAATCTCTGTTTCCGTCTTCGACGTCACTTTGGGCTCTTCGTCTTTTTTCTTTTGAAAGAGTGGAAATATCTTCATTTTTCGTTTTTGAATGATGGCAGAAGGGTTCGGATATAGTCGGTAAGAAGCTTGATGGCTACCGTATTGTTGCCACCCTGCGGAATGATGAGGTCAGCATAGCGCTTGGTGGGTTCGATGTGGAGCTCATGCATAGGTTTGAGTGTTTCCTCATAGCGGTCGATGACCATTTTAGGAGTACGACCCCGCTCTATGCAGTCGCGATGTATCACTCGGATCAGTCGCTCGTCAGCGTCGGCATCAACAAACACTTTAATGTCCATTCTGTCGCGGAGTTCCTTATCACACAACACCAGGATGCCTTCCACCACCACTACCTCACGAGGCTCGATGCGGACGGTCTCAGATAGACGTGCACACGTCAGGAAGTCATAGGTTGGGCGCTCTATCGCGCGCCCTGCCTTCAGCTCATCAAGCTGCTTGGTCAGTAGCGGCCAGTCTATGGCACGGGGTTCATCATAGTTCATCTTGAGGCGTGTCTCAAGAGGGATGTGGTGGTTGTCGTTGTAGTAGCAGTCCTGTGGAAGGACGGCAACTTCGTCTTTTGGCAGGGATTCTATGATCTTACGGACTACGGTTGATTTTCCGGATCCTGTCCCGCCTGCTATGCCTATTACTAACATATCTTGGTATTTGTGGGTTTTATTGCCTTAAAAACCCCGTCAGTGCTCTAAACTTCGGATTTTTGGTTTTTAACGCAGTTTTTTTTACTATTATATGACAAAATTAATAAAAACGATTGTTGTATACAAATAGATAAGGTCTAACTTTAATTTTTTTTATTAATTTTGCAGTTGGAATCTTATGCAGCCCCTTCCTTAGGGGAAAAGTAGGTAATAAAAATAATACGATTGTGATAACAAAATCGATAAAGACATTCGGACGCTATTGTCTGTTTCTTACCCAGGTCTTCCGCACCCCCGACAAGTGGAAGGTATTCTTTAAGCAGCTCCTGACCGAGATCTCTCAGTTGGGCCTTGATTCTATTCCTCTGGTTGTGATCATCTCGATTTTCATCGGAGCGGTAATCGCAATTCAGATGACGATCAATATCGTCTCGCCACTCGTGCCGAGCTACTCGACTGGCCTCGCTACGCGTGAGATTCTCCTTCTTGAGTTCTCTTCGACCATGATGTGTCTGATTCTGGCCGGTAAGGTAGGGTCCAACATTGCGTCGGAGATCGGCACTATGCGTGTCACCGAACAAATCGACGCTATGGATATCATGGGCATCAATTCAGCTAATTTCATTGTCCTTCCTAAGCTTATCGGTTTTGTGCTGTTCGTCCCCGTGCTTTGCGTGCTCTCGATGTTTGTGGGCCTTTGGGGAGGTTGGCTCGTGGCTGAGTTCACGGATATGCTTACAGTGGAAAACTATGTATACGGAATACAGTCGTTCTTCAATGAGTGGTATGTCTGGTATGGCATCATCAAGACTGTTGTGTTCGCTTACATCATCGCTACGGTAGCGTCTTTCTACGGCTATTATGTGAAGGGAGGTGCGCTTGAAGTGGGCAAGGCAAGTACCAATGCCGTTGTCTCCAGCTCCATCCTCATTCTTCTCGCCGATGTAATCCTTACAAAACTCTTGCTGCAATGATAGAAGTAAAGAATATAAGCAAATGGTTTGACGGCGTTCAGGTTCTACATGACATCAACGCTAGATTTGAGACCGGGAAGACTAATCTCATCATCGGACAGTCAGGATCGGGAAAGACGGTTCTGCTCAAGTGCCTTGTTGGACTTCTGAAGCCGGAGGATGGAGAGATATACTACGATGGGCGTTGCCTTAACACTATGAATGCCGAGCAGCGGAAGGAACTCCGTATGGATATCGGTATGCTTTTTCAAGGATCTGCGCTGTTCGACAATGAAACAGTGCTTGGCAATGTGATGTTTCCCCTCAAGATGTTCTCTCCGCTTAGCCACAAGGAGCAGCTTGAAAGGGCTCATTTCTGTATTGACCGAGTTGGGCTGAAAAATGCCGACAATAAGTATCCGTCTGAGATTTCGGGTGGAATGCAGAAGCGTGTGGCCATCGCAAGGGCTATCTCTCTCAATCCTAAATATCTTTTCTGCGATGAGCCCAATTCCGGACTTGACCCGCGTACGTCTCTGTTGATCGATGATTTGCTGAGCGATATTACACATGAGTATCAGATGACTACAGTCATAAATACACATGATATGAACTCTGTGCTCGGAATAGGCGAACACATCATTTTCATCAATAAGGGACATTGTGATTGGAGTGGCAACGATAAATCTATCTATAGAAGTGACAATCAGAGTCTCAATGACCTTGTTTTCGCTTCGACCCTCTTCAAGGAGGTGAAGCGATATATGGAGCGCAACGCCAATAAATGAGAAGAACGAGTGATAGGATAAGAAAATATTAACTGGGAATAAAGCAGATTTCAAAAGTATGGAAGAGAAAGGCCTTAAGCCGGCAGGCGAAAAGAAGGATTACTCAAAGGAGATAGATGAAAGGGCGCAGGTGGTGTTCGATGCCTTGCGCCCGCGTGTGTCTGATGAAGACTATCGCCGGCTGGTCGATGCTTTCGATGTAGCGAGGGAAGCTCACTCGAAGCAGAAGAGGAAGACCGGGGAACCCTATATCTTCCATCCTATAGCAGTGGCGCGCATAGCCGCACAGGAGCTCAATCTTGACGTAGACTCCGTCATAGCGGCCTTTCTCCATGACGTTGTGGAAGATACAGACTGGACTGTAGACCAGATTCAGAAACGATTCGGAAATGATGTTGCTTTTCTCGTGCGTGTAGTCACGAAACAGAAGAAGGAGAAATATGAGATGTCGAAGCAACTGGACAACTTCAAGCAGATGCTTACTTCAGTGCAATACGACATACGTGCACTTCTCGTAAAACTCGCGGATCGTCTTCACAACATGCGCACCCTCTCTTCAATGCGTCCTGACAAGCAGATGAAGATTGCTGGAGAGACCGACTATTTCTATGCTCCTCTCGCCACTCGACTCGGCCTATACAATGTCAAGACCGAACTTGAGAATCTTTCTCTCCGTTTCCGCTGCCCTCATGAATATGCCGAACTGATGTCGCGTATTGAGGCCGACAAAAAGTCGAATCAGGCACGACTTAAGATATTCACCGATGAGATTTCAAATATTCTAAAGCGGGGAGGAATAAGGGCACGGGTATTTGTGGAATATCGGCAGCCCTATTCACTCTGGCGGAAGATGAGTAAATACGGTGACGATTTCGATCATCTGAAATATCGACACTTTGTTGAGATAGTATTTAAGAATGAAGAAGGTGCTTCTGAAAAGAATACCGCATTAAGGATATATTCGCTTCTGACAGATCGATTTAAGGAAAAGCCAGGTGGTATATCCAACTATATTGATAGCCCTAAGGAAAACGGCTATCAGAGTTTCCATCTCAAGCTTCTGGCGGATTTCGGACGCTGGCAGGAGGTACACATAAGTAGCGAGAGGATGGTGACAAATTCCCAATATGGTTTCCTCAGCGACAGTTCGGAGGGAAATATCAAGAGATGGATCAATAAGTTCAGGGCCAATCTGCGAGAAATATCCAAAAACGCCCATGAGGGAGGTGGCTCATTTATTGAAAACGTAGTTTCGTCTTTCTACAACGACGATATTATGACATTTACTCCGCAGGGTAAGCCTATCGTATTGCCTCAGAAGTCGACAGTGCTTGATTTTGCATACGAAGTGCATTCCAAACTTGGTGAGAAGGCGAAGTTCGCACGTATCAACGGACGCCTCGCTTCCATTAAGACGCCTTTACACCGTGGGGATATTGTAGAGGTATTTCCTGATGCAGAGTGCCATCCGGTGAAGGAGTGGCTTGACGCTACAGTGACATATAAAGCTAGAAAAGCCATACGGTCTTATCTATCGAAACTTCCAAAACCGAAGTATGACCGCTGTCCTATTTGCATGCCTATGCCGGGAGAGGAGGTGATTGGATTTCATAACAGCGGCGAGCGCATAATGGTCCATAAGCGAGACTGTCCTGAGGTAATCAAGATGTCGTCACAGCTTGGCGATAACATTGTAAGTGTTGACTTCAATGCCGATGACACCCTATATCCGGTTGAGATTGAAGTGGTTTGTGTAGATCGTCCACATATGGTGATCGACCTTGTAGACTGTATTTCCAATAGCCTCAACCTTTCGATCGGAAGTATCAACACAAAGACCGTAGACAGTATCGCCACTATACTCATCACGTTTGCCGTACACAGTTACGATGAGCTGCGTATGGTCATGGAGCAGATATCCAATCTTCCTGACATTGATTCGGTAAGGGAAATAATCTGAGACGGCTTAGCTTCGTCAAACGTACGGTATCGACATTCCAATATTGCTTTTTAGGCATTTTGGTGTGTCGATATTTGCTATTTCGACAAATATTCATTAATTTTGCACCTAAATAGCAAACAACAGTTGCTGAACCCTATTTAGGCCTAAGCAACAAGATATACACACTAACGAATATGCCTACTTCAAAGGAAATCAGAGAGTCGTTCAAGCGATTTTTTGAAAGCAAAGGACACCATATCGTGCCCTCAGCTCCTATGGTCATCAAGGATGACCCGACACTTATGTTCACCAACGCTGGTATGAACCAGTTCAAGGATATTATCCTCGGTAATCGCCCGGCGAAATATACCCGTGTAGCGGATTCGCAGAAGTGTCTGCGAGTCAGTGGTAAACACAACGACCTTGAAGAGGTCGGCCATGACACATATCACCATACCATGTTTGAGATGCTTGGCAATTGGTCTTTTGGCGACTACTTCAAAAAGGAAGCTATCGACTGGGCATGGGAGTATCTTGTCGATGTATTGAAGCTTAATCCCGACCGTCTTTATGCTACAGTCTTCGAAGGATATGCTCCTGAAGGATTGGATCGCGATAATGAAGCTGCCGGATATTGGGAGGCTCATCTCCCGAAAAGCCATATCATCAACGGTGACCGCCATGATAATTTCTGGGAAATGGGAGATACAGGTCCTTGCGGTCCATGCTCGGAGATTCATATAGATCTTCGCAGCGATGAGGAGAGGGCAGCTGTTGACGGTGCTTCTCTCGTCAATAAAGACAATCCCCAGGTGATTGAAATCTGGAATCTCGTCTTTATGCAGTATGAACGCAAGGCAGATGGACATCTTGAGCCGCTACCGGCTAAGGTAATCGATACCGGAATGGGATTCGAACGTCTCTGTATGGCGCTTCAGGGTAAGAAATCAAATTACGACACTGACGTATTCACTCCATACATCGCCAGGATCAGCGAGATCTCAGGCAAGGAGTATGGCAAGGATAAGATGGTAGATGTAGCCATGCGTGTTTGCTCCGACCACTGCCGCACAATAGCTTTTTCTATCGCCGATTCACAGCTTCCGAGCAATGCAAAGGCCGGCTATGTGATACGTCGAATCCTGCGTCGTGCCGTACGCTATGCATATACGTTCCTTGATCAGAAAAATCCGTTCATCTATCAGCTTGTCGATGTGATGGTAGACCAAATGGGGGAGGCGTATCCCGAACTCGTTGCGCAGAAAGACCTTATCAAGAAAGTAATCAAGGAGGAGGAGGAGTCTTTCCTCCGTACTCTCGACAAAGGGATAGGCCTGCTTGACAATATTGTGGCGGCAGCAAAGAAGGAGGGCAAGACCGAAATAAGCGGTAAGGATGCCTTTACGCTTTATGACACATATGGTTTCCCTCTCGACCTCACTGAACTGATTCTCCGCGAACAGGGTATGACTCTTGATCATAAGGGCTACGAGGAGGAGATGAACCGTCAGAAAGAGCGTGCCCGTAACGCGGCCGCGATAGAGACTGGCGACTGGGTGGTTCTGAAGGATGGCGAGCAGAAATTCGTAGGCTACGATGCTACTGAAAACGAAGCCCGCATTTTGCGTTATCGCAAAGTGAAGCAGAAAGGCAAGGAATTCTTCCAGATTATCCTTGATGAGACTCCTTTCTATGGAGAAATGGGCGGTCAGGTAGGCGACAAGGGTCGTCTCATAGATTCTAACGGTGAGGAAATTGAGATTTTCGACACCAAGCGTGAAAACAATGTCAGTGTGCATCTGTCCTATAAGCTCCCGGAAAATCCCGCCGACACATTCAAGGCTGTAATTGATACGGATGCACGAGACGCAATTGCTGCCAACCACTCGGCGACCCATCTTCTGCATGAAGCACTGCGTGAAGTGCTCGGTACTCATGTAGAGCAGAAGGGATCATATGTTTCTCCTGATTCACTGCGATTTGACTTCTCTCATTTCCAGAAAGTTACGCCGGAAGAACTGCGTAAGGTAGAACATATCGTCAATTCGCGCATTCGTAAGGCTATGCCGCTTGAAGAGCATCGCGAGATGCCTATCGCAGAAGCTAAGGCACTTGGCGCCATGGCCCTTTTCGGTGAGAAATACGGCGATAAGGTTCGTGTGGTTAAATTTGGAGATTCTGTAGAACTGTGTGGTGGCACCCACGTGGCTAATACAGGCAACATCGGAATGGTGCGCATAGTATCGGAAAGCAGTATCGCGGCTGGTATTCGCCGTATCGAGGCTGTAAGTGGAGCTGGTGTCGAGAAGGTGATTGATGAATTTCAAGACCTTACCATAGGACTTGCTGAGTTGCTTGGGGCGACTGGTAATCTTAGGGCTTCGGTAGAAAAGGCTCTTAAGGAAAATTCCGAGCTCCGTAAGCAGGTGGAAGAGGCTATGACTGAACGTATAGAGACAATGGCAGAAGAACTCATCCGGAATGCTAAGGAGGTAAATGGAGTTAAGGTGATTGAGCTTGTCGGTGTTCGTCTTCCTGAGATAGTGAAGAATGTAGCTTTCGCTATTCGTAAGAAACATGTTGAGCATGTGGCGTTTATAGGAGCTACAATGTCGCCAGACAAGAAACCTCTGCTCACAGTGATGCTTAGTGAGGATTTGGTGAAATCCGGAGCTAATGCGGGCCAGATTGTTAGGGAAGCCGCTAAGCTTATCAAGGGCGGTGGCGGTGGTCAGCCTTTCTTCGCTCAAGCAGGCGGTAAGGATGCAGATGGACTTTCAGCTGCGCGCGACAAGATTATCGAACTCCTGGCCCTTTGATAAGTAAGATGACGGGCAAAGAACGTCTGGCCGATTCCGGTATGAAGCATCATGATGGCGGCCTGTACGTACACGTGGCTTATTGCCGCAGCAAATGCATCTATTGCGATTTCTTCAGCGCTGGAGATAGGATAGCTGACTGGAGACGATATGTTGATGCGCTTTGCTCCGAATTCCGATATAGAATAGAAGAACTGGCGTGGCCTCTCCGAACCATTTACTTCGGTGGGGGCACGCCTTCTCTTTTGCCGGAGAGGGAGTTTATGCGGCTTTGTGCCTTTCTTAAGCCTTTTATGGAGACTGTAGAGGAGTTTACCATCGAAGTGAATCCGGACGATGTCAGTGAGGATATGCTGGCGGTATGGGAAAGGGGAGGAGTCACTCGTCTTAGCATGGGTATTCAGAGTTTTGATGATTCTGTCCTGAGAGCCATTGGAAGGCGGCATGATGGCCACACTGCGGTGCAGGCCTATAGGATGGCCAGAAATGTTTTCGATAATATCTCCATCGACCTCATGTTCGGTCTGCCGGGTCAGACTTTAGATATGTGGCGAAATGATATACACTTGGCATTGGAACTACGGCCGGAACATATTTCGGCATATAGCCTCATGTACGAGGAAGGCACAGCCTTGACACTCCTCCGCGATTCCGGACGTCTGGAAGAAACTCCTGAGGAATTGTCGGAAATGATGTTCAGGATGCTTATTGAAGAGCTTTCTGAGGCTGGCTACGACCATTATGAGATAAGCAATTTCGCCCTTCCGGGTTTTAGAAGCAGGCATAATTCATCATATTGGCTTCAGAAGCCATATATTGGACTTGGACCGTCGGCGCAAAGCTACGATGGAGATTCGGTGAGAAAAGGCAACAGCGCCGATCTAAGGGGCTATATACGCCATTGGACATCCGGCAACGAAGACGATGGATGTTCTGAAGAATATCTTATGGAAACTGAACACCTGACGGTAGGAGAGTTGAAAGAAGAGTATGTTCTTACCCGTATGAGGATGCGTGAAGGAATCCCTTTGAGGGATTTCTTCGATAGGTTTGGAGAGGAGGCTTGTTCGACACTGATAAAAAACGCACGTTCTCTCGCGGAAAACGGCATGGTGTCATTGTCGGATTCCAATATAAGCTTGACTGAAAATGCGATACTTTTGTCGGATGCTGTTATTCTGGCTCTTGCTTCTGATTGTTGAGAAGATCGGATATTAGGCATAGTGGTTTTCCCTTATATCGAAAGGCGTATAGGAATCTTTCGCCTCCAGGTATAAGGGAATGTTTTTTAGCTATATCTGGGGCGGAAAGAGGGTAGTTGCGGGCAACTACATTGTATTTGGCTCCTTTAAGGCTTCTGAGGGCCTTTTTATCGGTTATACTGTCAATGGCAAGGATACGGCCAGGAAAGTCTGAAAATAGCCTGTCTGAAAGAAATAGATGGGTATTGGTGTCTGCCTTGTAAAGTCCCTTATATCGTCTGCAGAGCTCACTCCAGTCGCCGGTCTTCATGATTCCTGCATTAGGTTCATAGAGATATCTGTAATCCGATGGAGAACAGCGGTCGGCAAAATCTATATCATTTCGAAAAGTAGCGGGCTTGCTGTGAAAGGTAGAGATGACTCCGTCCATGTCCAGATCCACAACAGTGGAGCCCGTAAACACAGAATCCTTCTTTATGTCCATAAGCACTTCTTTGCATTCTCCCTTGAAGCAGATCAGATATATATGGTTGAGATGCTCTACTGTATCGCGTATCAGTGTCAGGTCAAGCAGGGGAGAGGCCTTGATGAGAAGACGCTCCGTTATTTTCATTATGGAGTCCATGCCTCTAAGGATATCCGGCTGACAGTCGGAGAGTGCATGGAGTCGTTTTCCAGTCGATGAACGTCTTGCAGGATCCGCAAACACAGCGTCGAAATGTCTCTTTTCGCTGCTTAGAAATTCCATTGAATCGGTGTTTATGACGGTGATTCTGTCAGATACTCCCAATATCTCTGAGTTGTGTTTTAGCGCGTCCGCTTTTGCTTTGATTATCTCACACGCCGTCACATTGATTCCTGCCTTAGCGAAGGTCAAATCGTCTATGCCGAGTCCGGCGGTAAGGTCGATTATTGAGGAGCCCGAATCAATTAATGAGGCGTGAAATCTGGCCACTGATTCGTTAGAAGCTTGCTCTGCGGCAAGTGTGTCGGGAAAGACAAATAGAACATTTTCGAGAAACGAGGGAATTTTCTTTCGAGCCTTCCTGCGGGCTTCAATCTGGAGTAAGGCGAAGTCAATAGGAAAATCCATTGTCTGGGATTTTCCTACAAACTTTAGCCTAAGAGCATTCACGTCATCTTTCGCATGCTCTTGTATGAAGTTTAAGGTCTTTTCTGAGATTTCCATATTTGAATAACAATGCTCGAGTCATAATGAATATTGAAATTTCAGATTCTCGTGGAAAATTCATTGATCATATTGATTTTGGCTGTTTAGATTCGTTCTCATAGTTTCCGATTGGTTACTGTATTCTATGGTCGATGCTACCAGGGCTTCACTATAATATATATATAATATAAGAGGAGAGTGCTATGGCTCGTTGTTGTTCATCAAATCTATCTTTAGATTAAAATGCATTCTGAATATAGGATGAAATGAGAAGTAATCAAAGGTATCAAAATTTCATTTGTAATTGTCTATTTAACATAATACGGATTATATGCAAATTATGGCAACCTAATACACGTCCTACTATGATATGCAAGTTTTGGTATATATTAATATATATACATGATTTTTTATCTTTGCTATCCCCCAAAGGACGATTTATCAGTTTTCATAGCTTAAAACTGGATGCAGATGGATTTTATTTGTGAATTTAGGCTGTTTTTATCTATTTGATGTCGAAAGGATGGATTTTTATCTGGTCCTTTAAGTCGCTGTATTATATCGTTATTAGGTCTTGCTTATAGTAGAGTTAAGGCTCTGACGTTTTTATATCCTGTGTTTTCTGTCCGCTGATACGTGATTCTTAAATGTAATGGAGCCTTTGTTTCATTCAAATTTAGAGAGATTCATCGGAGAGTTGTATAGTTAGATCTTGGCCGTCTTCTTAGCTTGAAGATTGCGATCTAATACGCGTGTCGGTTATTTCTCGGGAACGAATGTGTCATAAGTCAGATCATCATAGAAAACGGTGATATGGGTCACTCTGCGTGGATTTTTCTGTAATTTCTCTATTTGCAACTGTAATTCCAATATTTTTTTATTTTCCTCAAGTTGCTGTATTATATTGTTGTTAGGATTGTTTTGCGGTTGAGTTAAGCCATTGACGTTTGAATATCCCATCGTCGTTTGTCCGCTGATGCGTGATTCTGGAATTTCTGAATGTCCTTCAGGTTTCAATGAGGACTCTTCCTGCTGAGTTTCTGCTTCTGCTCTTTCTTCTGAAGAAAGCATAGTGCCCTCACCAAACATAAGCCACATTATCGACAGGTCTGGAAAAGCTTTGTGGATTTTCTTGATCAGTACATCACTCACTTTCTGATTGCGGCCTGAGAGTAGTTGTGAAAACGATGGACGGGGAATATCGCACAAATCGGCAACTTGTGTTGTCGGTACATTTATACTCTCTATAAAGAGTTTTAGGCGAGTCGCGAAATTTTCCTCCATCTTGTCTGTGTTTGCAATTTATTTTGACTTTGCAAAGTTACAAAAAAAAATGCAAATATCAAATTTTAAATGTGAATTTCTAAATTTAAATTTTCAAATTACAAATATTAACCTGATGGTTTATGATTTGCAAATTGCAAATTTGAGTTTTAAAATATTTAGAGATGTAGGCGTGTATAACACTATATGATAGTGAATACTGATTGTGGTTTTGTGGTAATTTAGAATATCGGCCAATATGTTGAATATTTTGTGGGTGTTTAAGGAAATGTAAACTAATAAATATAGATAAATTGCTGATATATAGTATCTAAATGTAGATACAAATAAATGTTAATCGTGTTTTGATTATGATATGCAAATAGTTGATAATTGGAATTTGCAAATCTGGTATTTATTGAGATTGTTACGTATGGTTGCATTTGGGAATATTAAAACGCAAATATCGTTTAATTTCTTATGTGTTTTAAAATGCAAATTTATGAAACGCAAATATTGTTTGCAAATTATAAAGTTGCATTTTCAATCTGATAAAATCCTTCCTATTTTGACCACTACTCCCCTACCCTATTTACTTTATTCTGCAAATCTGAGAGGAAAAATTGACTAATATGCACAGATGTTTTCCATATAATTGAGGATATATCTATTTCAGCTATGGAATTTGCAAAATAAAAAATCCCGGAATAATCTGAATATTAGATTATTCCGGGTGGAATTTGCGTTATTTAAGCCTCTAAGGATGGTTTCTGCTGCTGCTTTAATCCAGCATTAGGGAAATTTCAAACTTACAGTTCTCATTTAAATTTGCATTTTCGTTATTATCGAGGATTTTTGTCATGGCGTAAGGCTCCTCTTCCTCATTCTTATTTCCTTTTCTTGAATATGGAATCACAAGCTCAAGCGAAGTCCGGTTGAATTCTCTTAGTAGAGTATCAAGTATTGCAATCTCATAATTACAGATGGATAATGTTGTCCCCTCTCTCTCCTGGCTCTTCGATGTGACTCCATCTTCTTTTGCTCTGATGAAGAGTTCTGAAATCCTCAGAGGGTCTTCAGGACACTCTGGCAGTTCCGGAAAGGCCACACACCTCACTTTCGTGAGAATCGGAAATTCTGGATCGAATGTAGTCTCGGTAAGAAATATTGAATTCTCATTTTCTTCCATTATTGCCATCATATCCTGATGAGAATGCAGTATTGTGTTGCTATGACGAGAGTGTTCTATTTTAATGCACCAGTCTGCGAGTTGATCTGCGAATGGATTGCCGTTTTTGATAAGCTCCTTAATTGTATAAATATTCATTGTCTCGAGAGTGTGCTTCTCTTCGAGATCTTTCGGTTGATATCTCAGTATGGTTTTCCTGGAGGTGGTCTTATACCCTTTTTTATTGTAATACTCCCTTAGATGATCATTGGCAGGAATTAGGAATGTCATATCATATCCTCTCGCTTTGATGTCAGCTTCTGCTTCTTCCATAAGTTCTGACATGACTCCCATCCTTCTCCATTCTGGACGCGTAGCAAGTCCACACAGATACATTCCTCTCAGCCTCCTCTGAATTCCCTGTTTTGTGAGAATCTGAAATTCGTAAGGAATACACAGCATCGATGAAATTAAGCGATTCTCGTGGTATCTCACGAAAGTGTTTTCTAATGAGTAGTATGTGTCGAAGACGATATCTATATAACGATTGGAGTCGTGGAAAGTATCTTTCCACAACTCCTTCATGTCTTGTTTTCGCTTCTCAGATAAAATTGTATTGTCCATCTGTGTTTAAGTCTTTATGGAGATCCGAACCTTCTTCAATTGCACACTCATTGGGAAGTCCTCTGACAAATCGAACAATTCCTTCAAGCGTGTTCACGCTCAGATTTAGGAGCCAGGGATAATCTCTTCTCCCTGTCTGTGTGAGCACTGATTCAGAGCCTGGATATTCTTCTTGGAGAAGTATGGCGCCGTAGTTTGTAAGTCTTACTTGGACGTCGTAGACAGGCTTTGATGGATCGAAAACGAACCCGAAAATATCAGGTCGTAAATCGCGTTTTGAACTGCTGCTTTGGGTGCAGTTCTTATCCAGAATCCTCGCGTCTTTCCATCTGAGTGTCTTGAATAGACGCACGTCTTTTCTGGCTGTATCATACGCCAGGATGCATTTCGACTCTGGAAATACCTGGAATACCTCGATTTCGTGGTCCTTGACTCCTTCCGGGGAGGTGTATTCCTTAAGAAGCACACGTTTCTTTGAGTTTCTGGCTTCATAAATCGCAGCCATCCCAATGCCTTCCTTATCTCCTGCCAGATGGTATTTCTTAAGAAGCGTAAGATCTCTGACTGTATGGCTCATTGGCACGGTTGCTCCGCTTGTGCGGATATAGGATTCCTGTATGTCATCCGGACGGTTGCAGTCTGGGTGGAAATGCACCATATCTCCCCTGTAGCTGTCTACATGGATACGTAGTATCTCAAGCCCTTCGTTGTTTGTCTCGATATTATAGACTATGTTGGCTGTGGTGACACTCTTCTTCTGTGCCCTCGATTTGTAGGCTATGAAGGAACTGTCAATGATGTTTTTTAGATAAGTGCGATATCTGTCGGAGTTCGCTTCCAGTATACGCCTGTCTTCATAGAGTAGCTCTATGTCCCGTTGTATTCCTGATGCTATGCCGTTGTCGCGGACGCCCAGTAGCAGTTCTCCTCCTGTGGTAGAGTTCAGAAACCCACATATTGTCTTCAGAATGGCCCATTTCTGCGTTTCTGGCTCATATTCGGCGTTTCCCTTTAGCTTGTTTTTCGGAGGGCATACAGCCGATGTCTTGAATTCAAGAGTATCGCTCTCCACTCCGTAGTATGTAGTCAGGTCCGGACTGCGGTATTGATCGTCTACATCAAGCACTTTGGCAAGTTCAAGCTTGATGCGTGCTATCTCTCGGTCGTCGATTTTTCCGATTAGGCGGTTTGATGCGTCTATGAGGCCGTCTACGGTATCTTCTATGTTCTCATCGCGCAGTTTGCGGTCGTCGGCATGTCCGATCTCGGGTTCTTTGTAGTTGCGTATTTTCTCTATGATTCTTTTGTGTTTCTCTACCTCTGGAATGCCTTCAAGCATTGGATAGGAAGATAGTGTGATTGACATGGGAGAAGCTCCACCGACGAATCGTGCTACCGCTATTTGATATTCGAGTTCATGGCGTATATAGGCACTCATTGTGTAGTCTCCAGCGGCTATCGAAAGCATTAATGCGGTCTGCAGGCAGGTCAATCTCGGCATAGTGTCGGAAAGAAGATCCTGATGGCTGACGAGGATATTGCTGATCACTTTGACTCCGTTGACATCCGTTTCATCGATACTGCTTAGGGAGTCAATCTCTGGAACATAATCTTTACAGTATTTCAGATATTTGCTGAAGAGGAAATCAAAGACGTCATGAATATATGTTTCCATATCGGGTTCCGGTTCGTCATTTCCATTGACCATTTGGGTATCAGTGAAATTACCGTTGACAAGCACTTTTCCATTGGCGCTCTTGACGCTGTTGACACGCACGTCAAGCGGTATATGTTGATCGATTGCATAAAGCACATCATCATCTGTTATCATGCTTTTCTGGCCCATTATGTTCACGATTACACCTTCATCCGTAAGCCATTGGGTACCTGCAGAGTAATCGCATAGATACACGGCGGGGAGAGTCTCGCCAAGAAGCAGGTTGGCATAATCATCGTAAAACTGCGAATACCCTCCGCAGAGCGTGAAGCAGAATTCTGGATCATCAGGCGTATACTCCACAAGGAGCACCATTCCTGTACTGAAGAAAGGTGTCAGATGATTGATATTGAAATATCTCAAGCACTCGTTGAGGTTGATATTGACCTTCCCTTTGATTTTTGTAAACTCTGGATGTATGGTTTCTGCCTCTATCTTGACTCCAAAGTTTGACTTCACTACCACTGGGATAATGGTGCCCGCAGCGTATTTCTTCTTGCTTTCACCATGACTGCTCTTCACTCCACCCTGTGCTCTTGTCATGAATGTCACTCCCTCTGCTACGTCTTCCACTGTGGTGGGATTCTTCATATGGTCGCTTTTAGGCAATAGGATATTGATGTTGTGGCCGATTTTCAGATATGTTGTAAGATTGTGGTTGCCGTTTAGGAATTCCTTCTTATTGACAGGCGCGGCAAGCACTGAATCTTTCGTAAAGATTACTGTTCCTTTGCCTTCGAACAGGCACTCCGAACCTTTGTCTACGTCAAATTTTGTACGTGCTAAGTTATGCAGCAGTGTAATGGGTTTCAAATCATCTTCATCTTCTATATCGTCCCATTTAATGCCAAGGGTCTTTATAGGGGATTTCCGGATGCAATTGACGGCGACATAAATCAAATCATCGGCAATATCTGTATGTGGCATCTTTTTGGCTACTACAAGCAGATTGAGAAGTCTTCCCAAAAGCTTATGTCGGTCCACTCCAATTTTCTGTGAAGCTATGATTGCAGCCGCTATGATTCTATATGCAAGTATATTAGGTACTATAAGATTGGATCCGGTAAGTATGAATTTAGGCGATGAAATGAATGAACTCCTGGTGGAATTCTCTGATAGTTCGTCTGCCAGATCTACGAGATATCTGCATGTAGTAAGAAATTCTCCATTACTGTCTTTGGTGCCGTCATATCTGTAAGCCCTAAGGTAAGATAGGAGTTTTTCAAAATTTTCGATTATGTACTCTTTTCTGATTTCCAGCCAGAATTCAGGTTGAAGATTTCTGTAATCCGCCATTTCTAAAAAAATATGATATTATGTAATTGGTTGGTTTGAAGAGGGAGGAAGAGCAGTAGGGTGAATGATTGTTTATTTAAGACGCAGGAATGAATAGCCGAATCGTTCTGTTGCCGAGCGTTCCAGACTCTCCCTGAATTCCGGTGCTGCAATGGAGATAAGCAGTTTGGCGCGTTGTGCCAGATCCTTGCCTCGAAGGTCTACTGCGCCATATTCCGTCACTATATAGTTGGTCTGGAATCGGGTTGTAACTACTCCGGCCCCTTCTGTAAGCACCGGTTTGATTTTATTCACTCCCTTGGCTGTCTTTGAGAGCATTGCCAGGAATGAGAGTCCTCCCTCTGAAAGTTGCGAACCATATACAAAGTCGTGCTGTCCTCCGATGCCTGAGAATATCTTTGTCCCGATTGAGTCAGCGCATATCTGTCCGGTAAGATCGATTTCAAGGCATGAATTAATGCTTATTACCTTCGGATTCTGGGCTATAATGAATGGATTGTTGGTCCAGGCTACATCCTTGAAGATGATGTCGGGATTACCGTTCATATAGTCATAAAGCCTCTTGGATCCGAGCGCAAGCGACGCTACAGATTTGCCCGGCATCACTTTCTTCTCACTGTTGTCAATGATGCCTTTTTCAAGCAATGGAAGGACTCCATCTGTCATTGCTTCAGTGTGTAGCCCCAGATGCTTATGGTTGCTTAGGGCTCGAATGACGGCGTTGGGAATTCCTCCCACTCCAATCTGGAGTGTGGCTCCGTCTGGAATAAGTCCGGCTATATGGTTGCCGATCTTTATTTCGTCTTCCGTAGGGGTGGCGGTTGGAACTTCCACCAGCGGATCATCAACCATGACAGCTGCGGCAAGGTCGTTGATATGCATCACTGGATCACCGTAGCTGAACGGCATGTGGGGATTGATCTGGGCTATTACTCTGTCGGCACACTCTGCGGCTGCGGTAGCCAGATCTGCCGATATTCCAAAGCTGACAAGCCCTTCTTCATTCGGCATTGAGCAGTTGAGAAGCGCTACATCCACTCTGCACGTTCCGTCGCGCATCAGAGCCGGCACTTCTCCGAGAAACCGAGGTATGGTGCTTCCGTAACCTTCCTGAATCCAGCGTCTGACGCCATTTGATACGAAGAAACTCTCTACATTGAATGCTCCGAGATACTCCTTCTTGCAGTAAGGAGCCTCCCCTTTGCATACTGCAAAGGCCGAGTAAAGTGTTACGTTGCGTAGCTCATTGCCTCGCTCTGCTAAAGCGCGACAAAGCACCTCCGGGGTGGAGGTGCTGCCTTGTATGTATACGTGATCGCCGTTTTCGATAAGCCTTACAGCTTCTTCGGCAGTCATATAGCGTGGGTTAATGTTCATTCTTGAAAGCCTTAAGTCGTTGGTTTAATGTGTCGAAATCTTCAGGTGTGGAGAGTGTGGAGACACATATCCTCACTCCTTCCTGTTCCGATCCGGTGGATGAGAGGGTTATAGCCGACACTCCGTGGCGCATGAGCTCATATTGAAGGGTTTTCCCGTCTATGCCGTCGAAACCTACTGTGAAGAAGAAGCCATCTGATATTGGGCGTGTGCCGTCCATCTCATAGACTATGTGGAAGCCGTTGTCGACGAAGCTTCTCTTCATTATTTCAGCACGCCGTCCATATTCCGATGTGTCTTTTACGAAATTGAGTTTTCCATCGCTGGCAGCATCCATCATTGCCGCCAATGCATATTGAGCTGAATGTGATGTGCCGGAACTTGCTGTATAGAGCACTCCGAAGACGTAGGCGTCGCCGAAGGCAGGCATCTCATAGAAGTTCGTAAAGAACTCATATTTTCGGTCATACACCTGTTCGCTCATCGCTACAATGGCAATTCTCTGTCCGGCATAACTGAATATCTTAGAGCCGGAGATGAGCATGATGAAGTTGTCGGTGTATTTCCCTACACTCGGGATATACGGCGATTCGTATGGATGGCTGAAGTCAGTTCGGAAGTCCATCCCGAGATATGCCGCATCCTCTATTACGATTGCATCATGCTTTGTAGCCATTCGGCCAATTATCTCAAGCTCCTCTTCCGTGAGGTTTATCCATGCCGGATTGTTGGGGTTGGAGAAAAGCATTGCTGTGATATTCCCTTTCGATAGGATTTCATCGAGCTTAGCTTCAAGTGCTTTTCCACGGTAATTATATATGTCAAACTGTTCGATACCGAGTCCGAGCACTTTGGCCTGATGTCTCTGTGCCGGAAATCCCGGATTGAAGAAGAGGATAGTGTCCTTTCCTGGGAGCCGTTGACTTAGAAGTAATTGCAATGTGAAGCTGGCTTGCATCGAACCTACGGTAGGCACTATTGCTCTCTCCGGGATATCGATATCCATAAAGGCCTTTACGAAGCGTGTGCCGGCCTTCTTAAGCTCTGGAATGCCGTTGATGGCAGGATATTTGTTTGCAACTCCGGCTCGAAGGGCTTCTATTTCCGCTTCGATTCCTATTTCCGAGGAAGGAAGTCCGGGATTGCCGAGTTCCAGATGTACGAATTTCTCATCCGCCTCTTTCTCGAGAGCTCCCGACAGGGCTACGATCTGGCGGATTGTAGCCGTCGAGATATCGAGTATCCCCAGTGAGGAAGCTGTTTTGTCAAGTATGTCTTGTGATAGTGGAAACATAACTGATTGATGTCTATTTTGCTATGAATGAGTCTGCTTTCTCTCTTCCAGCTCTGAAGGCCTTGATGTTGGCGTCTACGATGGACTCCCCTTTGGCAGAGAAGACACTTCTTATAGCGGCTTCTATCTTATCAGGTGTGATGTCGATGAAGTGTGAGGCCGCTCCGAGAAGCACCATATTGCTTGATCTCGGTGAAGCTGTTTCCTTAGCCATCTCCTCCATATCGAATGCTATGAGATTGCCTCCCTTGGCAAGCTCCCTCTCTATTTCTGCCATCTCTGGATAGTTGGGGATATTGACAAAGGGTGCTGTTGATGTTACTATCCATCCTTCCGGAGAAAGTGTTGGAAGATATCTCAACGCCTCCATCGGCTCAAGGCTTACTATCAGGTCGGCCTTACCGTTGGGGATAAGGTCGGAATGAATAGGTCTGGAGGAAATACGTAGGTTCGACTGTACGTCTCCGCCTCTCTGGCTCATGCCGTGCACTTCAGCCTGCTTGATGTTAAGTCCTTCTTTCAGGGCGGCAACGCCAAGAATAGTGGCTACGCTTAGAATGCCCTGTCCGCCGACTCCTGCAAGTACTATATCTGTTTTCACGCTTGTTTAATCTGTTT
>CAMWMK010000057.1 GCA_947175295.1 uncultured Porphyromonadaceae bacterium
TTGGCGAGGGCGAGCTTTGTCTTAGCGAGAAGCTGCTCATTGTTCTCACCGAAATACTGACGGCGTTCGCTGTGGCCGAGGATAACGTGGGTCGCACCTGTGCTCTTCACCATGGGTGCGCTTACTTCGCCTGTGTAGGCGCCGCTCTCATGCTCTGAGCAGTTCTCTGCGCCAAGACCGAGGAGGTCGGCGTCGATTACTCCGTGTACGGAAGTAAGGTGAGTGAACGGTACACAGATCACTACTTCGCAATTAGCTTTCTTAGCCTTGAGGGCGCTGTTGACAGCATCGGCAAGCTCCACACCCTCTTCAAGAGTGGTGTTCATTTTCCAGTTGCCGGCTACAATATTCTTTCTCATTTTTGATAATGTTTTATTGTAACTATAATGTTATGTCCTTTTGATTCCGGATTCCCAGGAAAAAGCCTGACAACCCGTTTCAAGACGCAAAATTAACAAATTCCACTCACTTCCCCAAATATTTCTCCTTAAAAAGATTGAAAAGTTATAGGGAATCAGTTGTGGGTTGCCGATTGCAGGGTGCCTTTGGTGTGATGGCGCATTCTCCGTATATTTGCCTGACATCTTCTTCAGTCAATGAATCATAATCCTTTTTTACAGGAGTGATCAGCACTCCGGCCATGTCTATGCATCCCGGTGATATCAGCCGCTGATTCTGCCCGGTGCCATAACAGGACGGGCGGTGCGCTTTTCTCGGGACTGCACAGATACGCAGCAATCCGTTATGATCTATCCATACGAAAACATTGATGCGTCCCTCATATATATATTCCTTACCTATGGTGGATTCAATCCTCGCAAGTTCCGACATTCCTTCAATGTCTGGAGTAATGATGACGCTCTTGAAAGCGAACGGCATGTCAAGGCCAAGGCTTTCTGAAGTGGCAACCCGGCCCAGCTTCAAGGCATGTGACCGTTCGATAAGGCACATAAGAGGAAGTTCATGCGTCTTTACCGCCTGGCAGTGCAGATGGTCGGGACACGAAGCTCCGGATCTTCTTCCATTGAAGAATACAGTGTGTCCGGGAAGTTTTTCGGCCATCGCCACCATATCGAGCGGTAATCCCTCCTGTGGCTGATGCTTTGTGCTGACTATGGTGAAATGAGATGGAAAGATAGGGTAGGGGTTGAGCAACAGTTCCCACCCATCCGCTATATCGACACCTGTCTGCTGCGGCGGTCGGTTTTCCTTGCAGAGAAAGCAGGGTCGCTCGCCGATGCTCTTAGCGTCGGTCTTGGCTCCTGTGGAGACGATTCTCGCCGGATTGTGCTGTATGCCAACCGTGAGGTCACCGAGTTGCATGGAACGTCGCTCAGTCCTACCGAGCGCCTGATAGTTCTCCCTTGCGAGTGGCCAATCTGTCAGCTGCGCGTCTATGAAATCAATCATCGTTTTCCATATTTTCGTGTATACGGGCAAGGAGCTCTATCGTACGCAGGAAATCCTTGTAGATATTGTTCTCATTGGTTTTCTCTACGGAAAGCGCAGCATCGCTGTTGCCTCCCCAACGGCGGCAGTTATAGATTGACTCAAAGATGCGACCAACCTTCCATGTGCGTGAGATGCGGAGTGCCATTGCGTAGTCTTCTCCGTAAGAGACATTCGGGAATAGTATCTCACGAGCTATCGGTGTGTAGAAAGCGCGGGGAGCGCCGAACCCGTTGATACGCAGGGCGTTGTTGGCGCCGTTTTCAGCTGTCCACTCATTATGGGCAATCAGGCCGGGGGGAATGACGTTAAGGTCAAAATCGGTCAGGGTGTAGCTGCCTACCACCATAGCGCAGTTGTCTTCATAGAATTTATCTACGATACGTTGCAGAGTATCCGTGCCTGAATATACGTCGTCCGAATCGAGCTGAACTGCAAAACGTCCGCAACGTTCAGATTCCAGAGCCTTGTTCCAGCAACCTCCAATGCCGAGACCTTCCTCTTCTTCTACAAGGATGACATGAAGGCGGGGATCCGGCACAGCAAGAAGCGCTTGGCGAGTGCCGTCGGTGCTTCCGTTGTCCACTACAATGACATTAAACGGGAAGTCCGTGAGCTGGGAAAGGGCTGACTCCACTGCATCCATAATCGTAGAGACACGGTTTCGCACCGGAATCACCACACTCGCCTCCAACGGGAAATAAGAAGATCCGACATCGGCCGTTTTAGGCTCACCTACCAGGGCATTGATGTCGCGCAGATGTGCACGACAGACCATTTCCATCGCCTTCTGATATTCCGCATTGCGGGGGTTGACGTAATCATGCTGTTGCTCGCCACTTTTGCGGTAGTCTGTCTTGCTCTGCTCGTATAGGTATTCGTTGATGCAGAGTGCACCGCGTCCCGTCAGCATCCTCAGGCGCAACGCATACCAGCCGCCATCTGGAAGATCGTCGTATTCCTTTTCGAAATCCTCTGATGCGTTAAGCACGTCGGCCGCATTGAGGAGCACTACCGATCCGAAGTCGAAATCATCCCTCATTGATCCGAGCTGATAGTCAATCGTAGGGTGATTGATAACGGTGCCGTCGTCAGAGACTTCCCGATACCAAGAATATGTGAACGGCACATCACATACCTCCGCCAGTTCGCGCATTCTTTTCTCTGAATGCGGATACATGCTCACTTCCTTATCGCCGATCTTCACGAATATGAACTGGTCAAGGCCATTGCGGAATATCTCTTCCCTAAGCTGGCTTATGTTTTCAAACTGTATCATTTTTAATCAAATCATAATGCACTATGCATAATTCTTAATATATCATACCTCCTCACACAAGCCAGGTTTTATTTCTCTATCCAATCCAGAATCTCCTTCATCAGCAGATTCCGCTGGTTGGCATCGGTAAGTGCTTCGAAGGGAACGCTCATGACCGCTCGGCGCGACTTGCCGTCGCGGATAAGCAGGCCTGCCGCAGCGTCGGTATCGCTGAAGCGGAGAAATGTAGCGGATTCATCGGCTTTCTGAGTAGGAATGATGGCATCCGGATACTCCACAATGTAGTGGTCGGAGTTCAAGGTATTGGAGTATGCATAGCGTCGGCTGCCCAATGAAGACTTAAGCGGGCTGTCCATTCCGTCTATGTGTCCGTCAAAGGTGGCGCTTACCGACTCAGGGATCGTCACGCACAACACCTCCTCACCCCATCTCGCCGCGTCGTTATCGTTTCTGGTATCGCGGAGATCGCTTGCTACATATTGGCCGCTGACGATCAGATCTCCTCCCTTGTCGAGAAATCCTGTGAGTGCATTGCGTAGTTTCTGAGGGAAGGCAAAAAACTCCGCTCCCTTGTTGCCCCGGCCAATAGTGGTGGCCTTTTGCTTCCCGAGGATAAGGTCGATTGTCTTATAGTCGGAAAGGTTGACGCTACCTTGCTCCACAGCCCCAACGCTCGCACTGACGAACCCTCGGCCAGCCTCTGCTATGGCCTCTCCATGAAGGGCAGGATAATCGAAAGTGTTTCCTGCGATGACCGAGGCCACATGGCTGTCGCTGCTTTTTCCGAAGCCATCGCCTGCGCTTCGGTGGAACTCGGTCTGGTAGCCTGTAAAGGAGACATCCTGAATGTAGGGCACGCCGAAGTCTTTCGTTGTGTCAAAACCTGCATAGTCACCGTCAGTCACCACCCCGGGAGCACTTATACGTGTGAAACCGTTTACAATCAGGATTGGATTGGAATCTCCACCGGTGTTGCGGAACGCCAGAGTCTCAGAAGGAAACGCCCTCCCTCCCTCATTGAAGGCTATGATGCGGAAGGAGTGTATCTCATCATCCGTCGCCTGAATTTCAAAATGAGGCTTGCTGGTTTCAGCCACTTTGTGGAAACTCATGTCGTCGCCGCTACGCTCCATTATGATGTAGCCTGTAGGCATCGCTGATGGTTCAAGTTCATCCGGTGTAGGCTGCCATGACAGACGATAGGTGTTCTTTCCTGTCTTCTGGATTGCGAAGTTCTTTACCGGAAGCGGCTGGATCACCACCTTGCGGTCTTTGCGCTCACCGATGAAGCGCGCCAAAGCCTTGTAGATGGCACGCCCTACGGTAAAGCGAAATCTCGGATCGTTGCCATACTGCATATCCGCGAAATTCTGATGACTGAGAAGCTCTATCAGGGTAGTAGGCACTTCAGGGACGCGGGCCTCGACATACGATTTGTCCCACATCGGGCGTCGTGTCCACTCCGGTTCGAATTTAGCACGGATATCACCGGTGATCTGGCGCATCAGCATATCGGTCATCGTTCGGGAATTCTTTCTCGGTGTGCCGTCGGCATAATTGCCGTTGCCGTTGGTGAAGTATATTCCGAGTGTCCCTACGAATGAATCGTCCGCACGTTTGCCGGCGTCGCTGTGCAGTGCCATGACGGCATCAATGGGGATGCCAAGTCCCTTTTCTTTGGGAAGTACCCGCGAACCTCCGGCAAGATAGTTGACCCATAGCCCGCGGCTCGTATAGTCGTCCTTATAGTCGTCCGTACCGGCATATGGGGCATAGATGGAGTCGGGCATTCCGGCCCATTGCAGCCAGTAGCGCGCTCCTTCGAGCCAGCGAGGCAGACCGGAGGTCTTGAATACGGGTTCCGACTTCATAGCCTTCTGCACTTCCTCCTTCCGGAATGGATTGTCGGTAGCCACAGGGCGGTCTGACGCCTCGGCATAGTCAGCCACGACCTGATCGACCGAAATTGAATCGGTGGGATAGGACTGGATCACATTGTTCCAGAGCACATCGCTCCGTTTCGGAGACCGAGCGATATTGCCCATGCCTCCCCCGATCTTGACGGCATCGGCAGTGACTACTGTCTCTCCCCCCTTCTCCGTACGGCTGGAGAGCACTACGGTAGGATGTTCAGGATCGTAGCCTTCCGCGAGGGGATAGGTCCCAAGATAGATCCAAGTGCCGCCACCCATCTTTTGGTTGACGAGTATGTCTTCGGATCCGCCGTCGTAGTTGACCGTATATCTCGCATCTTCCGAAGAATTGGGAAGTGACTTATAACTGACATATATGGCGTATTCCCTTGATTCAGGAATATCGGCTACCCAGGAAGCGGTGGATGGGCTACCCCCCTTCGAGGTCTTCACCATTCGGAATGTACCGTTTTCAAACGGATTTTCCGTGTCGCGGAAGTCCGGGAGGTCATAGATGAAGCCTTCACCCTCACCGGTCTCCCACTTATGATGACCGTTGCTCTCGAAATATGTATTCTGAGAGTATAAGACTCCGCCTTCTTCCGGCTGGTCGTTGTCTACGATGACCTCGATCGGATTTATGTCACGCTCACGGGGAAGCATTACGTATGCTCCGGCGTTTTCAAGCATCGGCACTGCATAAGGAAGTATATATCCTAATGTATATGTATCCTCAATTGCCTGGAAAAGGAACGGGCGTTGCCAATACCAATTGTCGTTGGCAGGTTTGTAGTATCTTCCATGGCTATGCCAGAGCGCCACATTGTCGCCCTGCATGCCCTTAGTGATGGGGGAAAGAGGATCTGCCGCCCTTACAAATGGAATATTCTCTCGGTATTCTTTCGGTAGTTTGTCAATCGAGTTGATATAGTAAGAAAGCGGCTTGCCGCTTACACGCAGTTCTATCTGGAAATCCGCAAGTGAATCCGGCATCGCTTCGCGCGCCTGACCCTCAAGCTGTTCGATATATTCCTTATTGACGGGGAGATAAGTAAAGTTCTCGTTTAGACTTAGGATCGCCTTTTGGCTGACGGAATCAGTCTTTACGCTGTTCACTCTCAATCCCCCGGGATTATGGGTCGGTGGAATGAGCTTGATAAGACGCTCGTTGACGGAAAGGGTCAGCGAATCGTTGCTTGGTGTTTCAGTCGGAGGCATGCTTGCTGTAGCTCTGGGTGCGGAGACAGCTGCACGTCTTTTCCTGGTCCTTGAGGATTTTTTCGATGTCTTCTTCCGTGATGATGTTTTAGACGAAGCTTTGGAAGTTGACTTGGAAACAGTCGACCTCTTCTTAGTTGTTTTCTTTTTCGCTTTTTTCTTGGCCGCGGAGGCCTGGGAGGATTCAAAAACCTCCGCATTAAATATTTCGGGTAGGCCGATCCAGTCGCATACTCCTAACGAAATCGCTCCTGCGGCCATGAGTGTAATATATCTCTTGGAATTCATAATTTGCAAAATTACCAAAAATTCCACTTATAGCCAACCCTTAAACATTTAAATTATGTGAAATTTATATGTAGTTGTTCAAATTAAACGCATATTATCCGCTCTAACGATTCCGAGGCGATTTGTTTTAATTTGAACAGCTACTTATTATTTAAAGACCTCCGGCAGATCGGCACGTTAATTCTCGTTGAGCTTGCGGCGTTCGAAAAAGGAGCGGGTGAATAAGATGAATAGGAGAGTGCCTCCGGCCTGCATGAACGCTGTCATATGGAATGCCTGTATGAAGCCGACGTTTTCCGCAATCACTCCCCCCAACAGAATGCCCAGACCCATTCCGATGTCCCAGGAAATGAGGATGGAGGAGTTTGCAGTGCCGCGCTGATCATGACGGGCTACCTTTACGAACATATTGAGGAATGCCGGATACATCTGGCCGTTGCCCAGTCCGATGAGCAAAGCTGAGAGGTAAAAACTCCACGGAGTCACCACGAAAGCGAACAAACAGTATCCCGCAAGGGAAATAAGGACACCTACGAGCGCATTGCGGGTGAGGAGCCCTTTTCTAAGACTCTTGGCTCCGAAAAGGCGAGAGACAAAAAGTCCGGCCGACAGAATCATGAAGAAGACGCCGGTGCCGTCGGTGATGTCGAGTTCCTGCTTGCCGTAGAGGGCTACATAATTGCTCATGACTCCCCAGCAGGCACCGAAGAAGCATATGTTGATGGCCAGCAGCCATGCGCGCCCCAGAAAGAAATGGTCGAGGCTTAATTTAGGCTTTCCTTCTACTTTCTCACGCTTTGGCAGCTTCACAGATGTGCTGCAAAGAAATCCAAGGAAGGCAAGCCCAAAGGAGAGCCAGAATAAGAGAGCGAAGTTGTCGGTCAGATGGTAGATGTAGATTCCCACACTGGGAGCTATCGCCATTGCAAGGTTATTGCTTAGTCCGTAGTATCCGAGTCCTTCGTTGCGACGACTTGAAGGAAGCACATCTATGGCAACCGTGCTGTTGGCTACGGTTGTGGCACCGTAGGGAATGCCATGCATCGTTCGTACGATGAAAAACATAAGTAGCGTTCCTGCACCGAGATATCCGCTGAAGCAGAGGAAGAAAAAGAAGAAGCAGAGGGTGAGTACTGTCTTGCGGTCGAATGAATCTACAACAAATCCACTGAAAGGACGGATGATGAGGGTAGCGACGATATAGCCTGAAAGCACTACTCCGATAAGGTCTTTGTCTGCCTTGAACTCCGAGTCAAGATAAATCGGCAGAAGAGGGGTGAGGAGATAGAAGGCGAAAAAGAGAAGAAAATTGCACAGCATTACCTTCAGATACTCGCTGTTCCATAGGCGCTCGGCCTTTAAAGTACTGTTTCCCATAGACAGGTGAACTTGAGATATGTTTTATTCGCCCCGCATCGTCTCTGAAGGTGAGATATTGGAGATGATTCGGCTCGGAAAGATTAAAGTTAGATAGACCACTATGATGACACCGGCATTGAGGAGAGCAAACGCGCTCCAGTTCAATTCCACAGGTACGAAGTCGATATAATAGCTCGAGGCGTCAAGCTTGAAGATATGGAAGCTATCCTGCACGAGAAGTAATGATATGATCAATGCGTTGCCTACCGCCATCCCGACCAACGCAACCCTCATGGCAAGATAGATGAACACCTGACGCACCTTGGATGAAGGAGCCCCGAGGGCCTTGATCAGACCGATGAAACGTTTTTTATCAAGGATTATGGTAAGCATACCGCTTACAAGTGTGACACATCCTACGATCATCATCAAGGTGAGGACCACTATCACGTTTGTGTCAAGCATCGATAGCCAATGGAAATAGCTTGCACCCTGCACATGTGCGTTTTCAAGATGGTATTGTTTATAAATCAGGCCATCCGCTACGGCTGAATTAAGTGCGGATTGCAGTTCGGATGTCTCTTCATCAAGACTGTCGAAGTCTTTTGTTGTGATGAGGATACTTGAAGCCTGATTGGGTTTAAGTCCTGTAAAGGCTTCAGAGAGCCCTCGGCTGCCATATACCATAAGGTCATCATAGGCATCGAAGTGGGAATCATAGATTCCGGCTAATCGCAGACGACGCACTTTGACCTCATCATTGATGAAGTAGCAATCCACCTTATCGTCTTGTGTAAGCCCCAGCTGACTTGCCGCCATGCGCGACATCACCACATCCAGGCGTGTACTGTCTATAGAATAGTCTGGAATGCTTCCGGATATAAGGTTTGCGCTAAGAAACTCACGTGTCTGCTTGTCTTCAAGAGTCTTGAGGAAAACTCCTTTGAAATCGTTGGACGTCTTAAGGATTGTAGGTATTGAGATCTGCAATGAGTAGTCTTTAATGCAGTCCTGGGATTCGAGAAGCCGCTTTAAGGTAGGGGTAAGGGTAATTATATTGTCCGTCTCATTGGGACTGACAGCCATCACTATATGTGAGGTGAAGCCAAGCACCTTGTCGGTTATCTCGCGCTTGAATCCAAGTACGATTGAGATTGATGCGATCATCACAGCTACGGAAAGCGCGATAGCGGCAGTAGCCACCTTCACGCCGGGACTTGACTTCCGCCCCTGACTTCCAAGTGCGAGACGATGTCCGAGATATAAAGCGTAGTTCATACTAAAAATTGACGTTTGTGTTTTGAAATGCAAAATTAATCATAATTCCTCAAATCATGCACTATCAGGCATGATTTTCTTCATATCTTAAGGGGCAATAAATTCCTTTGAAAAAATATTACGAAAAATTTGCGAAAGTTAATTCAATTTGTTAACTTTGAAAAATGAAGTGAGTACGGCTGTTTTCAGCGCCGCTCACTTTGCAAGATATACGTGTTTATTCATAGACAAACTAATTTAATAATTAAAAACAATGGAAGAAAATCTCGTGAAAACATGCCTTCACGACCGCCATGTGAAACTCGGGGCTCTGATGTCGCCCTTCGGCGGTTTCGACATGCCTATACAGTATAAGGACATCACTACCGAGCATAATGCAGTTCGTCATGAAGTGGGTGTTTTCGACGTAAGCCATATGGGCGAAGTACGCGTGACTGGTCCTGATGCCTTCAAATTCGTACAGCACATTTTTGTCAATGATGTGACAGGTGCACCCGACGGCCAGATTTTCTACGGTATGATGTGCTATGAAAACGGAGGAACAGTCGACGACCTCCTCGTATATAAGGTGAACGACCACGAATACTTCCTCGTCATCAATGCCGCCAACATAGATAAGGATGTAAAGTGGATCTTCGACAACGCAGAGGGATATGACGTGAACATAACCAACGAAAGTCCTTACTACGGAGAGCTCGCAGTGCAGGGTCCGAAAGCTGAGGAGGTGCTTTCCAAGCTACTGGGACTTCCCCTTGAGGAAATTGCATTCTACAACTTCAAGACATACCATCTCGACGGAGAAGACGTTATTATCAGCCGAACAGGCTACACGGGAGAGGACGGTTTTGAAGTCTACGGCTCTCATGACTTCACTGTTCGCCTCTGGGACAAACTGATGGAGGCAGGAGTGCAGCCATGTGGCCTCGGATGCCGCGACACACTCCGCTTTGAAGTAGGACTTCCGCTCTACGGCGACGAACTCGCAGCCGACATCACTCCGATCGAGGCAAGCCTCTCTATGTTTGTGAAGCTCGACAAAGAGGAATTCATCGGTAAGGAAGCCCTTGCGCTTCAGAAGGCTGAGGGCGTGAAGCGCCGTATCGTCGGCATCGAACTCGAAGGCAATGCAATTCCACGCCACGGATATCCTGTAGAGGTGAACGGTGAGGTAGTAGGAGAGATCACAACTGGATATCGCTCCATATCTACCGGCAAATCGGTAGCTATGGCTATGATTCAGAAGCCTTTCGATAAACTCGGCACGGAAGTGGAGGTACGCATCAGAAAGAAGACCTTCCCCGGAAAAGTCGTGAAAAAACGCTTCTACGATAAGAACTACAAGAAATAACCATATAAAATCAATACAGCAATGACAATCAAAGACAACCTCCGCTATGCGGAATCTCACGAATGGGTAAGCCTTGAAGGCGAAATCGCCACAATCGGTATCACGGATTATGCTCAGCATGCGCTCGGCGACATCGTATATGTCGATATGCCTGAAATAGGCGATGAAGTGACAGCAGGCGAGGATTTCGGTGCTGTGGAATCCGTAAAGGCCGCTTCCGACCTTTATTCTCCCGTAAGCGGCGAAGTTGTGGAAATCAACGAAGCCCTCGAAGACGAGCCCGGACTTATCAACCAGGATGCGTTTGCCAACTGGATCATGAAAGTGAAGGTATCCGATCCCTCCGAGGTTGCAAATCTTCTCGATGCCGAAGCTTACGCTAAGATCTGCGAAGAATGAACAGATATATTCCCCATACCGATGAAGACATCAAGGTGATGCTTGAGAAAATCGGGGTGAAGTCGACCGACGATTTATTCTCAGACATTCCCGAAGACGTGGTCTTCAAAGGTGAATACGATATCCCTTCCGCTATGTCGGAAGTGGAACTACGCAAGCATTTCAAGGAACTTGGAGATAAGAACAGCCAGCTGACGGTTTTCGCCGGAGGTGGCGCATATGACCATTATTCGCCTTCCGTGATTGGCCATCTGTTGGCTCGCAGCGAGTTCTATACTGCCTACACACCCTATCAGCCCGAGATATCGCAGGGTACTCTTCAGTATATATTCGAGTATCAGAGTATGATCTGCGAGCTTACCGGTCTTGAGGCCAGCAACGCCTCAATGTATGACGGCGCAACGGCTACTGCCGAGGCTGCGATGATGATGGTGGCATCGGCCAAGAAGAAAAACAAGGTGCTGATTTCAGCTACTGTAGCTCCGAGAGTGGCCGAAGTAGTCAAGACCTATACCAAATTCCATGGTATCGAACTAACAGTCATTCCCGAGAAGGACGGCGTAACCGACCTTGAAGCTCTACAGGAATCCCTCAAGGCAGGAGACGTCGCCGGTATAATCGTACCGTGCCCCAACAAATACGGCATAATCGAGGATTTTACAGGGGTAGCAGAGAAAGTGCATGCGGTAAAGGCTCTTATGGCCATGACCTGCGATCCTTCCACCCTCGCAGTGCTCCGAACTCCTGCAGAGTGGGGAGCCGATATCGCATGCGGCGATGGCCAGACTCTTGGAATGCCGATGCAGTTCGGAGGCCCTTATCTCGGCTTCATGGCTTGCTCTAAAGCCCAGCTCAGAAAGATGCCCGGCAGAGTGGTGGGTGCTACTAAGGACGCTGACGGCAAACGCGCATTTGTGCTTACCCTTCAGGCCCGCGAGCAACACATCCGCCGCGAAAAAGCTACCTCAAATATATGCTCCAACCAAAGCCTCATGGCTCTGTACGCTACAATCTACGTAGCGCTGATGGGGCGTAAGGGATTGGAAGAAGTCAATAAGCTCAGCTGCGACGGAGCTCACTACCTTTATGAGAAACTTCTCTCTACCGGTAAATTCCACAAGGCGTTCGATAAACCGTTCCTTAAGGAATTCACTGTACACACAGATCTCGACATCAAGAAAACGAACGAATATCTCGCATCGAAGGGATATATGGGCGGTATCGACCTTGGAAACGGTCTCGTGGAGTTCGCAGTAACAGAGAAAAGGACCAGAGAGGAAATCGATGAATTTGTAACTTTAATGCTGGAGGCTTAAGAAGATGAAATACTACGATAAACTGATATTCGAACTTTCACGTCCCGGCCGCGTAGGTTATGAACTCCCGAAAAACGTTTTTGCGACCGATGGCGAAAAGGAAATACCCTCGGATCTTCTCCGTAAATCCAAGCTCGATCTTCCGGAAGTGTCCGAACTTGACGTAGTGCGCCACTATACAAACCTTTCCAATAAGAACTTCGGAGTAGATACAGGTTTCTATCCCCTCGGTAGTTGCACCATGAAGTATAATCCGAAGATCAACGAGGAAGTGGCTACCATGCCTCAGTTCGCTGCTCTGCATCCACTCCAGAACCCCGAGACTGCACAAGGTGCGCTTGAGCTTTACTGGAATCTTCAGAATGCCCTCTCCAACCTCGCAGGATTTGCTGAGTTCACTCTCAATCCCTACGCAGGAGCTCACGGAGAGCTTACTGGCCTTATGGTGATGCGCAGCTACCATGAAGCACGCGGCGACCATAAGCGCACCAAGGTAATCGTGCCTGACTCCGCTCACGGCACCAATCCTGCATCGGCAATGGTAGCGGGTCTGGAGGTGGTGGAAGTTAAGAGCCGTCCCAACGGATCAATTGACATCGAAGACCTTAAGCCCCTTCTTAACGATGAGGTCGCTGGCATCATGATGACAAATCCAAATACTCTTGGAATGTTCGAGACCGAGATCGTGGAGATCGCAAAACTCGTTCACGATGCCGGAGGCCTTCTTTACTACGACGGAGCAAACTTCAATCCGCTTCTCGGCAAAGTGCGCCCCGGCGACATGGGGTTCGACATCATGCACATCAATCTTCACAAGACGTTCTCGACTCCTCACGGTGGAGGCGGTCCTGGCAGCGGTCCCGTTGGCGTAGCTGAACATCTTGTTCAGTTCCTTCCTAATCCGCATGTCAAGAAGAGCGAAGACGGTAAATTCTATGTAGAAAACGGTGAGGATGCTCTTGGCAGCGTATCTACGTTCTTCGGCAACTTCGGCGTGATGATGAAGGCATATGCATATATCCTCAGCCTTGGCAAGGAAGGCATTAAGGAGGTAGGCCCGATGGCTACACTCAATGCCAACTACATTAAGGAAAGCCTTAAGGACGACTATCTCCTTCCGATCGAAGGAGCATGCAAGCATGAGTTTGTGTTCGACGGTCTGAGAGACAAATCCACCGGTGTGACTACGCTTAATGTGGCTAAACGTCTGCTCGACTATGGTTTCCATGCCCCGACCATCTATTTCCCACTTCTATTTCATGAGTCGATGATGATCGAGCCCACAGAGACCGAGAGCCTTGAGACCCTTGAAGAGTTTATCGAAGTGATGCATAAGGTGGCAAAAGAAGCCCGCGAGACTCCCGAAGAAGTGAAGAACGCGCCGCTTACCACCCTCGTACGCAAACTCGACGAGACTACCGCTGCGAAAAATCCCATACTGAATTACAAAGCACTTAAAAACTCCTGAAAACATGAAGATCATCATAATCGGCGCCGGTCCCGGCGGATATGAGACGGCTCTCGAAGCCGCAAAAAGAGGACACGACGTGACGCTTTTCAATGGCGACCGCCTTGGGGGCACATGTCTTAACGAGGGCTGTATACCGACGAAATGCCTTTGCCGAAACGCTGAGATGATCGCATCCTTCAAGGAAGCCGACAAGTTCGGCATCGATGACTTTTCCTTCACGCTCGACTACAATAAGGTAGTCGAGCGAAAGAAGGAGGTTGTGGATACACTCCGGGCCGGCATCGACGGAATGCTGAAAGCAGCGAAGGTGAAGGTGGTAGATGCCAAGGCTTCCTTCAAGGATCCCCATACGGTCACAGCCGATGGCAACGACTATGCGGCCGACTACATCATAATAGCCACTGGATCCACATCCCGCTCGCTTCCGATCGAAGGTCACGACCTGGACTGTGTGAAGGACTCGACGCGTATGCTCGACATCGAGTATATTCCTGAGTCTCTGACCATAATCGGTGGTGGAGTGATCGGTATGGAGTTTGCTGGCATTTTCTCTTCTTTCGGGTCTAATGTGACAGTAATAGAATACATGAAGCAGATTCTTCCCCCGTTTGACGCCGATATTGCCAAGCGTCTTAAGCAGACGCTGTCGAAGAAGGGAATAAAGATCATAACCGGGGCGGCCGCGAAGAAGATAGAGCAGAATGAGGATTATGAGGTAGTAGTCACCTACGAAATTAAAGGAAAAGAAGAGGCGGTAGTAAGCACCGATATCCTTATGGCTGTAGGGCGCGCTCCGCGTGTAGATGGGCTCAATCTTGAAGCGGCAGGAGTGGAGTATTCTCCGAAAGGTATTGCTGTCGACGACTGGATGCGTACCAACGTGCCGCATATCTTTGCCATCGGAGATGTCAATGCACGCATGATGCTCGCACATGTAGCTTCTTTCCAAGGCCTTCACGCCCTCAACGCCATTGACGGAAAAACAGACAGCATTGACTTCGGCATCGTTCCAAGCGCAGTCTTTGTTGTGCCGGAATGTGGAATGGCGGGACTGACCGAAGAGGCATGTAAGGCTCAGGGAATCGAAATACGTAAAGGACAAAGTTTCTTCCGTGCCAACGGAAAAGCATTGGCGATGGGTGAGCCTGACGGACTGTGCAAGCTTATATTCCGCAAAGACGACGATAAACTCATCGGAGCACACATCATGGGAGTCGGCGCTGCCGACCTGGCCCAGCAGTGTGCGGATTTGATGAATGCCGGAATGACACTTGAGAATATTGAGAACATCATTTTCGGACATCCGACAGTTTCGGAGGTAATCCTCTCCGCATGCCATAATGCTTGACCTTATTCCGACTGTCTATCCGTCTAATATATTATGCACTTTGCATTATGAATCATGAATTGAAAAGAATTGCCGCCATAACGATGGTTCGCGACGATGATTTCTTCCTTCGTAAGTGGGTAGACTACTATGGGAAAGAACTCGGACGCGACAATCTATACATCCTCTTCGATGGAGAGGATCAGAAAGTGCCTGACTTCTGTGAGGGCACGCATACGTATATCCACAAGCGACTAAGCAATCAGATTGTGGAGGGTGAGCGTGTGCGCCTCGGTCTGCTCAGTGACAAGGCAGCTGACCTCCTTGAAAAGGAGGGCTACGACCTCGTGATAGGAGTAGACTGCGATGAATTCATCGTAGTGGATCCAAAACTCGGCAAGGGATTGGCGGAATATCTTTCAGAACAACCGATAGACTTTACGATTTCTCCTTTAGGTGTTGACATAGGTCAGCACCTGGAGAAGGAATCGGAAATTGACGGCAACCGGAAGTTTCTTGAGCAGAGGCGTTTTGGATTTCTGGATACACGATACACCAAAGGCTCCATCATAGCCAAACCGGTAAGATGGGGCAGGGGTTTCCATAGAGTAAGGGGGCATAATTTCCATATATGTCCGGATCTCTATCTTTTCCATTTCGGATGCATAGACATGAAGCGTATGCGAGAAAGGTTTATGAATCCGGATCGAATCGGTGGAACATCTACACGTCATTTCAAAAAGCGCACGCGCACAATCAGTCTGGTGACCAATATTGAGGCACGTGATTTCGATAAGTGGACCAAGACTGCAAGAAAGATGCAGACATGGATAAGACCGATTTATTCATGGAACAAGCCAGCTATGCTTGGACGTACGATAGTAGTCGAGATTCCCGAACGTTTCCGACACATTCTCTAATCCATAAACGATGGAATCTCATGATAAAAGCAGACGACAATACTATGTGCGATCCTATCGATGCCGTCATCCTCTGGGTGGATGGCGATGATCCTGTGTGGAAAGCCAAATGCGATGCCGCACGGGGAGGAAATACTCTTACCAGACGCGACGATATCGGGGGTGACCTGCGTTTCCGACAGATGCGTGAGATAGATTGGTGTGTTGCTGGCATCAATAAGTTCGCTCCTTGGATCCGCCGAATCTACATAGTCACCGACGCTCAGGATCCGCATCTCGAGAACACGGTAGGGAAGTGGTTTGAGAATCCCATTCCGGTCGAGATTGTAGACCACAAGATTATCTTCCGTGGATATGAGCAGTATCTTCCGATATTTCAAAGCAACGGAATAGAGACTATGACCCATAGAATTCCTGGTCTATCAGAAAGATTTGTAAATTTCAACGATGATTTCGTATTGTGCAATTACGTAGAACCTGAGGACTGGTTTACTTCGGATGGGAAGGTAATCGATTACGGCAAATGGATGCCAAATATCATGCTTGATTTTCTTCATGCAATAAAGCCTAAAAAAAACGGTTTGAAACAAGTAGGATACAAGGATATGATGGAGAATACTTCCCGACTACTCGGAATGAAAAGGACTTTTCTAATGCGTCATAATCCTCATCCGATGTTGAAAACCTTAGGCGAAAAATTATTTAAAGAATACCCGAAATGTATAGATATCAACTGTCGTGATAAATTTAGAGGTGCCAGACAATTCAACGCTCAGGAGGCCAATCATCTGATGGCTGCAAAAGAAGGTAGACTAATCGTCAGATCTCCCAAAGGGAAGACATTGTTCTTAAAGCCTTTTGCAAACCGTCGTTTCTATCTCAGGAGTCACTTGAAGCCTTACATGAATGGAAAGCCACTACCACAATTCATGTGTATAAATTCCCTTGCGCAGGCAGATCCTGATGATAGGGAAGTTTTTCTCAATTTCATGCATAACCTCTTTCCTCATTGATACATGTCTTATCAGATCAATACACATTTTTTTACAACATGAGAATGAAAATGGAAGAGAAGAAACCATTGACATTAGAGGAAAAACAAGAAATCATACTTGACCAATTAAAAGATGTCGATAGGTTTTGCAGAGAGAACCACATAAAATACAGTATTGCATACGGCACCTTACTTGGTGCGATACGACATGGAGGATTTATACCATGGGACGATGATGCCGACATATGTATGCTCCGAGAAGATTACGATCGCTTTGCAGCTTCCTATAAAAGTGAAAAATATCATATGCTGCAATTTTGCCACAATCACGAGGATAAGGAAGTGTTCTTCAACGGGTATCTTAAGATCAATGATCCTACTACATATATCGCAAATCACCAGAACGTTATAAAGTATGGAGTGGCTCTTGATATATTTCCTTTAGACAGTGTACCTGAGGAAAAGGAGGAGCGCCACAAATACAACCACACTATTAGACAACTTAACAACCGTCTTTACCACAGACATAAAAAAGATCCTCTTTCAATTGTCAAATCATATACTCACTCTACTGATTATTGGTGGAAGAGGCTTGACGATGCGCTTCATCAGAAAAAATACGAAGACAGTCCGCTTGTGACTCAATTCTTCTGTGCTGATGAAGATGAAGTACTCCTACGTAAAGATTTATTTGACGAGCTGATCGATATATCGTTTTGTGGATACAAATTTCTTGGTTTTAAAGAGTATCATAAATATCTGGTTGAGTCATATGGCGAAAACTACATGACTCCCAAACAATGGGCTCAGAACTTCACAATTTATAGAAAGTAAAATCCATATGGAAAATAACAAAGAACTGTCTTTGAAAGAAAAGCACGAGATCCTTTTTGATATAATGAAGGATGTTGACTCATTTTGCCGTGCCAATGATATAAAATACAGTATCTCTGACGGCACAATGCTTGGTGCCATTCGTCACGGTGGATTTATCCCTTGGGATGATGATATTGACATATGTATGCTTCGGGAAGATTTCGACAGATTCGCAGCTACCTACAAAAGCGATAAATACCATATGTTGTATAAAACCAATCTCGGAGATGAATTCTTCTATGCCGGCTTTATAAAAATTAACGATCCATCCACCTATTGGGAAGGACCTGAGAAAAAACTCATTTACAAACATGGAGTGGCTATTGATATATTTCCCTTCGACGGAGTTCCGGAAGATGAGAAAGAGCGTAAGAAATTCATGCACCATATAAGAAGCATCGACAACAGACTTTATCATAGTCAGAAAAGAGATCTACTGTCCATATTCAAATCCAGGGGATTAAGCATCGAGGGTTGGTGGAATAAACTCAATGACGAAGTCCATAAGGGAATGTACGAAGACAGTAGTCTCGTAGGTCAGTCAGTGTGTGTCAAAGATGATCATGTAGTGATGAGAAGGGATATGTTTGATAATATAGTGGATATTCCATTCAATGGCTATAACTTCCGTGGATTTGGAGATTATCATACCTATCTGTCATTTCTATTCGGACCTGACTATATGACTCCAAAGAAGTGGGCACATAATTTTACCATCTACAGACGATGATGAAGGAAAGGATAGGGCAAGATGGATGGCTCGGAATCCGAGTCATCCATCTTGCCCTACTATTTCAATTATCTGACGGGAAATTTCCTTTGAAATCCTATTGTAAGACCTATGTCCCTTTATCAGATTAAAAAATGAAAGAATTTCATAACGGATTCCTTCACCTTCAAGCTGATAGAAGTATCGTTTATTGTCGGATGGATTTTCGTACCTGACCTCGAAATAATCAGTTTTCCACCACGGAGCAGGTATATAGATATAACCTTTTGTACCGGATACAACCATTTCACCTTCAGATTTCACACCTTGACCAACCTTAATGGACGCAACACCATCTTCAAAAATGAACGAAACCTTTGTAAAGACATCAAAATCATCATTATTATTAAGTCGCTTAGAAAATCGCACTGCCTGACTGTAGTCGGTACCCATAATCATGAAAACCGGTAAAAGAGCAGTAGGCCCCCAAGCCGTTATGGAATTCCATATATGCGATGGGAGTGCTTTTTCATTGATATCAATCAAACTCGTACAAGTTGTGTCTACGGAAAGGACATCTCCGATGACACCACTCTTTATCAGAAGCATCATTCTATTGAATGCTAATGAATAAGCGGTCTTGATACCATCCATCAACACAAGATTTCTGTCGACCGCCATTCGACTTACCTCCTCAAATTGACGGATGGTGAGAGTAATTGGCGATTCGCAGAGCACGTGTACTCCAGCTTTAAGAGCTGTCATAACCTGAGAATAATGTTCGGAGGGCTTTGAAGCTATATACACAGCATCGGATCTGACAAGTAAATCTTCGATGGAGTCACACTGCATGGCAAGATTCTTAAGGTCATCATCAAGAGATTCTAAAGTAGATGCATAAATACCTGAAATCTCTATACCATTCACATAACGGCATTCGTTTTTGAATTTATTGACAATATTGGTTTCTCCAACAAGTCCGATCCGTAGTTTCTGGGAATTGTTTCGAATATCAGTGCTTGAAATGCCTTCAGTCCTATCTAAGTAGACCACCTTGCAGTATTCATTAAGATAATCGAACTTCCCAAGCCAATCAGAGCCAACGGTGAAAATATCAGCCTCATATCTGCGAATATCATCAATCTTCTGTCCTTCATATTCCTCAACGATAATCCTATCTGCCAATCCTGTCTGGCGGATGGCTTCAACCCTTTCCATAAGAGACTGACCTACATTTATCTTTCCGCGAGCCATATCGAAGTCTTCCGCAGTAACTCCGACTATAAGATAATCACCAAGCTCCTTAGCCCGCTTCAACAGACGAATGTGTCCTTCGTGCAGGAAATCATATGTTCCGTAAGTGATGACTTTGGTCATAACTCAAATCTTACCTTTATTCTGCAAATCCACCAATGCTGCAATAAGCGTGTCATTGTCGTTTGAAGTGATTGCTCCAAAGTGACCAACCCGAAACAAAGTATCTTTCAAGTGGCCACCATTAGGGCAAATCCATATACCGTAATTATCCTTAAGCTCAAGAAAAACATCATATGCAGATGTGTTGACCGGATGAAGTGGAGTCAATGCGTTTGACATCGATTCGGAATAAATTTCAAATGGAAGACCTTGAATTTTACTTCTGAAATCTTCCGCCTGCAACTTAATTCTGGCTATTTCAGATGAAGCTCCACCGTTTTTCTTGATACTCCTCAGACGTACGTTGATCTGGCGAAGTATGCCTACCGCAGGCGTGAATGGTGTCTGTCCTCTCTCGGCATTTATCAAAGCGTTTTTAAGATCCAGATACATGCTCTTTGTCTCATGGTCATATACTCTTTTCAAGGCTTTTTCAGACAGAACAATTATAGAGATGCCAGGAGCACACGCGAGGACCTTCTGAGATCCAGTAATGATTACATCGGCTCCGACTTCAGACATATCAAGAGGATCTGCCAGAAATGAACTTATGGCATCAATTACATACAATATAGCGTTTCGTCGACAGAAGTCTCCAAGGAGTTTTGAGTCATACAAAACCCCAGTAGACGTCTCATGAATATTGACTAAAAGTCCTGTGTAGCCTTTGCCTTCATAAGGAGCCAACATTTCAGGTGTAACTATATGGCCAGGTCCAGGAGTAATGGAAGTATAAGGAATTTTGTGAATGTCACATAATTCAGCAAACCTATGTCCAAAAGAGCCACCTTCTATTACGAGCAGACGGTCGGAAGAAGTAAAAACATTCATCACTACCGCTTCCATGGAGGCAGTACCTGAACCAGTAATAAATACAGTCTTAGCCGAGACAGGAGCATTTACGAATTCTTTAATCAAAAACTCATTTTCAAACATAATATCCGAAAATTCCTGTGTTCTGAAATATGGCACTTGCTCTCCTCCGATGGCAAGTGTCTCATTGTCGGACATAACAGGTCCCACTGTGAAATTTAGCATATTAAGATTCTTGATATTTTTAAATGATTATCTATCCTTATATGATATTATGAATTCCGCCATCGTTCCTGGAATCGGATTCTTAGCGCTTTTGTCTTTATAAGTAGTCTTTTGAAAAAACGCTGGTTTCGTCAACTTCTCATAGAATTCTGGAGAATAGGGTGCATCCCGATATACACAAAACAACACATGCGTCGGATCCTGATCAATTTTAGGCATCTTTGAAAATAGACGTGCAGCCTCATCATTGTTTTCCACAAGATAGCGAAATAAGAAATGAAGAGTAAAATAATCAATCAAATTATTCTCTTTTTCCCAATAATGAAATAGAAACTCACGCCACATGCCCAAGAGAGGATGTCCCTTAGCAGCCCTAATGAAGCAACTTTGTACAAAAGCATGTGTACCTCCACGTTTGATATTACTGCCTGCCATGAATATGAAAAAATCTTCCTGCATTATCAATGGCGTGACAGGAGCGGTGAAGAAATCAGTTGCATCCGCCCAAATTCCACCATGTTCATACAATAGCTCTATGCGGCAGATATCGCTGAAATGTGTACGGGTAATAAGTCCTTTTCTCCATTTTTCCATAATATGGTCTGGCAAGGAAATCCAATCAAAGATAGTGTTTTCATCAAGTACTTTAAGTGGCAGCTCAATATGAGCACGCATGCTTTGAATGCAAGCTTTCACAATTGGAGGAGCCTGCTGCTCCCCCTGTAGCCATAAAGTGAATGCATACTCCTGTAATTTTTGCTTGTCTTCGGCAGGGAAAACAGGACTGATTCCCTTGACATAAGAATCATATTGCCTAAGATAACCCATTTTAGCCTCGACTATGGCATCGCGTCTTTTCTTACGACGAGCATAATGAGAATGCCACAAGGGATTTAACAAGTGTCCTTTTATTATGATTTTAGCCTGCATTAGCAGACTTGGGAAAAGATATCTCATGCAATTTAATAATTATACTTCTTAATGACTTATGAAGTGGTTAACATTTAATGCAAAATTACAAAAAAAAAATAATCAATGCAAGTTTTTCTGAGTAAAGTTACTTTAGGCCACTCCACCCTCACAAATAGACAAGAAGATTCATGGTTCTTTCCTAATTTAAGTGAAAGTCCCGTCTTCCACCTACATACCTTCTAA
>CAMWMK010000058.1 GCA_947175295.1 uncultured Porphyromonadaceae bacterium
TAAGGTAAAGATGGTCATGCCTCCGTTTACTTTCACTTAAATTAGGAAAGAACCAGATTCATCTGGATAAAGCAAACAATTATCAAAGGCCACCCGTAGTGCGGATGGCCTTTGGAAGTCATAAAATGGTATTAACTTAGAAGTGGTAGACAATGGTGGTGACCGAAGCAGGATCGATGAAGACCTTGTCGTTGAGGTTGAAGCGCTCCTGCTTCAGCTTCTTATCGGCTGTAGTGGTATATGTGTAGACAGCTTTCGTATCTTCGGGACAAGCCATGTCTATGGAGATGCCGTTAGTCTTGTCATAGTTGGTCAATACAACTACGAGCTGATTTCCATCAACCGAAACGTAGGCTGATCCAAAGAAATCCTTGCTTTCGTCAAGAGAAAGACCGATACGCTTGAATCCTGGACGGACAAAGAGGCTGTAGTTGCCGAGCACCCAGAGGTTGGGATTGGCAGCCACCGTTCCTCCGTTTTTGAAATCATCACTGTATTCTCCGTCTTTCGGAGTGGTCTTGATAAGCTCGAAACGGTTTTTCTGTCCATAACGCTCCACAGACATCGCTGTCCAATAGCTCCAGGATGCACAGCCTGCCACAGTGATATCATTGTGGATTACTCTACTCATATATTGGGCTATATCAAACTCAGTCGCATTGTCATAATTGCCTTCCAGTTCAGCAGGAGCATCTCCGAGCATCGACCACTCGGTCTGATAGACCTTAAGGTTGCGGGCCTTGGCCGCGGTGGCCACCTGCTGACGCACCTGACGCATTCCACTCCAGGTGCCCTCTGTCCAATAGCTGTGTCCGCAGATGATGTTGTCAAGGCGCTTGATATCCCCTACATAAGAATTGGAAGAGGGATTATAGAAAGCATTGATAGCGTTTGAACGCGCATTGTCGCCTCCCGTCACATCATTCCATGAAGCAGCCTCTGCAATCATGATGTAGGTGTCAAGATCTCGGTCTGTAAGGGCCTTGTCGAGTTCTTTGACAAGTTTGGCAATCTCAGTATTCTGCCAGCCGGAACCTTCCTGAGAGGCCTCTCCGCTTTCCGACACTCCCCAGTTGTACTGAGGTTCATTGACCGGGGATATATGGGAAATATTGTAACCGGCATCAGAGAAATGCTTCGCTACTTCCGCCATATATACGGCATACTGTGAATAGCAATCTTCCTTTAGATTGCCGTGTGCCCCATTATCGGAATAACCCATCCCGTTGAGAGTATATTGCACAAGAGGGGAGTTGCTGAAAAGCACAAACTTCTCACACCCAAGATTCTTTGCCTGCTCCATGAAGTAGCGCTGCCCTGCGCAGCTATTCCAGTTATAATTGCCGGAACTAAGATAACTTTGGGCTCGGTTGTTGGCGGCCATATTGCTGTCGTCACCCTGCTCTTCCGTTCCGGCACCGAGGTTGACACGCCACATCGAGAGGCCGATGCCCTGGGGCTGCCCGTCGGAGGATATGCTTCTGGAGAAAAGCAGCTGTGCGATTTCGTTGCGGTTGTCAGTCCAATATTGGCCTATCTGATTGGGAAGCCAGCAGTCGGATGCGGCGAACCCTTCCATCTCCTGATAAGTCTCGGATCTGTTTACTGCCACTTTCTTCGTTGTCAGAGGGAAGTTGGCCTTTGGCGACGTCACATCATCGTTTTCGCTGAAGCTCGGGCCCTCAGGTCCTTCGGAGCCGATAGGATGCTTAGTCGATACTCCGTGAGGCTCATCGCTGCAGGCTGCCAGTATGAAAGCCGCAGCCCCGCAAAGAGCATATGTCAATATTTTTGTGTTCATTATAGATTCTGGATTAATTCAACATTCTCATTCCACATTCTTAATTCCATCCGGGATTCTGCCTGATGGCACCATTGGAATGTTCAATCTCGTAGTTGGGGATGGGGAAGAGCATGTCGCGGGTTTCATTGAAACGAATACCCTTGTCGCTGGGCTCGCCTTGATTCCATTTCTCATACATATCGGCGTCAGCACCGGTATTGTATTTTACGAAACTTCCTTCTGGCCCCATGACATTGCAGATCATCTTCTTTCCATTGGAGCAATCCCAGCGTCGCAGGTCGTAGAGTCGACACTGCTCATGGGCGAGTTCAAGTCGGCGCTCGGCACGGATGGCGTCGCGGAGAGCAGTGCCCGAACTACTTACCGCAGGAAGATTGACGCGACTACGCACCTGATTGAGCGCCCATTGACCCTGACCGTCGTCGCCGGTTTCTGCACAGGCTTCAGCATACATCAAAAGCACATCGGCATAGCGGAGCACACGGTGGTTGAGGGGAATCTTATCGATGTTGTAGATTTCCGGACGGTCTTCAAGAGGAAGGAAGTATTTGCGGATGATGCGTGCAGACTTATGCTGGGCCGGATCGATTATGTATCCCCTATAGTAATCGGTCGATGTCCATCCGAAGTTCTTGATATAATCCTGATATTTCGTATCCGTCACTTTACAGACCTGCGAGTTATTGGCTACGAATTTAGAGAACTGACTCTCTCCGGCGATTTCCGTACACATGGTCTTGATGATAGTCCAGCGAAGACGCTCTGTGTCGCCTGCAGCTATATACGCGTTCTCAAGGTCTGATGTAGGTTGGCCCCAGCTCCATCCGTCACCAATGCCGTTGCGGCATCCGGTCACTACTGTAAGAGCCCCGCCAAGCGCATATGTGTCGCCCCCATAGGTCTGCTGCACCTCGAAAAGGCTTTCTGCACTATTATTGTATTTGACGCTCCAAACATCTCCGAAATTTTCGAGAAGACGGTATTCTCCTGAGTCGATTATGGACTTGAGGGTAGCTTTGGCTTCTGCCCACTTGGCCTGGTATAGCTGAGCCTTGCCAAGGATACCGAGAGCCGCCCCTTTCGTGATGCGTCCCATATCGGCAGCCGCAAGTTGTGAACGTTCGGGTAGATCCGGAATAGCAAGATTGAGTTCGTCTTCTATAAACCTATAGCATTCCTCTTGCGATGAGCGCTCCTTTCCTACACCGGTGCTCGCATACTCGGTCATGATGGGTACTCCTCCGAAATTGCGCACGAGATCGAAATAGAAGAAAGCACGCAGAAACCTTATTTCCGCGATACGGCGCTTCTTAAGGTTCTCGTCCATCGAGACAGCGGGTATTTTTTCCAGACCGAGGTTGCACGTTGTGATGCCTTGATAACGGGCTCCCCAGAAATTCTGAATTATGCCGTTCATGTTTCCGTTGGGCATATAGTGGGAGAGTTCCTGATAGCCGTCTTCCTGAGTGGTGTTGCCGTCCCAGAGATCATCAGTACACATGTCTGAGAGCAACCATGTGTTGTAGACCTGCCACCATCCGCCTCCTTTGGCTATCTGGTAGTAGCATCCACCCACATAAGTTTCCACCTCCTCCGGAGTCTTGAAATATGTGTCGAGGTTTTCCTGTCCGCGTACTTCCTGGTCAAGGAAATCGTTGCAGGAAGTAAAGGCCCCGAGGCCGGCCGCCGCAACAAACGCATATATTGTCTTTTTCATTTTCATAATTCTTAATCAAGAAATAATTCTCAATTCTTAATTCTCAATTCTCAATTAAAACTTGAAGTCAATGCCGAAGAGATATGTCTGTGGAGTCGGATACTTGGCATTGCCTATGCCTTTCTCGATTACGCTTCCGTCGTAGAACGGACGCTCCGGATCCATACCATCGTAATTGGTGATGGTGAAGAGATTCTGAGCGGAGAAATAAAGGCGCAGACTGTAATCTCCCAGCCATTTCTTCGGAAGTGTATAGCCGAGGGTGATGAGTTTGCAGCGGAGATAGCTTCCGTCTTCCACATAGAAGCTCGACACGCGACCGTAGTTCTGATTGAGATCGTTGTAGGAAAGACGCGGTATGTCGTTGCTTGTGCCTTCACCATGCCATGCCTTCTCGAGAGTGCCGCGATATACGTTCTGGCCTCCACCACCGGAATAACGTTTCTTCTCTAAGTTAAAGACATCATTGCCGTAGGTCCCATAGAAATTAGCGATGAAATCCCATCCTTTCCAATTCAGACCTACATTGAAGCCGATCATGAGGTCTGGGTAGGGATTGCCTATATACGATTTATCGGAATCATTCAGGACTCCGTCGTGGTTGAGGTCTAAGAAGCGGATATCGCCGGGTTGAGCGTCAGGCTGAAGGAGAGTGCCGTGTTCATCGGTATGGGCGTATACTTCCTCCCAGTTTTGGAAGAGTCCGTCGGCTGTGTAGCCATAGAATCGGGAGATGAGCTGACCGTCTTCATTGCGGATGATGCTTTCGTTGAGGCCGCCTCCTGTGAGGACAGGGCCATCGCCGGAAAACTTGATGGCCTTATTGCGTACACCCGAGAGCTGCACGCCTACATCATAGCCGACTTCTCCGGCTTTATCACGCCAGCTGAGAGAAAGTTCCCAACCTCTGGCACGCATCTCACCGATGTTCTGGGTGATTGCACCCATCCATGCCGGATTGCCTGCTATCAGAAGGCCCTGGGCGGCATAGAGCATATCATGGCTGTTTTTCTGATAGAGGTCGAATGTCAGGTTTAGTCTATTGCGGAGGAAAGTGGCGTCAATGCCGAAGTCGTAATCCTCCACAGTCTCCCAGCGCAGGAAAGGATTGCCCATCTGGCCTACTATCGTGGAAGGGAAACGGGTGTTGTTGAAGACATAGTTCACTCCATTGTCCATAGTGGAGAGGAAGAGTCCCGGATTGATGCTCTGGTTGCCTACCTTACCCCATCCAAGACGCACCTTGGCGTTGTCGAGCCAGTTGCGCGTACCCTCCATAAAGGATTCTTCGGAAAGGCGCCATGCGAGTGATAGGGATGGGAATGTAGCCCATTTGTTGCCTTTAGGGAAGCGGGAACTGCCATCGTATCGGATGGACGCTGTCAGGTAATAGCGGCTGTCAAAGTTATACATCACACGTCCGAGCACGGACGCGAGGGTCTGATATGACGTGCCGCCGTTGGCAAACTGATCGCCGGTACCGGCTCCTACTTCATGAAGCAGATCGCTGTTGCCGGGGATGTCCTGACGCGATGCGTTGGCCCAATAGTTGGCATAACGTTCAGCTGTGAAACCGGCCATGACCGTGAGGTTGTGCTTCTCCGCAAATGTGTCCATATATGTTGCGGTGTTGGTCCAGCTCCAGTTCAGCTGGTCGCTGTAGTTGCGCTCGTCGCTGTTCTTGGCACTTTGTTCAAGTGCATCAATGTGAAACGCATAATTGTATTTATCCTCTCGCTGATACCAGAGGTTTGCACCGAATTGAGTGCGGAGGGTTAGCTGGCGTATAGGCTGAATCTGGATATAGGGATTCATCAGAAGCTGGAACTTCGTGGAGTGATTGTCCATCCGGGCGAGGGATGCCACCGGATTCCATTCCTGATTGTTGTAGGAGCGTTGGAAATCATTCATCGGATTCGCCGGGTCCCATTCAGATTCCGGACGGTAGACAGGTGTGGTAGGATCCATTCCCATGGCTGCGGAGAAAAGCTCTGGAGCGGATTCCCAGCTTTCAAGATTGGGCGCGAGGTCAAGACCAGCCTTCAGCCAGTCAGTGAAGTTGTATTCGGTATTTAGGCGAACGTTCATCTTATCCCAATAGCCCCCTTTGAACTGCGAGTTGTTACGGTAGTATCCTGCAGAGAGACTGTAGACGTATTTGTCGTTGCCTCCGCGTACACTGAGGGAGTAATTCTGCACGAGAGCGGTCTTATCCACTACAAGTTTCCACCAGTCGGTGCTGTCAACCTCGCCGTAATCGACATAAGGGGAATTCCATGGAGCGACCCGTCCGTCATTCTCATAGCGCGCGTAGAAAACCTTCTCATACTCATCAGCCCAAGCTATACTGGGCTTCGGAATATATTGCCAGCCGGCAGAAGCGGAAAAGTCGACACGCGTAGCGCCTGATTTTCCTTTCTTGGTCGTGATGATGATGACGCCGTTGGAAGCTCGCGTACCGTATATGGCCGAAGCGGATGCGTCCTTAAGCACCTCCATGCTTTCGATGTCGTTATTATTGAGGAAGTTGATGTTATCCGTATTCAGCGGCACACCGTCAACTACGTAAAGAGGACTTGTGCCGTTGACTGAAGTGACGCCACGGATCATGACTGAGGGATTGGTACCGGGACCGCCACCTGACGTCACCTGCACGCCTGGTATACGTCCCTGAATTGCATCCATAGCATTGCCGCTTACCATCTCATTGAGCTCGGAACCCTTGATCGTGGATATAGATGATGTAAGGTCACTTTTCTTTGCTACGCCATATCCTACCACTACGAGTTCGTCAAGGGAAGTCGCAGTCTCTGAAAGCTGAACGTTGATATAGGACTGTCCTTTGACAGGGATTGAAATCTCCTGATACCCGACATAATTGAAAACAAGGGTCGCGGAAGAGGGCACATCGGTAAGGGTGTAGTTCCCATCGAAATCGGTGGCGGTTCCTTTACTTGTACCCTGTACGCGTACGGTAGCTCCTATAAGAGGTTCACCGTCCTCTTTTGATGTGACGATGCCGGACACTGTAAGCCCTTGGGCCCAAGCTGAAAGGCCCAGTGTCGAGACAAGCATGGTCAGAAGGTATTTTTTCATGATGATTGCCTAAATTTTTTATTTGAAATGAATTTACTCAATTCCACATTAGTTTTGGGGTATTAGCCGTGCCCTTTCCGTGTGGGCATCAAAGATAAGCTTGAATGTGCCTCCGCGTTCAAGACCTTTCATATCTACCCAGTTGTCGGGTACAAACTGCTTGCGGTAGGCTTCATCTCCCCACTTATCGAGATCTACGGCATCTCCGTATTTCCACTGGAAATAGTCGGCATTGCCGGTATAGTGGGGATTGTCGGGATGAACATTGCCGTAATACATGAACTTGCCGGGATCCGAGCTATCGTCTACACGCCATGTCACGAAGTTCCACCATCCATGGCTGTGCCAGTTATGGATAGCGAAATGAAGATCATCGCCTTGCGAGATCTTCCAGTCCTCATATATATAGATATGGGGATTCTTTGTATCCTGAGCCATTTTCCTGACATCGTCAGGACCTCCGCTCATCGGGCCGAAGTAGTATTCCTGCCACCATGCATCGGTATCCCATCCGCCCCACCATGTATTGAGGTCATCGCCTCCGAAATGCATGTGCATCACAGGATCAATGGCGGATTCCACCGAGTAGCTCTGAGTGGAATAATTCCCACTGAAAGTATCGAAGCTGAGCAAGTAATAGGTATTGGCCTGGTCAAGCCTGATGCGTTTGACTTCATCGGGATTATCACCAAGCACGGCCGAGTTGTCTTTTGACGGAGCGAAACAAAGGGGACCGAAAGAGCTTTTCTGTCCGAGAAGGCAAACCTCTGTTCCCGCTTTCTCGTTGTAGTAGCGCACTTCATACTTGTAGGGTCCAACATGATCGCAGAGGACTGGCACGCCGAAGATATCGGAATTGAGGTCGTCCTCATTGCTTACATCACAAAGCCACATCTTCTCCATATCCTGAAGTTCCTGCACTTTTACAAGAGACTTAAATGTAGCGGAGTGTGCGGCTTCGTTGGCTTCTTTATCGTAGGCAGTCACTGTAGCCAGAAGATTCGCCATCTTGCTTGGAAGTGATAGCCTTTCAGAAAAATCGAACTTACCTGTTCCATTGCCTTCCACGCGGCGCGGAAAGCCTTCAACAGGCTTGGGAGCATCCGTACCATCGGTAATATCGACGACATCTATGTCTACATAATCGACCACTCTATTGTCTGCAACACTGAATTTGAGATTGAAGCTTGTATTCTCCTTTATAAGGACAATGACCTCGGAGTCAGGACTGGTAGTGAAATAGGGAGGTGTCCAGTCGCCATCAAGAGTGACGCGGAGATTCTGCTTTTCCTTGCGTCCCCCGATATCGGTGATGGTGATCTCTACATTGAAATCCTCTCCGGATTGGCTTTCCTGAATCTTGAAGGCATAATCGAGGTCATACTCCTTCAGTGGTTCGCCATAGATTTCGATGATGTCGATACGCTTGTTGAGGCTGAGGTCGTGGCAGACAAGATCGATGGTTGCAATGCCATCGTTGTCGGTCACTTTTCCGGCAATCTTGATTGATCGGCCAGCCTCTGAACGTTCGTGCGAAGTGGTGAGTGTTAGGGAGGGGGTTGCTCCGTCTACGTCTTTCCACTCATTGTCGTTGCTGCAGGCCGTGATGGCCAGAAGCGCAGGTAGCCCAAAGAAAGATACCCTGCGACAGGATGTGATAAGGTTCATTGGTAGATCTTTTATAGTTATTGTTAGGTTGATGTTGGTTTTTGCCTCTAAATCCTATTCGATTAAGATTCTATAGATCTTGTTAGGTATTTCTTGATGCAAAAATAATAAAAAAAATTAAATTTTACATCTTTATGGAGAATTTTAACAATTCTTTTTTCGGTTTCCCTTTCAATCGGTTTCGTCAAAAGTGTCACAGAAGATATCTGATATGAAGTCGATGGGAATAAGTCTCCCGTCATGGAAATACACAATTCGCTCATTATGGTCAATTTTCTTGATGACCCCCTGAAAACTTTCATACTTTCCTCCGTTTTTCACCTGGTCTGGAATGAAGCATGTGATTTTCGTCAGCCATTGTCTCTCATAGGCCATATTGAGCCTTCGCGAGAGTCGGATATGATCCTCGACAGACAGTTCCGTCATATCTTCGGTCAGTCGCGCTGTCTCTGTTATAGCTGCGCTATGACCGTTTAAGGCTGAGAAGGGAGCAAACTGAGCTGCCCTGTTTTCCAATGGCATGCGCGGATGTTTAGGCTCATAGTGTGGAAAGCCTATTATATCGTCATATTTATTCATGGTGGCCTCCTATCTGTCTGTTACGGTTTCGCTGAGTTGCACCTTCGTCGAAATTCAAGCCCTTGAGGATGGCGTTTTTACCAAACATTTTCTTTATCCTCAAGACAGCTTCTTGCTGGCGTCTTTCTTTTTCAAGAGCTTCTCTCTCCGCAATCATACGCTTCTTCACCTCATCATAGTCGTCAAACAGACTTAATTGTACGGCCTTCCGACGGGAACCTATGTTTTCCTCACTTACAAGATGGTTGACACAAAGCGTTATTCTTCGGATAAGTAAATTCTTGTTGACTATTCTATCGAATAACGCACCTACTTTCGCTATGATAATACTGCAAGAAGACGTAGGAAGCCCTAAATTGACCGTACCATGCGCATGTTCAGGCACCTTCCGTCCATAAAAATCAGTTTTGATACGGCCGTGATAATGTCGACTTATGGCTGGATTGGTCAGTGACTCAGTATCGTAGCCTACTGTAAGCACGATCTGGTCTGTCATCAATCTTTTGTCAATAAGGTCTAATGTCGCGGAATCTGCCATCTCAAGCACCACTGTCCGGGCCTTGTCAGCAGTATATGGATCCTGAAGCACCTGTCCATGACTCATACTGCTTGTCTCAGGCCTGTATGCCTTCACCATATCCATTGTCACAGGTTCCCAGCCCCATGCATGGTCGATCAGAAGCTCTGCATTGACACCAAACAGCCGGTAGAGCAGATCCTCATTCTTCAAAGAGCATCGTGCAATATCTCCCATTGTGAGGATGCCGAAAGGTGCGAGTCTGGCAGCTATGCCGTGTCCCACACGCCAGAAATCCGTAAGTGGGGTATGATCCCAAAGAAGCTGCCTATAACTCATCTCATCGATTTCCGCTATATGCACTCCATCTTTATCAGGTGGCATTTTCTTAGCGACTATATCCATTGCGACTTTACATAGATACATGTTGCTACCTATTCCGGCCGTGGCTGTCACGCCAGTCTTAGTCAATACCTCGCGTATCATGCCTATGGTAAGGTCGCGGGCGTTCATTCCATAAGTGACAAGATATGACGTGACATCCATAATCACCTCATCGATTGAATAGACATGGATGTCTTCAGGCGCTATATAGTTGAGATAAATATCATAAATCCTGGTGCTGTATTCAATGTAGTACGCCATTCTTGGAGGTGCGACAAGAAATGCCACCCCCAGCTCCGGATGCTTGTCGAGAATCTTTTTCGAATAGGACTTACCTTGTCTTCCCCTAAAGGTATTAACCTCATTGACTCTTTGAACCACTTCAAAAAGCCGTGGCCTTCCCCCGAGTCCGTATGCCTTCAAGGCAGGAGATACGGCAAGACATATGGTTTTCTCCGTACGTTCTCCGTCAGCCACTACAAGGCATGTATCAAGCGGATCAAGATTTCTCTCTATACATTCCACCGATGCATAAAACGATTTGAGATCGATCGCTACATATTTCTTCGTGACATCAGCTTTATTCAAGTTCCCTCCTTTTTACTGAAATTCTCAACCATACATTTTTCTTAACAATGCCACAACTTCAAGTTGAACTCGCGGCGATTGCTTTTACACTGCAAATATAACTAAAAAAAGTGAGAAAAACCAAATCAATCTGACTAATTCATTCAAACCATAAAATGTTCTTATTTGTTCTGATATTAATGAGAAACACAAAAATGTACACTAAGATGAAGAAATACTTATTTTTAGTAATAGCCGTCGTGTTTAGTTTCACATCGGGCTATGCATTCGACAAATACTCTATCGACCGCAATGATCTCCCGGAAGCGGCTCAGACGTTCCTGACAGAATACTTCCCAAAGGCCAAAGTAGGGATGGTAAAGACCGACAAGCATCTCCTGAAGAAGACGGATTACGATGTAAAACTGGTCAATGGTACGAAAATCGAATTCAACAACTCAGGAAAATGGACTTCCGTCGACTGTAAGACACGAGAAGTGCCAGAAGGTATAGTCCCTAAGACTATACGAACATATGTTAAGAAAAACTTCCCTGACGTTAAGATTGTCAAGATAGAGAAGACATCGACTAAATATGAGGTGGGACTCTCAGACGATGTGGAGCTTACCTTCAATCTTCTCGGACAGTTTAAGAGCATGAAGATGGACGACTGATCGTCCATCTTTTTTATATCTCAGACCTTCTACGGTATTCACTCGGACTCATACCGATGACCTTGGAAAACAAGCGTGAGAAATAGTATGGGTCGCTTATTCCCACTTTATGGCATATGGTATTCATCTTCATGCCTGTATCCGTCAAAAGTCTACATGCCTGCCTGATTTTAAGATGATTGAAGTAGGTGAGAGGAGCGTATCCTGTCCGTTTCTTGAAAATGGAGGAAAGATACGAAGGGGAAAAACCGGCGTATTCCGCCATTTGCTCAAGCGTAAGGCTTTTCTCTACATTTTCCTCCAGATAATGTATGGTAGCATCTATTATATCTTCCTGTTCGCCACCTCCTGTCGCTCCTCTATATTCGGGAATATATTTGAGGGTTGCGAGATAGTGATGGAAAAGGGCAGAGGCATACCTGAGACTGTCGGATGAAATACCTCGGTCGAGTGAAGAGAATATCTCCTCGAAAAGTTCGTTTCGTTCGCATATTCTGGATTTCTGCGATGGAGTGATCCGGCATACTTCGTAGTGGGATGAAGCGTAGTCAGGAGCGAGTATACCTTGAAAATGCACCCAGTAGATTGTCCAAGGGGAGGATGTAGCTGCCCCATAGGCATGAGGAATCCCTGCAGGAAGTATAAAAAAAGAATTGGTGGGAACCTTATGTTTTTTACCTGCAATTTCATACCATCCTTCACCGTCGACACAATATATAAGCACGAAGTCTCTGATTGGCTCACGACGGGTGCGATAATGATTGGCTGCCTTTGGATAGTAACCCATGGCCGTAATGTGCAGGGATTGAAGCACTCTGTCGGTGGCAGCTATATCGAGGATAAGCTGCGGAACCACCACGGATCGTTGTCCTGAAAATCCTTCATGTATCTTCATGATTTAGATTCCATAATATTTTTGTTTTGTGGATATAAACTTATATATGTCAGAAATTTGATTTTGTAAAGATGGCGAATACAGCTCAACTTGAGTATTCAGCGAGGCGGTATATGGCGTGGTCTTCTACAGCGAAACCTTCTTCCACAAGATAGCGTAGGGCATCCCCGGCCAGTCGGTCGTCTGGTGTGAAATTACGCTCCAGTACTGTCTGGGTGATACCGGAAGGATACATCTGCATATAGGTCCATACCCGACTTATCATCTCCTCTTTGGATATGAAGGATGAAGATTTTCTCCTCCCTCTGCAGACATCGCACTTGCCGCAGTCGCAGGCTTTGTCTTCACCGAAATAGTCAAGCATACGGCTGACTCGGCAGCTGGCATCTTCATAAGCATAGTCTATCATTGCCTCAACACGCTGCGACATCACCTCAAAACGTTCCTCGTAGATCTTCTTACCGATCTGCACATAGCGCGTTTCCTCCCTTGAGGTAGGCACAAACATATAAGGAGTGCGCCTACGAGGAACATATATAAGGATTTTCCGCCGGTTGAGCTCAAGAAGCGCTTTATAGATAGTCTCCTGATCAAGGTCGGTGTCTCGGCTCAGACGTCCCTCATTGATCTGGACATAATCCGTGAATAATCCCGGATATTGCCGGAGTAGACATTGAAGAGTGCGGTCCGCCTCCGGAGAGGCATCGATATGGTAGAGGTCGTCGCGGTCTACAGTTATCATCACCCGGGAATTGCTTTCCGTCTCCTCTATATATTCGAGATAACCGGCCTGGGAAAGCAGATGGAATGAGGCGAGTGCCTGTTGACGCTGAAGATGGAATGTATCACAAAACAGTTCGAAATCAAATTCCATCAGTCGCTCATAGCCTTCTCCTATGGATAGATTGAGGAAATTGCACGCTTTTTCATAGATATTGCGAATGATCTCCCGCTCTGGAAAGTTAAGCTTGAGTTTACGCCTGAGATTGCCTTTATCGGTTTTTGAAACCAAGAGCACGGCATATGATGTATTTCCGTCGCGCCCCGCACGTCCGGCTTCCTGATAATATTCCTCCAGCGAAGGAGGAAAGTCAGAGTGTACCACTATACGCACATCAGGCTTGTCTATACCCATACCAAACGCATTTGTGGCCACCATCACCCTTATCGCTCCCGTCTGCCATGCGTTCTGGCGCTCGGTTTTGGTCTCATATGTCAGGCCTGCATGATAATAATCGGCGGAAATGCCTGATGCGGTCAGGAACTCTGCGATCTCACGGGTCTTCCGTCGGCTCCTGACGTAGACTATTCCACATCCCTGTGTGCGGGAAAGGATATGATAGATATCATAGATTTTATTTTCAGAAAGACGTACAAGATAGGAGATGTTATCGCGTGAGAAACTCATCTTAAATTTCCTCGCACCATTGCGAAAAGCCAATTTCGCCATAATGTCGTCTGCTACCTGCGGAGTTGCCGTGGCGGTCAGTGCAAGTACAGGTACTGATGGATGCACCTTGCGCAGATCGACTATCTTGAGGTAGGCGGGACGGAAATCATAGCCCCACTGGGAGATGCAGTGGGCCTCGTCTACTACTATCAGACGCACTGGAAGACGACGAATCTCTTCAAGGAAGAAAGCGTTGCGAAGCTTCTCGGGAGATACGTAAAGGAATCGTGCCCTGCCGTTGGTAAGGCGTTCCCAAGCCACTCTTGTTTCCCTCACTGTCATCCCGCTATTAAGCATCACAGCTGTAATGCCACGACGTTTCAGATTGTCTACTTGATCCTTCATAAGGGATATCAAGGGGGTGACTACGATTGTCAGCCCGGAATCATAAGCCATGCCGGGCACTTGAAAGGTAATGGATTTTCCGCCACCCGTGGGCATCAGGCCCAGAGTGTCATGTCCTGACATCACACTTTCGATGATGTCGCGTTGAAGAGGACGAAAACCATCGTAACCCCAATATTTCTTGAGGATTGATTCTATATGCATTTTATGCCTTACCAATCAGTCAAGTTCAGATTTTGAGACGCGTATATCACGTATCATAAGCTGTATCGACTCCGAATGCTGATGCTTGTTCTGCTCTATTGTATAGCAGATATCAATAGGCTTATGGGCGTGTATATGCTCGAAATATGGAGCCATATTGAATGCTATCGCAGAAATCACCCTGCTTGTGGAGTCGTCCTCGAGTTCAAGCTTGATATGCTCAAGATTCTTTCCGACGAGTTTGGATGTGCCGAAATCAAACACGTGTCTTGTGCGGAATATAGGTTTCTGATTGCCGGGCCCGAAAGGATTGAACCTCTTGAGCCATCCTACCAGCTCCGGCGTGATATCGGCAAATGTGATATCGGCATCTATATCAAGCTGTGGGCAGAGCTGGTTGGGCTGGATATGTTTGGCCACATATTCCTCAAACAGTCTGCTGAATTCATCTATGTTCTCTTCCTTAAGCGAGAGCCCTACTGCATACGTATGGCCACCGAAGTTCTCAAGAAGATGGCGTGTGGAGTTGACGGCGGAATATATGTCAAAGCCTTGAACGGAGCGGCTGCTGCCGGTAGCCATACCATTTGCATATGTCAACACAACCGAGGGCTTATAGTAAAGCTCGGTCAGGCGTGAGGCCACGATGCCAATGATACCTTTGTGCCAGTTCTTGTTGTAGATGACTATCGAACGCTTACCGTGTACTATATTAACGTTGTTTTCAATGAGTTCATTGGCTTCCTCAGTTATTTTCTTATCGAGCTCCTTTCGATCTTTGTTGTATTGGTCGATTTCAGCCCCACGCTGGTATGCATCGTGGAGGTCGCGAGTGACAAGCAGTCCGACAGCCTCCATTCCGCTCTGCATGCGCCCCGAAGCATTGATGCGTGGACCGATTTTGAAGATTACATCTGAGATGGTAATATCCTTGTTGGTCAGCTTACATAGGCGTATGATGCTACGCAGTCCAAGATTGGGATTCGAGTTAAGACGACGCAGACCGTGATAAGCCATAATTCGGTTTTCTCCTACAATAGGAACAATATCGGCAGCTATGCTAACAGCCACCAAGTCCAATAGGGAGTCAAGCTCATTATGATTGCTCAAACCGTTACTCTTCGCAAAGCCCTGCATGAACTTGAATCCCACTCCACACCCGCTGAGGTGTGGACAAGGGTAGGGAGACCCCGGCATCTTAGGATTTAGTATCGCTACGGCAGGTGGAAGTTCTTCGTCGGGCACATGATGGTCGCAGATGATGAAGTCGATACCGAGCTGTTTCGCATAAGCTATCTCATCAATGGCCTTGATACCGCAATCAAGCACCACGACAAGCTTCACATCGTTTTCAGCGGCATACTCAATGCTCTTGCGCGATATGCCGTAACCCTCCTCATAGCGCGTGGGGATATAGTAATCTATATTGCTATAGTAGTTTTGCAGGTATTTGTAGACAAGGGCTACCGCCGTGGTTCCGTCTACATCATAGTCGCCGTAAATCATAATTCTTTCCTTAGCCCCCATGGCACGGTTAAGCCGTTCTACGGCCTTGTCCATATCCGGCATGAGGAAGGGGTCGTGTAGATCATCGAGCGAAGGCGACAGGAAGCCGTTGGCTTCTTCAGGAGTGCTGACACCACGGCGCATCAGCAGCTCAGGTATGGGGGCGACACCCCCGCAGACCGGGAGAAGAGCTTCGGCTTTCTCCTGCTCCTGACGTGTAAGAGGTTGATAATTCCAGTTATTGCTCATGGCGTCGAAATTTAATTTTTGAACGTGATTGCCACATTCTTTCTCATTTTGCAAAATTACTTAAAATAAATCAAATTTGCAAGAGCAAAACGGAGGAAATGGTCCAAGAGGGGATTTCTTTATTTTTTTTAACACAAAAACGCCCCTCCTGGTGGGAAGGGCGTCGTATATTACTTGCGATGTGTATCTGTGCGTTGCACCATATGAAGGCATCATTTAGCCTTTATGAAGGCCATGATGGCTTTTGGCGTAAGGGATGACCCCTTTAGGAGCATCGAAGAGGCGTAGATCTTGCCGCCTATGACGATTGCTCCATAAGCACATGCATATAGCACAACAAGAGAAAGCACACTGCTCCAAACAGGCACCTCTCCGGTAATGGCGTTGACAGCACCTACCGTAGGGGAAGTCAGCGGGAAGTAGGCACATACCTGTGCAAGCACAGACATAGGATGATCTACCGCATACATACCTATATACATAGATGCCAGAACGCACATCATGAGGATGGATAGATATTGTTGGTTTTCGTTGTTGCTATCGGTCAAAGCTCCACATGCCGCAAAGAGTGCGCTGAACATCATGAATCCTCCTACGAAATACAGGAATGACCATAGGATAGTCTGCCATACAAGCGGATGCAGGAGATAGCTCCATGGAATATCTATATCGAACACAATGACGAATCCGGCACCAATCAGTATGAAACATGCCGCCCAGAGAAGCACCTGTGTGCATGTAATCAGCGCAACGCTGATGATCTTGGCCGTAAGCATGGTTCGGCCGGTCACGCACGTAGCGAGAAATTCCATGATACGGTTGGTCTTCTCCTGACGTACCATCTGCATTATCTGACTTCCACATATCATCATGGCCATAGTGAGGCAAACGCCTACCATCATCGCTATCGCCTTGGCCGCGGTCATTGTCTCTTCATCGGGAGATATACCGGTCTTATCGTTGATAGAGTCCATCACCGACATCGTTGAGTCGGAATCTGCCATAAGAAAACCCATGACGACACCAAAGGCTACCATCAACAATGGGAAGACAAACGTCATTATCCAGAATGATTTACGGCCTACAGCCGTCTTATATTCATTTATTACTATAAGTTTCAGTTTATTCATACGGCCATAATCGAATTATCGGTGTTCTGTGATGTCTCCTGGCGGGAGGAAGCTGTGTAGGAGATAAATATATCTTTGAGGGAGGGGAGGGCTTCTTCAAAATGCAGCACTTGACTCTGCATAGCTACAGCATCAAGCACATCATTGTTGGAACATTCGGTATTACGGCGAAGGCGGTATGTAAAACCACGACGCCAGTTGAGATTAGGTATCTTTTCTATCTCAGAGACGGCTCCTGATGAAAGAAGAAGAGGTTTTGAGAGTTCGGATGAAGTGGTCAGAAGCAGTGTGTTGTCTTTATGCATCTCCTTGACATTTGTCATCGAGTCGGCCACAAGGATGTGTCCATGGTCGACAAGTATTATGTCGCTGCACATCTCTTCTATGGCAGGCATATTGTGGGAACTGAGGATAATGGTGGAGCCTTTTTCGCGAAGACGCTCAAGAATCTGCTGCAGGATCTGCCCGTTGAGAGGATCAAAACCGCTGAAGGGCTCATCGAGTATCACGAGTTTGGGTTCATGGACAAGCGTGCATATAATCTGCACTTTCTGCTGGTTGCCTTTGGAAAGCTCCTTAAGGCGGCGACGCTCCTGGCCCTTGAGATTGAACATTTCGAGATATTCGTTCATTACTACGCGGAGGCGTTTGGGATCCCCGCCCTTTAACTGCCCGAAATACATGATCTGGTCAGCCATCCTCATCGTATCGTAGAGCCCTCGCTCCTCCGGCATATAGCCGATATTTCGCGAAGCCTCGATGGAAGCATCTTCACCAAGAATGCGTACGCTTCCGCCATCAATGGTAAGGATTCCGTTTATGATACGTAGCAGTGTGGTCTTGCCGGCACCATTGGGCCCGAGGATGCCGCATATCGCCCCCTCGCGTATACCGAAACTGACATTGTCGAGCGCTCGCAGCGAGCCGAAGCATTTCGTCAGATTGTCGACTTCAAGGATATTCATTCTGATAGTTGTTTTGTGGTTCTGAAAAGTTAGACGCAGGAAATGAGAAAAACTTACATCCTACGTCTTTAATTTTTTCATCATTTGAATTTCGTACCGATAGTGCGGTCTCCCATTACCTTACCAAGCTGTCCGCGCTTCTCCATAAGGGCTTGGATTTCAAGAAGTATTTCATGCTGACTGACAGGGTCGAGGCTTTGAAGCTGCTTCATCTTAGATTTTATTCGCTGATTGAGCAACTCATTCTTCCATTCCAACACACTACGGGGTACGAGGACACGCATCCGGTCTATCTCCATTTTGCGTTCGCTGACCGGATTGTTACGTAGGTAGATATTGCTCAAAGGCTGCTCTTCATTCATAGCCTCAGTGACAGTTCGCCTTACATCATCGTCGTGATGACTTGAGAGCTTCTGCTCTACAAAATAGCGTGCGAATTCAAATCTACGTTTTGAAATCTCCTCGCCGACACTGTCTTCAAGCAAACGCTCGGCTCGTCGGATCTCTTCCATGCTCATGTCTTTCGCAGCGATTTCGTCATATCCGGCTTTGAGCATCTTCTTCTTTTCCTTCTCCAGACTGACATTAAACGTCACCCTTTCATTTGCGAAGTCGTCCCTAAGGTCAAGTATCTGATTAAAGGTCTTGGCAAACGCCGGAAATGTGAACCATATCTCATCAGTCTGAATCTCATCGGCCACATATTCGGCTACATTTATCATATCGGTCGTCCCATCATCAAACTCAACTTCGCAGAAGTCAAGAATTCCATATCGCACGCATTGGTAGACTACAGTTCTTTCAAAAGGATAGAACGGGTAATCCTCCAACATCTCCCTACTTTTTGACGGGCGCATCTGATGGGAAACATCAGGCTGAGGATTCCGCGCAGCCTGATCCATACTGTCGATTTGGCTGTTCTGACGCTGTCGCCTTTGCTGCTCCACTACATTGCTTCGCAATTTTTCCACAGCCCCTTCAATCACTTCCTCGCCTACACCGAGTATGCGGCTACACTCCTGGATATAGACGATGCGCTTCACTTTATCGGGTATATGAGCAAGCGATTGCACCACGCTTTCTATTGCATTTGTCCTTCTTTGCGGATCATCGCCTACGTCCTTGAGAAGCACCTGCGCCTTGAAGCGAATTATGTCAGTGGCGTGCTCCTTAACGTATCTTTGGAAATTCTCCGGAGTGTTCTCACGGGCGAAAGAATCCGGATCATGGCCATCGGGCAGAAGGAGTACCTTGACATTCATCTTATGGGCGAGCAACATGTCGATACCTCTCAGCGACGCTTTGATGCCCGCAGCATCGCCATCATAGATCAGTGTAATATTGTCGGTAAACCTATGAATCATGGCAATCTGACCATCAGTGAGTGCAGTGCCCGACGATGCCACTACATTTTCCATTCCTGCCTGCCACATGCCGATGACATCCATATAGCCTTCTACAAGATAGCAGCAATCCTGCTTTGCAATCTCGCTTTTGGCTTGAAAGATACCGTAAAGCTCATTGCTTTTCTTATATATGGCAGATTCTGGAGAATTAATGTATTTCGCCATGCCTCCTTTCAAGTCACGCCCCCCAAGTGCGACGACTTTACCGGATGCGTTGAGAACCGGGAAAATCACACGTCCCCTAAAACGGTCGTAGTAAGATCCAGGCATTTTCTGAGACTCTCCGAGCACACCTACCTGTGTAAGGCTCTGAATGTCCATGGCCTCAAGCTTTGCCGCATCCACCAGCGCATGGCCACCATCAAGATTGTAGCCAAGCCTAAATTTCTTGATGGCCTCGTCCGTGACTCCACGCTGATAGAGGTATTGAAGCCCTATGGAGCGTCCTTCCTCGGTATCGCGAAGATCTTTCTCCATATGGGAAGCTGCCCATTCATTGGCAACCATCAACGACTCACGCTCGTTTAGCTGACGACGCTCATCGTCGGAAAGTTCCTTTTCCTCTACTTTTATATTATATTTGGCCGCAAGATGAAGCAAGGCGTCATGATACGACAATCCCTCCTTCTCCATAATGAAATTAACCGGAGACCCTCCCTTCTTGCAAGAGAAGCAATAACAGAAATTGCGTACGCTATTGACAGAAAAAGAAGGAGTCTTTTCATTATGAAACGGACAAAGACCGACGAAATTGCGCCCACGCCTTATGAGATGGACGTAATCGCTGACGACTTCCACGATATCAGCAGCATCGGTAATCTTCTGAACTGTAGCCTTATCTATCATCTAAGCTTTTCTACCCAATTGAGAATTTCGCCGGCAGTAGCCGGACATACAGGCACAAGAGGAAGGCGAAGCTGATTTTCTATAAGCCCCATGTCATGCATCACGCATTTTACACCAGCGGGATTCCCATCGGCAAATAAAAGCCGAATCATATCGCGAAATCTGAAATGCACTTCGACAGCCTCGATATAGTTACCTTCAAGACAGAGATGCACCATTTCGGAGAATTCCTTAGGATAGGCATTCCCAAGCACAGAGATCACGCCTTCGGCGCCAAGGGCCATCAATGGATATGTCATGCCGTCATCACCGCTTAAGACGGTAAATGCATCAGGTTTTTCTCGCATGATCTTCTGTATCTGATGAATATCACCGGAGGCTTCCTTTATGCCGATTATCCCCGGCACTTCGCGGGCGAGGCGAAGTGTCGTGTCGGCTGTCATATTGACCCCCGTACGACCGGGAACATTGTAGAGGATTACGGGGAGTGGAGAAGCCTCTGCTATAGCCTGAAAATGTCGGAAAATACCTTCTTGAGAGGGTTTATTGTAGAAAGGCACCACAGAAAGAATGGCTGAGTAGCCTGATAGATCTTCTTCCTGAACCTGGCGTACCACTTCTGCAGTATTGTTTCCTCCAATGCCTAAAACAAGGGGAACGGAGCCATCCGTTTTCTTGCGGACATACTCCTTGACAGCTTTTTTTTCATCAGGGGAAAGGGCCGGAGTCTCACCGGTAGTGCCTAAGACGACGAGGAAGTCGGCGCCATTGCCGACCACATGGTCAATCACCCTTTCAAGTGCCGGATAATCTATTTCTGTTGTAGCTGTGAACGGAGTGACGAGGGCCACGCCCATACCAAGAATATTCAAGTGTGCCATAAAATATCTATAGTTGCTTAATGCGACTACAAAATTAAGGAATTTTTTTTATATTGCATAGGATTTTAAAAAAAAGTTTATAAACAAAAATACCCTCGATTCACATCGAAGGTATCAGTGTTGCCTTGGAAAGACTCGAACTCTCACAAACGGAACCAGAATCCGGTGTGCTACCATTACACCACAAGGCAGAATAAGCAAAGTTACAAAAGTGTTGCCTTGGAAAGACTCGAACTCTCACAAACGGAACCAGAATCCGGTGTGCT
>CAMWMK010000059.1 GCA_947175295.1 uncultured Porphyromonadaceae bacterium
ATACCATACACATTCAGGGTGACCGCTACAACGCCCAAAACCAATCCAACATAGGGCATTGACATAACGATATACACATAAAGGAGCAGCGTAGGACAAACATTTCTACGTTGCTTTTATTTATTATATCCATCAGACTATTTATATTCGTCTGGTTTTGTTTTGTAAGTTACTGAATCTGTTATTATTACAACATTCCGACAAAAACACGTAGAGAATTCAGTGTATCGAAGGATGGAAGATTTAGTATAAATGTTTAAGAAAAATGATATAATGTTTGGTGGAATGAAAAATATTTGCTAACTTTGCAGTCGAAAACGAAATGAGCGTGGAATCGACCATATTGCATATCCATGCTTGAAACAATTAATAAACGGTAAAAAGATGAAAGCAACAGAGTTCCTTGCCGAGATGCAGCGAAGGTTTCCCAACGAGCCGGAGTATCTGCAGGCTGTAGAAGAAGTGATAGAATCTATCGAGGATGTCTACAATGAATATCCGGCGTTTGAAAACGTCAATCTGATCGAACGCCTCTGTATCCCTGACCGAATCTACAGCTTCCGCGTATCCTGGATCGACGATAAGGGCAAGGTGCGTACGAATATGGGCTATCGTGTTCAGCACAACAACGCCATCGGTCCGTACAAGGGTGGTATACGTTTCCATTCTTCCGTCAACCTTTCCATCCTTAAGTTTCTTGCTTTCGAGCAGACATTCAAGAACTCTCTGACCACCCTCGCCATGGGAGGCGCCAAAGGCGGCAGCGACTTCTCTCCGCGCGGCAAGAGCGACATGGAAGTGATGCGTTTCTGCCAGGCCTTCATGCAGGAACTCTCGCGCCACATCGGCGCCGACACCGACGTTCCGGCCGGCGATATCGGCGTAGGCGGACGCGAAGTGGGCTATATGTTCGGCTGGTATAAGAAGATGCAGCGTGAATTCACGGGCACATTCACCGGCAAGGGCCTTGACTTCGGCGGCTCACTGATGCGTCCGGAAGCTACCGGCTACGGCAACGTCTATTTCCTTCTCAATATGCTCGCTACAAAGAATATAGATATCAAAGACAAGAAGGTGGCTATATCCGGCTCCGGCAATGTGGCCCTCTATACGGCTGAAAAGCTTCTTAAGCTTGGCGCGAAGGTGATGTCGATGAGCGACAGCGAAGGCACGGTCCTGTTCCCTGAGGGAATGACGCAGGAGCAGTATGAACGCCTTTTCGAGCATAAGATCTACTTCCGCGGACGCTGCAGCGAGTATGCCGCTAACGAAGGTCTGCCTTACCACAGCGGCAAGCGCCCCTGGACCCTTATGAAATACGACATCGCGATGCCGTCGGCTACACAGAATGAAATCAACGGAGAGGAAGCCAAGGCCCTCGTGGAAGGCGGAGTGATAGCAGTGAGCGAAGGCGCCAACATGCCGTCCACCCGTGAGGCAGTCGCCGAGTTCCTTAACGCCAAGATCCTCTATGCTCCGGGCAAGGCTGCAAATGCCGGCGGTGTCTCTGTGTCGGGCCTTGAAATGGCTCAGAACGCCCAGAAGATGAAGTGGACCGCAGAGGAAGTGGATGAAAAGCTTCAGGAAATCATGAAGGACATCCACGAGCAGTGTGTGAAATACGGCAAGACGGATGACGGCTTCGTCAACTATGTAAAGGGCGCCAATACAGCAGGATTCCTGAAGGTAGCTAAGGCAATGCACGCCCAGGGTGTCTTCTAAAAGATAGAAGTTGAAAGATCAACTGTCTGCAAAGGCTGATCTTATGAACGAAATCCGCCGATATTTTGTTATTATAGAAAAGCAATAGTTAATAAAGCGATGACTCTTGGCGTCTGACCGGCGTCAAGAGTCTTGACATCTTAAGTATTCTGTAGTATCATGAAGGATTCATTTGTATTTTTAGCAGATGGTTTTGAAGAAATCGAGGCCATATCAGTGATCGACATCCTTCGCCGTGCCGGAATGCCGGTGAAGACAGTTTCCATCTCCGCCTCCCTCCAGGTGAAGGGAGCTCATGGCGTGACGGTAGTGGCCGATGTGCTCTACGACAGCACTCACTTTGCCGAAGCCGAGTGGCTTATTTTCCCCGGCGGGCTGCCAGGCGCCACCAATCTGTATGACTTCGCACCCCTGCATGGTCTGATCCGCAACCAGATTGACTCTGAGAACGGACGGCTTGCGGCAATATGCGCGGCTCCCGGCGAAGTGCTCGGTCAGCTTGGAGCGCTGAAAGGGGAGAAGTTTACGTGCTATCCCGGTTTCGAAGGAAAAGTGGAAGGTGGCATCCATGAACCCGCACGAGTGGTTACATCCGGAAAGTTCGTGACTGCCAACGGTCCGTCGAGCGCCACTCTGTGGGCGCTTGAGATAGTGAAGGAGACACTCGGTGATGACAAGGCTACTGAAGTGGCGTCAGGTATGCTCCTGTATCCTAAGAGCACGCAGGATGCCGTCAATATCTTCGGCTGATCTGATGGCAGACATATTCTATACAATTGAAAGGGAGGGAACCGGCAAGTTTACTGAAAAGAAGAGCCGGTTTCTCTCCTTTGCCTATCATGTGACATCCGCCGATGATGCTAAATCTCGGCTTAAGGCGTTGCAGAATGAATATCACGACGCGCGCCACGTCTGCTGGGCCTACGTGATAGGTCCGGAAAAAAAAGAATGGCAGGTCAACGACAACGGTGAACCATCGGGCACCGCCGGAAAGCCGATCCTCAACCAGATCCTCGGTCTTGACCTTACGGACGTGGCTGTAGGAGTAGTGAGGTATTTCGGCGGAATCAAACTCGGCACCCCCGGCCTGATAGCAGCATATAAGGAAGCGGCTTCGCTCGCATTGGAATCGTCGGGGAAAAAGGAATGCGTAAGGCAGCAGAGATATTCCTTCACCTTTCCTTACATAGCAATGAACGATGTAATGAAAGTGGTGAAATCCACCGGAGCCGAAGTCGTAAGCCAGGAGTTTGACAATTCCTGCTCCATGACCCTTTCCATCCGGCTGGATGACGCGGAGAGTCTTTTCGGACGACTTTCGGGAGTCTCAGGCTTGACTTTTGCTCAATGAGTCAGCATCGGGAAGATTTCCATAAGTGTGGTGCAGCGGCCCAGGTAGAGCGGGGATGAAGAGGAAAAGGGCTTGTCCTTGCGGTCGAGGTAGATGGCACGCCATCCGGCGTCGATTGCTCCCTTGATGTCGTTGTCGGGGTTGTCGCCTATCATGAGGGTGGAAGCCGGAAGAGCTCCCGTAGCTTGCTCGGCGTAGCGGAATAAACGGGCATCCGGTTTCTGGACTCCGATTTCGTCGCTGATCACCATACGCTGTATGTAGCGGTCAAGTCCGGATGATTTGAGTTTGCGGTATTGCGCCTCGGTAAAACCGTTGGTGAGCACTCCGATCAGATGGCGTTCAGAGACCTTCGCGAGAAGATCCTTGGCGCCTTCCACAGGAGCATCGCACTCTCCGAGGAGCCGGAGGTAGCGGTCGTTGAGGCGTCGCATCTCCGACAGTGTCCGGTCATCGTCACTCTCCGGAGCTATAGTAAGGCGGAAACGTTCTGTCTTCAGGAAATCGGCCGATATCTGTCCGCTCTCGTGAAGCTGCCACATACGGCGGTTGTGGATATGATATTCGTCGATGAACGCCTCCGGAGTGTGGAAGCGCGAGCGAACAGCGGAGTCCTCATCCCAGAGGCGGCGGAGGGAGAGGATGGACGCGGAAGAGAAATCGAAGAGAGTGTCGTCGAGGTCAAAAAATATCCATTTCAGGGGCATGATTCAGTAATTTTTCGCAAAGATAACACTAATTTTGCACATAAACCTCATTTTTTGGCCCTGATATAGTGATTAATTCAAAAAAAATCACGATATTTGCACTCGCAAATCGAGAAGACGGGATGGCCCGGCGACGAGATGAGCTGAAAACAGATAAGATTTTCATTAAAAACATATCATCAAACATCAATTATTATGCCCAGCGGAAAGAAAAGAAAAGGCCACAAGATGGCTACGCACAAGCGTAAGAAAAGACTGAGAAAGAACCGTCATAAGAAGAAATAATCCGGGTTGCTCCGGATAGTCTTCAGCGACAGACTCAGCAGGCCGCTCCTCAGGAGGAGACGGCAAAGCCATAAGAACAAGCCGGACGGATGGGGTGATGAATCATGCCACGCCCGCTTGTTCTTTTTTTATTTTTTAATTATATAATCACAATATCCTGAAATGGACACAATGAAAAGCGAACTCTTCGTCGACGTGCAGCCTAAGGAGATCTCCATCGCGCTGCTCGAAGACTCGCGTCTTGTCTCCCTGCAGAAGGAAAGCCGCAACGTGGTATACAGCGTAGGCGACTTCTACCTCGCCAAGGTGAAGAAACTGATGCCGGGACTCAACGCCGCCTTCGTCGACGTAGGCTATGAAAAGGACGCTTTTCTTCATTATCTGGATCTTGGTCCGCAGTTCAACACATACCGAAGCTATATCGACGAGGCTATGGAACATCCGGAGACGGTGCCGGAAATATCAACCGTAGAACCTAAGCCCGACATCCCCAAGCAGGGGCGTATAGCCGACCTCCTGCAGCCCGGACAGAAGCTTCTCGTGCAGATAGCCAAGGAACCGATCTCCACCAAAGGGCCACGCCTTACCACCGAACTGACGCTCACAGGGCGCTTCATGGTGCTCATTCCTTTCGGCAGCAAGATATCGATCTCTCAGAAGATAAAATCTACAGAAGAGAAAGTCCGCCTCCGCCAGATCATAGGCAGCATCAAGCCGAAGGGATTCGGAGTGATAGTGCGCACTTCCGCCGAAGGAAAGAAGGTAGCGGAGCTGATCAATGAGCTCCGCACGCTCGTGGAGGCCTGGAAGAACTCCATAGCCAAGATGCAGCGTAGCACACCTCCCTCGCTCATCTACGAGGAAGACTCGCGGGCCGTCAGCGTGATACGCGACATCTTCAACCCTTCCTTCGAGAGCGTCTATGTCAACGACGCGGAGGTGTTCGAGCAGATCCAGAGCTATGTATCACTCATAGCGCCTGACCGCAAGGAGACAGTGAAGCTTTACTCCAAAGACGTGCCGATCTTCGACAGCTTCAACATCACCCGTCAGATAAAGTCGGCCTTCGGAAAGACTGTCTCCTTCAAATCAGGCGCCTATCTGATCATCGAGCATACGGAGGCTCTGCATGTGATCGATGTCAATTCCGGCAACCGCAGCAAGGCTTCGCAGGATCAGGAGACAAACGCGCTTGAGGTAAACCTCAGGGCGGCCGACGAGATAGCCCGTCAGCTTCGGCTGCGCGACATGGGCGGCATCATAGTGGTAGACTTCATAGACATGGCTAAGGCCGAGCACCGCCAGCAGCTTCTGGAGCATATGCGCGACATCATGGCCAAAGACCGGGCACGCCATAACATACTGCCTCTCTCAAAGTTCGGCCTGATGCAGATCACGCGCCAGCGCGTGCGTCCGGCACTCGACATCACTACCGAGGAGACCTGTCCGTCTTGTTTCGGAAAAGGTATGGTGCAGCCCTCGCTGCTCTTCACCGACAAGCTCGAAGAAAAGATAGAATACCTCACGCAGCAGCTGGAGGTAAAGAAATTCATCATGTATGTGCATCCTTTTGTGGAAGCCTACATTAAGAAGGGAGTCTTCTCCCTCTACGGCAAATGGCGCCGCCATTTCGGTCGGGGAGTGAAGGTGGTGGCCGACGAATCGCTCGCCTACCTGCAATACAGGGTCATCGACTCCGAGGGTATAGAGATCCTTCTCCATGAGGAGAGCGACATGAACTCGGCACAGACCAAAAACAAGACGCGCTCCGAGCGACTGCTTGATGACGAACCTTCACAGCCGCAGCCTGACCAGAAAAAACAGGGCGAGCAGCCCAAGCAGACTGAAAAGCCTAAGAAGGCGAAAAACAAGAAGACGGAAAAGACCGACAGCGAACAATGAAGAAAAGCTAACGGGCGGATTTCCTATTGATGGGAAATCCGCCCGACTTTTGTTATATGCGAAGATCATTATTGGAGGTAGTCGGCGACTATGAATGTGCTTCCTCCGATATATATTATGTCATTGTCGGCGGCTTGGCTTCTCGCGGCCGCTGCGGCCGCCTTGGGGGTTGGGTAGGCGGATGCTTCCACGCCATGGGCGCGGAATTTCTCCTGAAGCTTGTCTTCGGGAAGCGCACGCGGGATGGAGGCCCGTGTCAGATAGTATTCAGCATCGCGCGGCAATAGGCCTATTATGTCGTCGATTGCCTTGTCGGCGACAAATCCGATCACTATGTGTTTGCGGCCGCCGCGTTGTTTCGCCGTGCGGTCGAGCTGTTCCATCGTGTATCTCAGGCCGGCCTCGTTGTGGCCGGTGTCGCATATGGTAAGCGGCGAGTCGGCTACCTTCATCCATCGGCCGGCCAGTCCTGTCAGTTCGCAAACTCGGTCCATACCCTCACGGATGGCCCGGTCGTCGATCTCTATGCCGATGCGGCGTAGCTCACAGATGGCTGCGAGAACGGTATTGACGTTTTTCTTCTGATAATCGCCTCCGAGCTGGCAGTGGAAATCGCCGCAAAGCGGAGAACTGCAGTCGAGGCCTCCGGCCGGGGCTGGGACACACCGCTGCAAAGGCATGAAATCCTGTGCGAAAAGAACGGTGGCTCCCGTCTCGCTCGCTTTCTCCTCAAACACCTCGCGCACCTCACCTTCGGCTTCTCCCACTACACACGGGATGCCGGTCTTTATGATTCCGGCCTTTTCCCTGGCTATCTCTGGAAGGGTGGAGCCTAAGAATTGAGTATGGTCTTTCGAGATATTGGTGATGACGGCCAGTTCGGGAGTTATGATATTGGTGGAATCAAGCCTTCCACCCATACCGACCTCAATCACGGCATAGTCTACACGTTGCGAAGCAAACCAGTCGAACGCCATCATCATCGTAAGCTCGAAGAAGCTGGGATGGCCCGGATAATTGCTTTGACGGAAGCGCTCTACGAAATCCACTACGGCATCCTTGGGAATCATCTCTCCATTGATGCGGATGCGCTCGCGGAAGTCTACGAGATGCGGGGAAGTATAGAGAGCCACCCTATAGCCCTGGCTCTGGAGGATGGCGGCCAGCATATGGGAGGTGCTTCCTTTTCCGTTGGTGCCGCCTACGTGGATGCTTTTAAAGCTTTTGTGGGGGTGGCGGAAATAAGAGTCGAGGTCGAGGCTTGTCTGAAGTCCGGGCTTATAGGCGGCAGCTCCGGTGCGTGAGAACATCGGGAGTTGGGCGAAAAGCCAGTCGAGAGTGTCTTGATAGTCCACTTTTTTAAGGGTTAAGGGGTTAAGAGTTAAGGGTTAAAAGTTAAGGGTTAAGGGTTATGATGGAGGTGTCAATAGTAGAGGAAGAAGCCTGCGAGTCCCATCAGGCATATGACGAGAATGGGATGCACCCCTATCTTCCTGCCTTTATATGGAAGTTTGAAATAGACGAGGCAGAAAGATACGGCGCATATCGCGATGCTGCAGATCAGTGTGCGGGTGTCATGGTCGGGGGCGAAGTTTGCCCAGTTCATCAGCATGATGGCGGCTGAGGCTATCAGTCCGACTACTACGGGACGGAGTCCGGCGAATATGGCCTTGATCACTCCGCTCTCATTGTGCCGGCGTATGAAGTGGGACGCCTTGATGACGAGGATGAACGAAGGCACCGTGACCGCCAGAGTGCACAGTACGCTTCCGAGCAATCCCCAGAGAGGGGAGGCGAGGGCTCCGTCGGTGACATGGCCTGGAGCCACGTAGCCAATATAGGTGGCGGAATTTATACCGATAGGCCCCGGAGTCATCTGGGAGATGGCGACGATATCGGTAAACATCTGTTCGGAGATCCATCCCGGACCGACTACGGAGCGCTCAACGAGCGAGAGCATCGCGTAGCCTCCTCCGAATCCGAAGATGCCTATCTTGAGATAGGCCCATATCATTTTTAGGTATATTGTCATTTGGGTTGTTGGTTTTTGGGTTGTTTGGTTGTTTAGTTGTTGGTTTTTTGGGTTGTTTGGTTTTTGGGGTTGGGGTGTTCAGGCCTTTAGGTGGCGGCGTGAGTATTCCCAGTGGAGATAGCCTCCGAGGCCTCCGAGGGCTATCCATGTGATGGGGTTGGAGATCAGTCCGAGGTCGAGTGAGATCACCAAGGCCGCAAGCGCCGGAATCCAGATAGTGGTCAGCTTCAGTTTCGCTGCTTTTGCAGTAGTGATGACCGGAGCGATGATCAGCGCCACCACCGCCGGCCTGATTCCCATGAAGATGCTTGAAAGCGCATGGCTGTTTTTGATGGTCTCGGGAGTGAGGAAGATCGCGATAGCCAGGATAATTAGGAAAGAAGGGAGTATGGTGCCGAGCGATGCTACGATTCCCCCTTTGAGCCCCTTGAGCCGATCGCCGATTGAAGTAGCGATGTTTACGGCGAGGATGCCCGGGAGAGACTGCGCTATGGCGAGAAGGTCGAGAAACTCATCGCGTTCTATCCAGTGATGCTTGTCTACTATCTCCTTCTCGATGATTGAAATCATGGCCCATCCCCCTCCGAAGGTGAAGGCGCCTATCTTCAAGAAAGTGACGAAAAGTTGTCCGTATATTCCCATATCAGATGATTTAAGGAGTCCTTAATATTTTTTATAGTGCAAAATTACATTTTATAACATAATTTGCCAAGAAAAAGCGAGGATTTTTCAAAATTTATTGCTAACTTTGCAGTTGCCCACGGTTTCAGGGTGGGTTGCCCGCGGTCATCCGGTGGGCTAAAGAATGATAAGGTATATAAAACAAGAAAAATAGACAATAATAAAATGGCACTCTGGTTTGAAACCAAAATTAGATACGACCGTATGCAGGAAAACGGCATGGTGAAGAAAGTCAACGAACCCTATCTTGTGGACGCGCTGACGTTTACCGACGCCGAGGCCCGCATCATAGAAAAGATCACCCCCTTCATCTCAGGGGAGTTCACAGTCTCTGCCGTTAAGAAGACGAAGATATCCGAGATATTCTTCGATGAGTCAGACTATGCCGACAAATACTATATGGTGAAGGTCAACTTCATCACCCTTGATGAGAAAAGCGGCAAGGAGAAGAAGTCGGCAAGCTTCATCCTTGTGCAGGCAGGCGATTTCGAGAACGCGCTCGGACGCTTCCAGGACGGCATGAAAGGCACAATGTCAGACTATCAGATAGCATCCATCACGGAGACACCGCTGATGGACGTATATCCCTACGAATACGACGCTCCGTCGGAATCCACCCCGAAGTACTGAACCCTCCACATATCCATCCGAAATGATAGCGGAAGAGATAAAGAAAATCCACAGCGAGCTCCCGGAGGGAGTGAGGCTTTGCGCCGTGAGCAAGTTTCATCCGGCCGAGGCCATAATGGAGGCTTACGGGGCCGGTCAGCGAATCTTCGGCGAAAGCCGCGTCCAGGAGCTGCTTGAGAAGACAGGGCATCTGCCGGTCGACATCCAATGGCATTTCATCGGGCATCTGCAGACCAACAAAGTGCGTCAGCTCATAGGGAAGACCTCCCTGATAGAAAGCGTCGACAGCGAGCGGCTCCTCACCCTCATCGACAGGGAGTCGGAAAAAGCGGGCGTTGTCACGCGAGTGCTGATGCAGCTCCATGTGGCGAAGGAAGAGACGAAGTTCGGATTCTCCCCGGATGAGCTTCTGGAGTATTTCCGGGAAAGGAGATTCGAAACCCTCAAGGCCACGCACATATGCGGAGTGATGGGAATGGCATCCAACACCGACGATATGGAGAGGGTGCGCCAAGACTTCCGTCTCATCTCCGACACCCGGAGAAGTATCCTTGAGGCCGCTCCGGACCTTCGGGGATTCGACATCGTATCCATGGGAATGTCGGGCGACTGGCACATAGCGGTGGAGGAGGGGTCGACCCTTGTCAGGATAGGCACTGCCATCTTCGGCGAAAGACAGTATTGAGCCGCCGACACGCCAATGGGATATAAAAAGGAAAACCATAATTCAACTTAATAACTTTAAATAAAAATCAACCATGAGTAATGTAAAAGCAGCAGCGGCTCCCCAGCAGGGACGTACGGTTGCAATCATCACGATGTTTTTTATCTTCGCGATGATTTCGTTTGTGACAAACATGGCGGCACCTTTCGGCAACATATGGGGCTTCCGCTATGAGTGGGCCGGTATGGCCGGTAACCTTATGAACTTCACCGCATACCTCTTCATGGGTATTCCGGCAGGCAACATGCTTATCAAATACGGCTACAAGAAGACCGCGCTCATCGCCCTTGCAGTAGGCGCCATCGGCCTTGGAGTCCAGCTCCTCTCCAGCTATGTGGGTGGCGACGTGGAGATGTGCGGCGCCACACTCAGCCTCTTCATCTATCTTCTCGGCGCTCTCGTCTGCGGTTTCTGCGTGTGCATGCTCAACACTGTGGTCAACCCCATGCTCAACCTTCTCGGCGGCGGCGGCAACAAGGGCAACCAGCTCGTGCAGATGGGCGGCTCGCTCAACTCCCTTTCCGGCACGCTGACCCCGATGCTCGTAGGTGTGCTCGTAGGCACACTCACGGATAAGACCACAATGGCGACTGTAGCGCCTCTCGTGATCACCGGTATCGTCATCTTCGTGGCTGCATTCATCGTCATTTCCTTCATCAAGATCGAAGAGCCTCAGAAAAACCTCAGCAAGGCGACTTACGAACACTCACCCTTCTCCTTCCGCCACTGCACGCTCGGCATCATCGCCATCTTCTTCTATGTAGGCGTAGAGATCGGCATTCCGGGCGAGATGAACGCCTGGATCAGCCGTGAGCCGTTTGAAGGCGCGGCAGCCGTAGCCGGTTCGCTCGCAGCCCTCTATTGGCTCCTCATGCTCTGCGGCCGCTTCCTCAGCTCCATCATCAGCGGCAAAGTCTCCACAAAGCTCCAGCTCATTGTGGCTTCCTCTGTAGCGCTTGCCCTTCTGCTCACCGCCATCCTTCTTCCTGAAAGCGTTAAGTTCAACTCTCCGAGCATCCCGGCCCTCAACATCACGAGCGGCCTCGTGCCGATGAAGTGCCTTTTCCTCTTCCTCTGCGGCATCTGCACCTCTGTGATGTGGGGCGGTATCTTCAACCTCGCTACCGAGGGCCTCGGCAAGTATACTGCCAAGGCATCCGGCCTCTTCATGACAATGGTGGTAGGCGGCGGTATCATGCCGTTTATCCAGGACTGGATCGCCCGCACCACCGGCGACTATGTAAGCAGCTACTGGCTCGTCTTCGCCATGGTAGGCTACATCTTCTTCTATGCAGTGGTAGGCTGCAAGAATGTCAATACCGACATACCGGTAGACGACATCGACGAAAACCAGGTGATCGATGCAGGTTAATGACCTATATGACATATTTCCCTCATGGAGCCGGGACTCCGGCTCCATGAGATTTTTTTTCTAAACCAAAAAACACTTAGATCCATGAATCTTGATTCGAACCTCCTCACCCGCGGCGCGGACAACATGCGTGTCCTGATCGCCGAAATGGTGGAAAAAGCAAAATCCGGCCATCCCGGTGGCGCAATGGGCGGCGCCGACTTTGTCAACGTCCTTTATTCCTCCTTCCTCAACTATGATCCCGAAGATCCCAATTGGTTCGCACGCGACCGCTTCTTCCTTGATCCGGGCCATATGAGCACCATGCTCTACTCCGTGCTCGCCTTGACAGGAAAATACACAATCGAAGAGCTCCAGGGCTTCCGCCAGTGGGGCAGCGTCACTCCGGGGCATCCTGAGCTTGACGTAAACCGCGGCGTGGAGAATAGCTCCGGTCCTCTTGGCCAGGGCCACGTATTCGCCGTAGGCTGCGCCATCGCTGAGCGTTTCCTTGCAGCCCGTTTCGGTGAAGTGGTAGAACACAAGACCTACGCCTTCATCTCCGACGGCGGCATACAGGAGGAGATCTCGCAGGGCGCGGGCCGCATCGCCGGCAACCTCGGACTGCACAACCTCATCATGTTCTACGACTCCAACGAGGTGCAGCTCTCCACCAAGGTGAAGGAAGTGACCACAGAAGACACCGCTGCTAAATACCGCGCCTGGAACTGGAACGTGCTTGAAGTAGACGGCACCGATCCCCTCGCCATAGCAGGCGCCATCGAAGCCGCCCGCGACGAGAAAGAGCGTCCGACTCTCATCATCGGCCACACCGTAATGGCACGCAAGACTGTAGCCGCCGACGGCAGTAGCCTCGAAGGACACGTCAATACCCACGGCCAGCCCCTTTCCGCCGCCGGCGCCGACATGGACAAGACTGTAGCCAACCTCGGAGGCGATCCTCAGAATCCCTGGCAGATCTGGGACGACGTCAGGAAACTCTACGCCGACCGCCGCGAGCAGCTCATCAAGTATGCCGCAGAGCGCAAGGCGAAATACGCCGAATGGGCTGAGAAGAACCCCGAAGAGGCCAAGACCCTTCAGGACTGGCTCGACGGCAAGCTGCCCGACCTCGACTGGACCAAGGTGGCCCTCAAGCCCAACATGGCGTCGCGCGCATCGTCGGCAGCCGTGCTGTCGTTCCTCGCCGACCATGTGCACAACATGATCGTAAGCTCGGCCGACCTCGCCAACTCCGATAAGACCGACGGCTTCCTGAAGAAGACACACGCCTTCGTGAAGGGCGATTTCTCAGGGGCGTTCCTTCAGAGCGGCGTAGCCGAGCTGACGATGGCCTGCATCTGCAACGGCATCGCCCTCCACGGAGGCTGCATCGCCGCATGCGGCACATTCTTCGTATTCTCCGACTACATGAAGCCGGCCATCCGTATGGCTGCCCTCATGGAGCTCCCCGTGAAATTCATCTTTACCCACGACGCGTTCCGCGTAGGCGAGGACGGTCCTACCCACGAGCCTGTAGAGCAGGAAGCGCAGATACGTCTGCTCGAGCAGATGGACAATCTCGCAGGCCATCAGGCTGCCCTCGTGCTCCGTCCGTGCGACAGCGCAGAGACAGTGGAAAGCTACCGTCTGGCTCTTGAAAACAAGAAATCGCCGACAGTGCTTGTCCTTTCACGCCAGAACCTCGAAGACATCCCCGGCGACGACCGCGCCGAGCAGGCGAAGAAATCAGCGATGGGCGGCTACGTGATCTACGACGCTCCCGAGACAAAGGTGACACTCGTAGCCAACGGAAGCGAGGTCTCTCTCGCCCTCCATGCAGCTGAGAGGCTCGGCGAGGAAGGCATCGGCGCCCGCGTGGTGTCGGTTCCGTCGGTAGGTCTCTTCTGCCGTCAGCCCAAGGCTTACCACGACGAGGTGATTCCGGCGGGCGTCAAAGTGTTCGGCATCACGGCCGGCCTTCCCGCATCGCTCTATCCTGTGATGAAAGGCGACTGGGAGATCTTCGGTATGGAACGCTTCGGTGCATCCGCTCCGGCGAAAGTGCTCGACGAGAAATTCGGCTATACTGTAGACAATGTAGTGAGCAGGATAAAGGCATTCCTCGCGGAGTGATAAAACCTGAACAGAATCTAAATAAGCAAGGGGTGTGAAAATTTCACGCCCCTTTTTATTGATATTTGGATATTTTTTATTAATTTTGCACATTCCAAACGGAATGCCGCATTCAAGCGGATGCGGACGTTTCATTCAAACTGACCTATACAGCAATTTGAATAATCTTTAAAAATATTATCAAAACGATCAGATTATGAGCAATGAAAAGCAGTTTCTGACGTGCGATGGTAATCAGGCTGCGGCCCATGTGAGCTACATGTTCACGGAAGTGGCTGCCATCTACCCGATTACACCTTCGTCTACTATGGCAGAATATGTAGACGACTGGAGCGCGGCAGGCAGAAAGAACATCTTCGGAGAGACAGTGCATGTGCAGGAAATGCAGTCTGAGGCAGGCGCGGCAGGTGCCGTTCACGGTTCGCTTCAGGCAGGTGCCCTGACATCTACCTACACTGCATCGCAGGGTCTCCTCCTGATGATCCCCAACATGTATAAGATCGCCGGTGAGCTTCTCCCCTGCGTATTCAACGTGTCGGCGCGTACGATCGCAAGCCACGCCCTCTCCATCTTCGGCGACCATCAGGACGTCATGGCAGTACGCCAGACAGGTTTCGCAATGCTCGCGGAAGGCAGCGTACAGGAAGTGATGGACCTCTCCGGAGTAGCTCACCTCGCTACCCTCAAGAGCCGCGTACCCTTCGTAAACTTCTTCGACGGCTTCCGCACTTCGCATGAGATCCAGAAGATCGAGGTGATCGATCAGGACGCACTCGCAGCGCTCATCGATCAGGACGCTCTCGCCGATTTCCGCAAGCGTGCCCTCACTCCGGAGGCTCCCGTAGCGCGCGGTATGGCTGAGAACCCCGACGTATTCTTCCAGCACCGCGAATCAAGCAACAAATACTACGACGCAGTGCCCGAGATCGTAGAGGAATACATGAAGGAAGTGAGCAAGATCACAGGCCGCAACTATTCGCTCTTCGACTACTACGGCGATCCCGAGGCTGAGAACGTAATCATCGCCATGGGTTCTGTCACTGAGACAGCCAAGGAAGTGATCGACTATCTGCGCGCACAGGGTAAGAAGGTAGGTCTTGTAAGTGTACACCTCTACCGCCCCTTCAGCGTGAAGCATCTCTTCGCAGCTGTTCCGGCATCCTGCAAGCGCCTCTGCGTGCTCGACCGCACCAAGGAGCCCGGCGCAAACGGCGAGCCCCTCGCCCTCGACGTCAAGGAAGCTTACTACGGCGTGGAAGGCGCTCCGATGATCATCAGCGGCCGCTATGGTCTTTCTTCCAAGGATACCACTCCGGCCCAGATCCTCGCGGTATACGAAAACCTCGAGGCAGAGCAGCCGAAAGACCGCTTCACTGTAGGCATCAACGACGACGTGACTTTCCTCTCGCTCCCGCAGCTCCCCGAGATCAATGTCGGCGACGAAGGTATGTTCCAGGCTAAGTTCTACGGTCTCGGCGCAGACGGTACAGTGGGCGCCAACAAGAACTCCGTGAAGATCATCGGCGAGAACACCAACAAGTACTGCCAGGCTTACTTCAGCTATGACTCCAAGAAGTCGGGCGGCTTCACCTGCTCCCACCTCCGCTTCGGCGACCAGCCGATCCGCAGCACATATCTCGTGAACACTCCTAACTTCGTGGCTTGCCACGTACAGGCATACCTTCACATGTACGACGTGCTCCGCGGCCTTCAGGACGGCGGCACATTCCTTCTCAATACCATCTGGGAAGGCGAGGAACTCGCTGAGAACCTCCCCAACAAGGTGAAGAAGTATCTTGCAAAGCACAACATCACCCTCTACTATATCAACGCATCGAAGATCGCTCAGGAGATCGGCCTCGGCAACCGCACCAACACCATCCTCCAGTCAGCGTTCTTCCGCATCACTGAGGTGATTCCCGTCGACCTCGCTGTAGAGCAGATGAAGAAGTTCATCAAGAAGAGCTACGGCAAGAAGGGCGACAACATCGTCAACATGAACTATGCAGCCGTAGACCGTGGCGGCGAATACAAGAAGCTTGACGTGGATCCCGCATGGGCAGAACTTCCCGAGGATGCTCCCGTCAAGCTCGACGAGCCTGAATTCATCACCAACGTAGTGCGTCCGATCAACGCTCAGGACGGCGACCTTCTTCCCGTAAGCACTTTCGTAGGTATCGAAGACGGCACATGGCACCAGGGCACAGCCGCATATGAGAAGCGCGGTGTGGCAGCATTCGTTCCGGAATGGAATCCTGAAAACTGTATCCAGTGTAACATCTGTTCTTACGTTTGTCCTCACGCTTCCATCCGTCCGTTCCTGCTCAACGCAGAGGAGATGGCAGCCGCTCCCTTCGGCGAAGACCACACTCTTCCCGCTATCGGCAAGGGCCTCGAGGGTCTGCGTTTCATCCAGCAGGTAGACGTACTCGACTGTCTCGGCTGCGGCAACTGTGCTGATGTCTGCCCGGGCAAGAAGGGCCAGAAGGCTCTCGAGATGAAGCACTTCGAGACTCAGGAAGGCGAGGCTAAGAACTGGGAATACTGCGAGAAGCACGTAAGCAATAAGGCTGACCTCGTGAATATCCAGCAGAACGTGAAGATGAGCCAGTATGCTAAGCCCCTCTTCGAGTTCTCAGGCGCTTGCTCCGGTTGCGGTGAGACTCCGTATGTGAAGACCATCACCCAGCTCTTCGGCGACCATGAGATCGTAGCCAACGCTACAGGTTGCTCTTCTATCTACTCCGGTTCAGTACCTTCCACTCCGTACACCACCAACGATAAGGGTCAGGGTCCGGCATGGGCCAACTCCCTCTTCGAGGACTTCTGCGAGTTCGGCCTCGGTATGTATATCGCTTACGAGAAGATGCGCGAACGCCTCGTAGACACCTGCGAGAAGATGCAGAGCTGCGACTGCTGCAGCGACGAGATCAAGGCTGCCGCAGCCAAGTGGCTTGAGGTGCGTGAAGACGCTAAGGAATCGCGCAATGCCGGCTATGCCCTCGTTGAGGCTTGTGGCAAGTGCGACTGCGACCTCTGCAAGACAGTCAAGAACACCGCTAAGTTCCTCGCTAAGCGCAGCCAGTGGATCATCGGTGGCGACGGCGCATCCTACGATATCGGCTACGGCGGTCTCGACCACGTGATCGCATCGGGCAAGAACGTCAACATCCTCGTTCTCGACACTGAGGTTTACTCCAACACCGGTGGCCAGAGCTCGAAGGCTACTCCTATCGGCGCTATCGCTAAGTTTGCCGCAGCCGGCAAGCGTATCCGCAAGAAAGACCTCGGTCTGATCGCGACTACCTACGGCTATGTATATGTAGCGCAGATCGCCATGGGTGCCAACAACGCTCAGACACTCCAGGCTATCCGTGAGGCTGAGGCTTACGACGGTCCGTCGCTCATCATCGCTTACTCACCCTGTATCAACCACGGTCTGAAGGCAGGTATGGGCAAGAGCCAGAAGGAAGAGAAGATGGCTGTAGACTGCGGTTACTGGCACCTCTGGCGCTACAATCCCGCTCTTGAGGAAGAGGGTAAGAACCCGTTCATCCTCGACAGCAAGGAGCCGGACTGGAGCAAGTTCCAGGACTTCCTCGCAGGCGAGGTTCGCTTTGCTTCTGTAAAGAAGATGTGTCCTGATGCAGCCGATGAACTCTTCAAGGCTTGCGAGGCCAACGCACGCTGGCGCTACAACAACTACGTACGTCTCTCAAAGCAGGACTGGGGCACAGATCCCGAACTCTCCGCTGAAGAGATCGCCCTCCGCAAGAACGACTGAGCCTTTGAATTAATGCATAATGCACAATGCTGAATGCATAATTCAGAGATAACTGAATATCAAATGAGAAATGCCCGCGAATCATTTTCGCGGGCATTTTTTATATTTTATAACCCCTCGAATTAACTAAATCTTATATAAATTTCATGCTTTAGCCCTGCTTTTTTATTGCCTGTTTTTGGAAATGTGGGGGAATAGTGTTAAATTTGCGGAAAAGAATGAGAATATGGATGATTCACGCAGATACCCTATAGGACAGCAAAACTTCCGCGAACTGCGGAGCATGGGTTTGTATTACGTAGACAAGACTTCATACGTTGAGAAAATCGCAGTCAACGGTACACGCTACTGGTTTCTGGCTCGTCCGCGTCGCTTCGGCAAGAGCCTCTTTCTATCCACTCTGGAATATTTCTACAAAGGTGAGCGAGAACTCTTCAAGGGACTCTTCATCGATACGGTGGATTGGGATTGGAAAGCGTATCCGGTGCTTCGTCTTGACCTGAACGTTGAGAAGTATGAGGAGGAGGGGCTGCTTGACAAGGCGCTTGACCAATATTTCAGAAAATGGGAGGAGGAGTACGGAGTCACTGCGATAGCGCAGACCCTGTCCGGTCGCTTCAAAAGCATAATCGAGGCTGCGCATTCCAAGACGGGACGTAAAGTAGTCATACTCGTAGATGAGTACGACAAGCCGTTGGTCGGCAACCTTAACGCTGACGGTAACTTCGAGCATTACCGTACAAAACTTGCATCGGTCTACTCCAACTTCAAGAGTTCAGCGGAGCATATCCAGCTTGTCTTCCTGACGGGAGTAAGCCGGTTCAGCAAGTTGAGTGTTTTCTCCGACCTTAACAATCTGCGTGATATAACATTTTCGGATGAATTCTCAGATATCTGCGGGATAACGGAGAAGGAGTTGAACTCTAATTTTCAGACAGGAATCAAAATGATTGCTTCCGAGAACGGCATATCACCTTCAGCGGTTTGTGAATTGCTTAAGGAAAATTACGACGGTTACCGCTTCTCGAGGCGAGGTAGCGACATATATAATCCATGGTCTGTGCTGAATGCCCTGACAGAGAGGAGTATATCCAATTACTGGAGCCTTACGGGCGATCCTACGATTATCGCTGAGTCCTTGAAGAATATGGATGTTGACCTTGAAAAGACTCTTAATTCCCGATTCCGGTTCAGTGTCCTCGCAGGGATGGACCTGAAGAACGCCGATCCCACTGCCATGCTGTATCAGACCGGCTACCTTACAATCAAGGACTATGATATCCGGACTGATACAGTGACATTGGGAGTTCCCAACAAGGAGGTAAAGGAATCGCTGTTCGAGCGCCTTGTGCCTTTATATATCAATGTGAGGCGTGGCTCCGCCATGAGGGTAGTCTTTGACATTCTCGATGACATACGGGAGGGTCGCCCGGAGAAGATGGTGCGTAATTTGGACGTGTTCCTGTCGGGCGTACCGTATGACATGAAAATGGAAGATGAAAACAACCTTCACAACGCTCTCTACATCCTTCTCACGCTTATAGGCACGGAGACGGATACGGAGGTGAGGACATCTCATGGCCGGATCGATCTATTGGTAAAGACACGGATGTATATCTACGTCATCGAGCTGAAATTCGACAAAACAGCACAGGAGGCGATGGATCAGATAAATGAGAAGGAATATGCACTGCCCTACAGCAACGATGGGCGGCGTGTCTTCCGCATTGGCCTCAACTTCTCATCTACGACGCGGCATCTCGACGCTCCGCTGATTGAGGAGGTCAGGGAATGATGGGCCGGACATTAGCTGCCTTCAGATAAAGTGTCGGTCAGGGTAGGATCAATTGATTTTGGTCTGCTGTGCCCAAGATACCGCATTGACATATGCGGTCAGTAGAATAATAAGGTAAGTTCTCATTTCTTATGGTATTTGAAGTTGTAAGTCTTTGTGTGGTTTCTGTATGAAATCAGATAGATTCCTGATTGCAGAGATGATAACGGCACTGACTGTGTATATCCGGCCGACAGTATCTGTTTCCCAGATAAGTCATAGACCGACACGTCTACCGGCTCCGTGAACGACAGCGTTGAGTCTTCTGTGGAGACAAGCGGATTCCTCCCGTCACCCTTCACTTCTTCGATTCCTGCGATTTCTTGGATTCTGTCAAGTATCTCCTGATCCGTAATGTAATCCGTTGTGCATATTATATCGCTATGGGCTGAGCCATATCTGTTGCCGACGGATACCTGTATGAACTCTCCCCAGTCGGCGTCATACTCGATTATCACCGGAGAAGGGGAGTCGATGACATAAAGTGTGGTGAAGTAAAACGGAGGTCCGAACAGAAAACTGGCGGTAACATTGTATTCGATTCTTTCAGCATCCAGATATTCAACCTTAAAGGTGAAGTTTCCGTTCGGCCATATGTCGTCCCATTCCCAATCATAGACATATGTGAAGGTTATGTCGCTGATGACGGGACGTGTAGGCACGAGACCCCATCTGAGGATTACTGATTCATTCTTCCCTGTGTCGGCGGTGAAGGAGAGCCGCAGCAAGAACAGGTCCCTGTTGAGGTCGGCGTCATACTCCTTCCAAAGACCTTCCTTCACGAGACCCAATAGAATCTCAGGATTGATTGTACAGAGACCGTAGGTAGACTCAAGATCAGGAACCGATCTGTAGAATTCCCCTCTGTCAAGCACCTCGAGAGTCCATTCTCCGCTTATGGATGGATCTGTAAGTGCCACGGTTATTGGGGCATATCCAGTTATCGGATCCTGAATGTTCTTGCTGACACCGTCCTGTTCAATCAGATCTGATATAAAGTTAGCTCCAAAGGCCTGGTTTGTAAGCGCTGCCAATATGGCACACAGCAGTTTCAAGTAACTTCTCATATTTATTTCAGTATGGTTTTAAATGTTCTGGTTTCGC